>JAHWKI010000178.1:0-4357 GCA_019347975.1 Gemmatimonadota bacterium
GCCCCTCCGGTGGCGGCACGTCGGGCATGTCCACCTGGTGCTCGAGCCCCTCCTCTACGCGGTGGAACGACGCGGACATGTTGTAGATCGCGCGACCGTGCTGGATCCCCGTGACCCGCCGGGTGGTGAAGCTCCCGCCGTCGCGGAGCCGGTCCACGAAGTAGACGACCGGGATCTGCAGGTCACCGGGCAGAATGAAGTACCCGTGGAGCGAGTGGGCGGGCCGGTCGTCCTCGACCGTGCGGGCCGCCGCCACCAGCGACTGGGCGAGGACCTGTCCGCCGTAGATGCGCCCCGTTCCGATGTCCCGGTTCACGCCCCGGTAGATGTTGTATTCGAGCGGCTCCAGGTCGAGCAGCTCGGCCAGATCATCCACGTCCGCCGCCATGTCCCTCCTCGTGTCGGTTCAGGTTCGGAAGGCTGTCGTTCCGTGGGCGCCCATCGGTACCTCGGGGGCAGGCGTCGGATGCCGCTGCCCTGCTCGGGAGATGAAGGGATGCAGCCCCGCGGGCAGGTCCTCACCTCCCGCGAAATCGGCTCCACGCACCTGCGCCCAGCGGTAACGCACGGCGCGCAGATCGGCGCCAGACCCTGCATGCCGGACTCCTGGGCCACCTTGCGCCCTCTGTCCACCTCTTCTAAACTCCGGCATACTCCGGAGAAGACTGAGGCCCGGTCCACCGCGAAGAGAGCCGCCGAAGGCCGAATCCGCGGGGGACTTGCCACGTCTAGAATAGACGCCCCCGACGAGGGGCGCTAACGGCTTCGGACGCCGCGACGATCGCGGTCGCGGAATCCGATGGATAGACCGGGAGACGCGAGGTTTCCCGGCCGAAAAAAGAACCCCCTGCCAGGGAGGTACCATGAGAGTTGTCCGTACGACACTCTTGTCCATGGTGCTCGTCTTCGGCGCGGCCTTCCTCACGGAAGTCTCCGCGCAGCAGACCGGCACAGTCACCGGCCAGGTGACCGACGAATCGACTGCCCAGCCCCTCACGGGCGTGCAGATCGTGGTCGCCGGCACCAACGTCGGTGGCTTGACTGACCAGAACGGTCGTTATCTCCTCACCCGCGTGCCGGCCGGCGAGCAGCAGATCCGGGCCGTGCTCATCGGGTATTCGCAGGAGACGCGGACGGTCACCGTGACCGCCGCTGGAACGGCCACGGCGGACTTCGCGCTTCAGACGAGCGCAGTCCCGCTGGAAGCGCTGGTGGTGAGCGCAGCGACGGGCCGTGAGCAGCGGGCCCGAGAGCTGGGGTCGAAGGTTTCTACGATCGAAGTGGAAAACCTGAACCAGGGCCCGGTTACTTCCATGGCGGACGCCATGGGCGGCCGCTCGTCCGGGCTGGTCCTGCAGGACGTGAATGGGACCACCGGCACGTCGCAGCGGATCCGGATCCGCGGCGCCAACAGCCTGTCATTGTCGAACGAGCCACTGATCTTCGTCGACGGCGTGAAGCTCAACACGAGCATGTCGATCCCCAACTATACAGGGGGTCAGGAGCCGAGCCGGCTCAACGACCTCAATCCGGCCGACATCGCCAACATCGAGATTGTGAAGGGTCCGGCCGCGTCGGCGCTGTACGGGACGGCGGCGGCGAACGGCGTGATCCTGATCACCACGAAGCGCGGTAGGCCCGGGAACACCCAGTGGACCGCATACGCGGAAACGGGGTCGATCGAGGATGTGACCGATTATCCCGCGAACTGGCTAGCCTATCAGGCCAACGATCCGTCCCAGTCGGTATTCGACGACCGGGGCTTCCTGAACCGGAGCCGACCGGCGGATGGCGAGCCGCGGTTCTACGACTTCTGCCCGAATCTCAGTGCGGCCCTGGGCGAATGCAGCCAGGACGGGTCGGCATCGTTCAACACGCTCGAGGACCCGCGGACGCGTCCCTACGGAGTAGGCCACCGGCAGCGGTACGGCGCCAGCCTCCGGGGCGGCACCGAGAACGTCCGCTTCTTCGTCTCGGGGCAGTACGAGGACGAGCAGGGAATCGTCTACTTCAACACCCAGGACAAGCTGAATTTCCGCGGCAACCTCGACGCGCGGATCAGCGAAAAAGCCGATGTTTCGGTGTCGTTCGGCTATACGGACGCGAATCTCGCACTCAATCCGAACGACAACCACATCTTCAGCCCCCTGCTGAATGGTGTGCTCGGCTATCCCAACTTCATCGAGGCGGACCCGGACGATCCGGAGTTCGGCGATCCCAATCCGTCGAACTACGGGTTCGGCGTCAACCTGGATCAGATTTCGGTTCTGCCGACGCGCCAGGACGTGGACCGCTACGTCACCAGCGTGACCACCCGCTACCGGCCGACGACGTGGCTTACGCTGAACGCCACGGGTGGCCTCGACCTGGCCTCGCTCCACGACTACGAGACGCTCCAGCCCGAGGGTCCTCTCGGCTGGCTGACGACCTCGTGGCAGAACGGCTTCCGAGACTCCGAGCGGGGGACGGACGCGCTCTACACGGTCCAGGGATCCGCGATCGGGACGTTCGAGGTCACGCCCGACCTGCTCTCCACGACCACGGTGGGCACGAGCTATAACCTCGATCACCATGAGGATACGAGCTGCTACGGCTCCTCACTGGTGCCCGGGACCGCATCGTGCGGGACCACATCCGCGTTGTTCAGCATCGACGAGGACTTCTTCGAGATCCGCACCCTCGGCGGCTACGTCAACCAGGATTTCGCCTTCAGGGATCGGCTGTTCGTTTCGGCCGGGGTCCGGGTGGACGACAACAGCGCCTTCGGGACCGAGTTCGAGCTGGCGACCTATCCCTCCGCGAGTGTCTCGTGGGTCGTAGCCGAGGAGCAGTGGTTCCCGCGGATGGACTTCCTGAACACGCTGCGCCTGCGCGCCGCCTGGGGTGTGGCCGGACTGCAGCCGGGGTTCCGTGACGCGGTCACCCTGTTCGCTCCGATCACGGTCGCGAGCGAAGCCGGCGACGTGCCGGGCGTGACGCTGTCCGTCACCGGGAACGAGCTGCTCAAGCCCGAGCGTGCTACCGAGTGGGAGTTCGGCTTCGATACAGGACTGTTCGAGGACCGGCTGTCGCTCGAGTTCACGTATTACAACAAGAAGTCGGAGGACGCGCTCATCAGCCGCCGGCTGCCCGGTTCACTCGGGCTGACGACGTCGGTGCTCGCGAATCTGGGAAGCATCAAGAACGCCGGCACCGAGTTCGGCGCGAACCTGCTGATCTTCGAAAGCCGCGACTTCGGTCTCCAGCTCGGATTCACCAACACTACGCTGGACAACGAAGTGCTGGACATCGGCGCCCGCGAGGGCGTCGAGCCGATCGTGTTCGGGGCGCAGCGGCACACCGAGGGGTTCCCGGCCGGTGCCTTCTTCCAGCCCACACTGTCCTGGGACGACGTCAATGCCGACGGGCTTCTCACGCGAAGCGAGATCGAAGTCGGGGACACGGCCGATTACATCGGGCCGTCGATGCCGACGTGGCAGCGCTCGGTCTTCGCCGACGCGCGGCTCTTCGACTGGCTTTCCGTCTCCACACTCGTCGAGGGTCGTGGTGGGCATTACACCCAGAACTTCACGGAGGCGTTCCGCTGCGGTTTCCGCAGCACACGCGGGTGTCGCGCGGTAGGCGATCCGGACGCGCCTCTTGATTTGCAGGCTCGCCACCTCGCCTATCGCTATGGCGATGCGGACGGGGATCAGACGCGCACCGGGTACGTCGAGCGGGCGGACTTCTACCGGTGGCGCGAGATCTCGGCGACGTTCTCGGTTCCGAGCGCCTGGACGCAGCGATTCCAGCGTGCGGAAGGGCTTCGCCTGACGGTTGCCGGTCGGAATCTCGCCCTCTGGACCGGTTACAGCGGTATCGACCCGGAGGTTCAGTCGGGCGGCGGTAACTCGAACTTCGGCCAGGCCGAGTTCAACACGCAGCCTCCGGTGCGCTACCTGATGCTGCGCCTGGACTACACCTTCTGATCGGCGAGGAAATTGACATGCATAGAAGAACAACCAGAAGCACCCTCGGCCGTCTGGCCGCGGTGCCTGTGCTGGTCGCGATCCTGGGCCTCGCCGGGTGCGATCTCGGCTCCCTGCTCGAAGTGGAAGATCCGGATACCGTCAACCCGGCAACGCTCGAGGATCCCGCTCTGCTGCCCATTGTTGTGGCGGGCGCCAACGGGAACTTCGCCAGCGCCTTCAACGGTGGTGACGCGTGGGTCAGTGTGACAGGGGTCATGTCTGACGAGTTCTTCTCGTCAGGCACGTTCCCCACGCGCACCGCCACCGACCGGCGGGCGCAGATGCCGCCGGACGCGGGAAACACGTCCGATGGCACTTACGTGGACCTGCACTTTGCCCGGCGGGCC
>JAHWKI010000178.1:4457-7222 GCA_019347975.1 Gemmatimonadota bacterium
CGCGGGCTCGCACCTGGCGATGGTCGGCAAGGGCCGGGCGCTGCTCGATCTCGGACGGTACTCCGAGGCCGCTGCGGCAGTCAGCTCCGTTCCTACCACTTTCGTTCATTACGTCCAGCATTCCGTCTCAGGCACGAGCAACGGAATTTACGCCCTGCAGGCGAATGGCCGCTATTCGCAGTCTGATGACGAAGGGGGGAACGGTCTGCCGTTCCGGAGCTCCGACGATCCGCGCACGCCGTGGTTTGACGATGGCGGCGGATTCGATCCCAGCTATCCTCTTTATGTCACGGAGAAGTACGACTTCTTCGACACCCCCATCGTCCTGGCGAGCGGAGCGGAGGCTCGCTTGATCAAGGCCGAGAACGAGCTCGCTCAGGACAACTACCTGGCGATGAATGCCACCCTGAACGCGCTTCGCCTGGAGGCTGAGACCCTCATACCGCTGCATGTCCCCGGGAATCCGCCCGAAGACGCGACGCTGGAGCCATTGCCGGTCCCGCTTACACCGGATGCGGCGATCGACCAGCTCTTCGCCGAGCGCGCCTTCTGGATGTTCCTGACCGGTCACCGGTTGGGGGACCTGCGGCGGTTGATGTACCAGTACGGCAGAGCGGAAGACCAGGTCTATCCGACGGGCGATTATCATAAGGGCGGCACATACGGTGATGACGTGGTGTTCCCGATCGATTTCGACGAGACGAACAATCCGGGCTTCGAGCTCGAGATGTGCGACGTCACGCAGGCGGACATCACAACGGTTCCGTAAGGTTGATCGGCAGCAGAAAAAAGGGGGGCGTCGGCTGCCGACGCCCCCCTTTTAAATAACGGTGGCGCGCGCCGCTACCCTGAGCGATGGACGCGCGGCAGTCGCTGCTCTCGCACCACCTGAAGGTCCTGCGGGAGGCGGGGCTGGTCGTCGACGGGCGGTAGGCGCCGACGGCCCGCACTCCGCCCGACAGGCCCTGAATGTCTCCTGGCCGATGGCCTCCGCGCGGCGGAGGAGCCTACCCCCTGGTACGCAGCTCGCTGGCGGTCAGGATCCCGCTGGCGACTTCGGGGATGATCCCGAGCTCGCGGTAGATCGGCCGCACCAGCGCGCGCAGGGCGGGCCGCCGCGTCTCGAACCACGCGGCCGCGGCCAGGCAGCCGATGCCGCCCAGCGCAACGGCCGTTGGCGCGCCGACGCTGCTCGCCAGCCAGCCGCCGATCAGGCTGCCGAACGTCCCCATCCCCATGAATGCCATCGTGTAGAGACTCATCAGCCGGCCCCGCATCTCGGGCGCGACGACGGTCTGGAGGACGGTGTTGGCCGAGGCGGACAGGATCATCATCCCCGCGCCGGCGAAGACCAGCAGCGCCATGGAGAGGAGGAGCGTGCGGCTGAACGAGAAGGCGATCAGCCCCGCGCCGAACACCAGGCCGGCGACGACGATGACCCGGCTCAGCCCCCGCACCGAGGAGCGCCCGGCCAGGTACAGGGCACCCAGGAGCGCGCCCAGCCCGGCGGCCGACATGAGGAGCCCCAGCGTCCGGGGGCCGCCGCCCAGCACCTCCTCGGCGAACACCGGCAGCAGGACCACGTACGGCATGCCGACCAGGCTGATGGCCGCGATGAGCAGGAGCAGCGCACGGATGGGCTGAAACCCGAACGCGTAGCCGAACCCCTCCCGGAGCCGGAGGAGCACGGAGCCGGCGGCGGGACCGGCGGCGGCCGGGGCGAGTCGCATGGAAAGGAGCGCGGTCAGCACGCCCAGGTAGCTCGCCGCGTTGAGCGCGAAGACGGGACCCTCGCCCAGTCGCGCGATCAGGAACCCGCCCAGCGAGGGGCCGATCAGCCGCGTGGCGTTGAAGAGCGACGAGTTCAGCGCGATGGCGTTCGCCAGATCCTCACGGTCCCCCTCCACCAGGTCCAGGAACAGCGCCTGGCGGGCGGGGATGTCGAGCCCGGTCAGCACGCCCAGCACCGTCGCCAGCGCGATCAGGTGCCACACCTGGATCCAGCCGCCGAGGACCAGAACCGCCAACGCCGTGGCCTGCACCATCATCAGCGCCTGCGTCGCGACCACGATCCGGTGACGGTTCCACCGGTCCGCCAGCACCCCGGCGATCGGCGCGATCACGAAGCCCGGGAGCTGACCCGCGAATGCCACCACGCCCAGGAGGAGCGCGGAACCCGTCAGGCGATAGACCAGCCAGCTCAGCGCCAGCTGCTGCATCCACGAGCCCGTCAGCGAGACCGCCTGCCCCAGGAACAGGAGCCTGTAGTTCCGGCGGCGGAGCGCCCGGAACGCGTACCCGATGGTGGAGCGGAGGGAGCGCTGCATCGGCTGGCATGGTATCCGCCGGGGAGACGGGTGGCCAGTGCGCGGGAGCGCCCGGCCCCGGCGATCAGGGCTTGACTGATCAATTCCCGTTGATGTATAGTTACATCAATGACGGTTGATGAAACGCCTGGACGAGGGGGAACAATGGCCGATAGCAGCGCGGGCTCGACCACGACGGGCGGCGGTATGACGGGGGAACATCTGCGGGAGGTCGTCCGCCTGAAGTACGGCGAGGCGGCGAAGCGTGCGGGGGCGGGGGCAGGTGAGAAGGCGACGTGCGGAAGCGGGTGCGGGTGCGGCGAGGGCGGAACGGACGCCATCACGCGGGACCTGTACGACGCGGTGACGGCGTCGTCGCTGCCGGAGAAGGCGGTGCTGGCGTCGCTGGGGTGCGGGAACCCGACGGCGCTGGCGGAGCTCGCGGAGGGCGAGGTGGTG
>JAHWKI010000179.1:0-4941 GCA_019347975.1 Gemmatimonadota bacterium
GAGAACACGAAGTGGATCATGCTGGTCACCGCACTGGCATTCGTGGCTCTCATGGTGTTCGAGTGGGGCATGGACATGAGCGGCGGGAGCGCCGCGCAGTTCACGGGCGGAGAGATCGGCAGCGTGAACGGCGAGCCGATCCACTACCGCCAGTTCGAGGAGGTGCGCCGGCAGCTGTACGAGCAGCGCCAGCAGCAGCAGTCCTCCGCGATGTCGGCCGCCGAGAATCGGGAGATCGAGGACCAGGCGTGGGACCAGATCGTCATGGACCGGCTGATCGCCCAGGAGCTGCGCCGCCGCGGGATCAGGGTCGAGGAGTCGGAGATCCGGCAGGCCGCGCGCTACGCGCCGCCGCCGGAGTTCTACGAGTACGAGATGTTCCAGACCGATGGTCGGTTCGACCTGGCCAAGTACCACCAGTTCCTCGCCTCCCCCGCCGCGGACGCGAACCTGCTCCGGGATCTGGAGTCGTACTACCGGCGCGTCCTGCCGCGGAGCAAGCTGTTCCAGCAGGTCGGCGCCGCCGTGGTGGTGACCGACGGCGAGCTGTGGCGGCTCTACCGGGAGCGGAACGAGACCGCGTCCGTGCGCTACATCGCGATCGACCCCCGCGAGGTGGTGGGCGATGCGGAAGTCACGGTGACGGAGCGGGAGATCGCGACCTACTACAACGCGAACCGCAGCAACTTCGAGCGGCCGGCGCGGGCCGAGGTCCGGGTCGTCAGCATCGACCAGGCGCCGGCGAAGGCGGACACGACCGCGTCGCTGGAGCGCGCGCGCGCGCTTCGGCAGGAGATCCGGGGCGGCGCCGACTTCGCCGAGGTGGCGACCCGTGAGAGCGCCGACGAAGTCTCGGCGGAGCAGGGCGGCTCGCTGGGCACGATCCAGCGCGGGCAGACGGTCCCCGCGTTCGAGGAGGCGGTGTGGAGCGCGCGCATCGGAGAGGTGACGGAGCCGGTCCAGACGCAGTTCGGCTACCACCTGATCCGGGTCGAGGAGCGGAGCGCCGACCAGGCGACCGCGTCCCACATCCTGGTCCCCATCGAGCGCACGCCCGAGAGCGAGGACGCGATGCTGGCCCGCGTCGACTCGCTGGAGGACATGATCGAGCGCGTCTCCCTCGACGCGGCGGCGGAAGCCCTCGGCCTCACCGTACGAACGACGGAGCTCAACCCCATCCTCCCCAACCTGCCGGGCGTGGGATCGGTGGCGGACGGCGTGGACTGGGTCTTCGAGGAGCGGGCACCGGTCGGTGAGGCCAGCCCGATCTTCGAGAACGAGCGCCGGTTCTACCTCATGGAGCTGGTCGAGCGGGAGGAGGAGCGGACCCTCACCCTGCAGGAGGCCACACCGGCGATCCGGACGATCCTGATCAACCAGAAGAAGCGGGATCGGGCGAAGGACATAGGCCGCCAGGTCGTGGATCGCGTGCGCAGCGGCGGGTCGCTGGATCAGGGCGCACAGGCCGCCGGGCTGACCGTCCGCCCGGCCGGGCCCTTCACCCGGGTGGACTTCGTTCCCGGCATCGGCGCGGCGAACGCCGCCATCGGCGCGGCGTTCGGGTTCGAGGTCGGCGAGATCAGCGGCCTGCTGGAGACCTCCGACGCCTTTTACGTGATCGAGGTCACGGACCGCACGGAAGCGGACCGGGAGGCGTGGGAGGCGCAGAAGCAGGGGCAGAGGCAGCAGGTCATGGCCGCCCTTCAGAACCAGCGGCTCAATCTCTTCATGGAAGCCCTCCGCGAGGAGGCCGATGTGAACGACGCCCGCAAGCAGGTACTCCAGCCGACCACGACCGCGGCGAGCTGAGCGCCAGTCGAGGCGGGATCGAAACAAAAACCTGACACGAAGAGCTCGGAGGGACGGAGATCACGAAGTGCCCGGAAGCATGATCCGGATTTCGTGTCTTCCGTCACCGCGTGTGCTTCGTGTCAGGTTTTTTTTTGGCTTGCGGATTCGGTGTGGCCGCGCGATGTGGAACGCGCGATCGCGCGTGAGGCGGCGGGTGGAGTGGCGTCAATCCGGAAAGATTGGCCACGGCGGGCGCGGTTTTCCGACTTCACGCCGCTATATGGCGTCAAGTCGGAACGATGGGTCCCGCCAACGGATCGAGTGTCGAGTTGACGGCGATATACGGCGTCAAGGCGGAACGAGTGCCTGGAACGTGGCTTTGATGCTGGGTTGACGTCTTCATTTCGGGCGATCCAGCGGCACCGGGCGGATCCCGGGAGATTTGCAGACCTCCACCGGGCTCGGACCCGGCTCTCCTACTCGGGGCGCCGGTCCGCGTCGGTCCCCGTCCCGGCGCTCTCCGTCTCCCGCGGCGCCGACTCGGCACGCGGGGCCTCCGTCCGGGGCTCCGCGCGCGGGGCCTCGGAGCGGGGCAGGTCCCGCGGCGCGCCCTGGTCACCGGGTCGCTTGATCTCGCCTTCGATCTCGCGGATCGAGCCCTTGAACTCGCGGATCCCCTTCCCGAGGGCCGAGCCGATCTCCGGGAGCCGCTTGGCCCCGAAGACCAGGAGCAGGATCGCCAGGATCAGAATGACCTCCCACACACCGACGCTACCGAAGCCTGGCATAGCTCTCTCGCTTCCCGTTCATGGCTAGAACCACCAGGACCGCATCACCACGGCGACGACCAGGATGCCCACCACGCTCAGGGCATTCAGGCTCAGCACCAGCGGTCCGATCACGAACGCCACCGCGACCAGGTCGAGGCCCAGAGGCCCCAGCGAGGCCTGGACCGTCGTCGTCAGGAACTCGCGGCCGGCGCTATCCGGAAGGTAGCGAATGGCCAGCTTCGTGAACAGCGCGCCCAGGAAAAGCCCGATCAGCACCGCCCATACGAGCCGTGGAAACGCCCGCCGTCTTGTTCCCAGCATCAGTCTCTCTTGCTCACGGAGTAGTCCTTCTCAACGCCTGCGCTCCACCACGTAGCTCACGGCCAGGAGCAGCGCCTCCCGGGCTTCATCCCGGGGGACGTCCTGCAAGGCTTCTGCCGCACGGGCCCCGAATTCATCGGCGCGCGCTCTCGCATAGTCGATGCCGCCGCGCTCGGCGCTCAGCTCGATCAGCCGGCGAATGCCCTCGTCGGTCGGAACGGGGTCGGCGAAAAACGCTTCGACCTCCTCCAGCTCCGCCTCATCCATCCGGGCCATCGCCGCGATCAGCGGGAGGGTCATCTTGTGCTCACGGAGGTCGTGCCCCGTGGGCTTCCCGGTCGCTTCCTCGCTCGCCGTGTAGTCCAGGAGGTCGTCGGCGATCTGGAACGCCATGCCGATGAAGTGGCCGTAGCGGGCCAGCGCGCCGCGGTGCCGCTCCTCGCCCGTCATGCACCCCATCTCGCAGGCCGCGGACATCAGCGAGGCCGTCTTGGCCCGGATCAGCCGGTAGTAGTCCTCCTCGGTGAAGCCGAGGGCGTCCGCGGACACCAGCTGGCGCATCTCGCCCACGCTCATCTCGTTGGCCGCGACGGCGAGCACCGTGATCAAGTCCGTCCGGCCGAACGAGGCCAGCTCGGTCACGGCCCGGCTGTACAGGTAGTCGCCCATGATGATGGCCGACTGGTGGTTCCAGAGCGCGTTGACCGTGGGCATCCCCCGGCGCAGTACCGAGTGGTCCACGGCGTCGTCGTGGACCAGCGTGGCGAGGTGGAGCAGCTCCACGACCGCGCCGAGCGTCGGCGCCCGCTCGTGGCCCCGGCTCCCGCCGACCCGGTTGGCGAGCAGGAGGAGCGTCGGGCGGAACAGCTTGCCCCGGGCGAGAGCGAGATAGTCGCCCACCTCCTGGATGGGCTCGAAGTCGGACAGGATGATCCGCCGGATCTCCGCCTCGACGCCCTCCAGCGGGTCGCGGACGGGCTGCTGGATCTTCGCGAGGCGTGGCAACGCGGTCCGCAGCATCAGGAGGGCGGTCGCGTCACAGGCGCGCCATCCGGTCCGGAACGTCCTCGAAGGACGCGTCGATGGCCAGCACCTTCTCGTAGGCCTGTCGGGCCTGCTCCCGCTGCCCCAGCTCCTCGTGGCACTGGCCGAGGTGGTAGTAGACGCCCAGGAGCTCCGCCGGATCCTCGTGCGGGACCTGGAGCGCCCGGTTGAAGATCTTGAGCGCCAGGTTCGGCTGGTTCTTCAGCACGAAGCACTGCCCCAGCTCCTCGTACACCTTGAGCCGCTCCTCGCCCCCGGTCAGCGCGGTCTGGAACTCGGCGATGGCCTCGTCGATCAGCCCCATCTCCTTGAACGCCAGCCCCAGGTCGTAGTGGTCCCCGGCGTCCTCGGCGTCCACGTGCTCCGTGACCCGGGCCTTGAACTGCGACAGCATCGCGGCGAACTCGGGATCGGCGCCCTCGTCCGGCACCGGCCCGGCCGGCGGCTCGCTCCCGGGGCCCATCTCGCGCAGGATCGCGTCCAGGTCGACGGCCTTCTCGTCGACCTGGTCGGCGGAACGCCCCAGCGCCTCGAGCGCGTCCGCGTTCCGCGGGTCCAGGTCGAGGGCACGCTCGTACATCGCCCGGGCCTTGGCCTCCGCTCCCGTCCGCTCCAGGGCCGCCGCCAGGTCCAGATAGGCGGTGACCATCACGGGCTGGTCCTCCGTACGCGCTGCGAACTCCACCCGCCGCTGGTGGGCGGAGAGGTCGTTGGGGTCGCGGCGAACGACCTCGTTCACCACCGCCAGCGCGCCGCGGAACACCTCCGGGCCGGCATCGGCGCCGGAAAGCAGGCTCAGCTCCCGGATCGCCTCGCGGCCCAGGCCGCGACCCACCAGCTCCCGGGCCCGACCCAGCACCGCGTCCACGTCCACGAAGTCGGGATCGGCCGGCGGCGGCTCCTCGGAGGCGCCGAAGCCGAGGTCCAGCGTGCCCAGGTCCAGAGGCTCGATGTCCACGGTCGGCTCCGCCGCGAACGGCTCGTCCGACGACAGCCCCGAGCCGAGATCGAGCGT
>JAHWKI010000179.1:5041-7196 GCA_019347975.1 Gemmatimonadota bacterium
CCTCTTCGACCTCTTCGACCTCTTCGAGCTCCTCGGGCTGCCAGGGCACTTCGGGCTCTTCCGCCTGTTCGGGCTCCTCCTCGATGGGTGCGAGCTCTTCGTCGGGCCCTTCGATGCTCAGCATGGGGAGGGGCTCGGCCTCGTCCTCCATGAGGGGGAGCGGCTCCACGTCCTCGTCGTCCAGCCCGGGTCCGACACCCGCGTCCTCGTCCGCCTGGCCGAGCTCGTCGCCGGCATCGGTCCCGAACGTCTCCAGGCCGCCCAGCCCTACGCCGTCCTCCAGGTCGTCCGGCGAGGCTTCCGGCTTCCGCTCGGAATACGACGTCTCGAACCCGGCCATCTCCTCGACCTCGAGGCTGGCGCCGTCGATGCTCCCCGGACCTGTCTCGAGCCCCGCCAGCCCGTCGTCCTCCCCGGCGTCCTCCAATCCCGCCGCGTGCCGCCGGGGCGCGGCCACCCCGCTCAGGTCGATGGACGGGTCGAGGGCGCGGGCCCGCTCCGCCGCCTTCCCTGCCGCCTCCGTCTCGCCGCGCGCCATCCGCTCCGCGTACGCGCGGGCGAAATGGGCGGCTGCCTCATCCTTCCGCCCCTGCGTCGCCAGCTGCTGGGCGAGAAACTCGCGGACGTCGGGGTCCTCCGACGACTCCACGAAGTCGGCGAGCCCCTCGAGTGCGGAATCCACGCGCCCGGTCTTCACCTGCCGCGCGGCGTACTCGAGGATCCAGCGCCTGGCGTCCGTGGTGAAGCCCTGCTCAGCCGAGAGGCGGCTCAGCCTCAGATAGATCTGGGCGCGGTTGGGGCGGTGCCGCAGGGCCTTGTTGCAGAGCGCGATGGCGTTGTTGAAGAAGCCGGCCTCGGCATACTTCTCGGAAGCCTGCTCGTAGTACGAGACGGCGTTGTCGGTCTCGCCCAGACGGAGGTACAGGTCCCCGATCCGGTTGAAGAGGCCCAGCTCCAGCTCGAGCTCGGCTTCCCCCTGTTCCGTTTCGAGGACCTTCTGGTAGGCCTCGATCGCGGCCTTCCAGTCCTCCCTCTGCTCGTGCTTCCGAGCCTGGTCCTTGAGCTTCGCGATCGACTTCATGCCTTCCCGATCGAACGGTGCGCCCGATGGTATCCGGGGGAGCCTTTGGGCCACCCCCACACGACCAAATCCCGGCCCTCACTGGAGTTGCATCGCGTCTGGAGGAGCCGGGCGGTCATGGGTCGCAAGATACGCCTGCCTCCGACGTCGAACAAGCGCTCACGCCACCTCCCGCCCCCCCTTCCAGACCCGCCGCGCGAGCCGGATTCCGTAGCGGTACGGGATCTCCCGGTGATCGGCGGCGTCCCAGAGGACGAGATCGGCCGGGGCGCCCGCCGAGAGCGTGCCGCGCCCGTCCTCGAGCCGAAGCGCCCGCGCGCCGTTGCGGGTTCCGGCCACCAGCGCCTCGAGCGGGTCCATCCCCATCTGGGAGCACGCGATGGTGAGGATCAGCGGGAGGCTCGGGCTCGCGGAGGAGCCGGGGTTGAAGTCCGTCGCCAGCGCGACGGTCGCGCCCGCCTCGAGGAGCCGCCGGGCCGGGGCGTACTGCTTCCGCCCCAGGAAGAACAGGGTGCCCGGGAGGAGCGTCGCCACGGTGCGGGAGCCGGCGAGGGCGGCGATCCCCGTGTCCGTGATGGCGCCCAGGTGGTCCGCGGAGGCCGCGCCCAGCTCGGCGGCCAGCTCGGCCCCGCCCGACGGCTCCAGCTCGTCCGCGTGGAGCTTCGGGACCATGCCGTGGTCCAGCCCCGCCTCGAGGATCCGGCGGGTCTGCGCGGCGTCGAAGACCCCCGGCTCCATGAACACGTCGCAGAAACGTGCGAGGCCGGCCCCGGCCACGGCGGGGATCATCTCCTCCACCAGGAGATCCACATACGCGGCCGGTCGGTCGCGGTACTCCGGCGGGACCTCGTGACCTCCGAGGAACGTTGGGACGAGATCGAGGGGGCCCTCCTGGTCCAGCGCGCGCACCACCCGGAGCATCTTGAGCTCGTCCTCGGTCGTGAGCCCGTACCCGCTCTTCACCTCCACAGTGGTGGTGCCCAGGGCGAGCACGGGCCGGAGCCGGTCCCGGGTGAGCGCCACCAGCTCCTCCTCCGAGCGCTCCCGGAGGTCCCGCACCGACGCGTTGATCCC
>JAHWKI010000180.1 GCA_019347975.1 Gemmatimonadota bacterium
GCTGGCGGACGCGTGCATCGCCGCCGGCCTGGTGCGCGGCGCGGGGACGTGCCCGGCCGTCACGGCCGGGCTCGGCAGCAGCGCCGAGGACATCAGTACCTTCCGCTCAAGCGTGCTCAACGTCGCCGGTGGTCGGAACAACGACCTCGAGCGCTGGTCCGGCGACGTGCGCGCGGACTGGCGGCCGGCCGAGGACATGGCGTTCATCGTCTCCGGCGGCCGGAACCTGTCCGCGTCCAGCGTCGACCTCACCGGCCTCGGCGCGGGGCAGGTCGTGGACTGGGCGTACAACTACCTGCAGGCGCGCGCCCTCGTCGGCAGCATGTTCGCGCAGGTCTTCTTCAACCAGTCCGAGAGTTCGGACACGTACCTGCTCCGGTCGGGAAGGCCGCTGATCGATCGATCCAGCCTGCTGGTGGGACAGCTGCAGAACCAGACCCAGTGGGGGGCGACGAACCTCACGTATGGCGCGGACGCCCTGAGGACCGTGCCGCGGACGGACGGCACCATCAACGGGCGCAACGAGGACGACGACGAGATCACGGAGATCGGCGGGTACCTCCAGACACAGACCGACCTCACCCCGAAATTCGACCTGAACCTGGCCGCCCGGGTCGATTACCACTCGATCCTCGAGGACCCGGTGTTCTCCCCCCGGGCCGCGATCGTCTTCCAGCCGGTGGTGGGGCAGAACTTCCGGGCCACGTACAACCGGGCGTTCTCGACCCCGTCCACGCTGAACCTGTTCCTGGATATCTCGGGCGGCTCGATCCCGCTGCCCGCAGGGCTCCGCTACGACGTGCGGGCCCAGGGGACGACCGCGGACGGGCTGCACTTCCGGTACGGCGACAACGGCCTGCCCATGCACCGCAATCCCTTCGCGCAGTTCGCCGGCCGGAGCCCGGCCGTCTACCAGGAGACCAGCGCGGCCGTCCTCTGGGAGGAGATCGCGGCCGTCGTCGCGCTCCAGAACCCGCAGCTCGGGAACTTCATGGCCTCCCTCAGCCCGACGGATTCGGACATCACCGTCGAGGCCCGGACGCTGGACATTCAGTCGCAGATGTTCCTGCCGACGCCCGGCGGGATCCAGGGCATTACCGACATCTCGCGGGTCGCGCCTTCCATCACGAACACGTTCGAGGTGGGATACAAGGGCCTCCTCGGCGACCGTCTGCTCCTGGGCGCCAACGTCTATCACACCCTCATCGATGATTACACGTCGGCGCTCCGGATCTCGACGCCGAACGTGTTCCTGAACCGGGCCGACGTCGAGGCGTACCTGATCGCCAATGGCCTCGATCCGGCCACGGCCGCCGGAGCCGCGGTCGCCATCGGCGGCGATGGCACCGCCGCCAATCCGGGCCTCCCCATCGGCGTCGTCACGCCGATCGAGGCGGGCGGTAGCGATCCGGCGCTGGTCCTGACGTACCGGAACCTCGGGCGGGTCGAGCTGTTCGGGGCCGACGCCACGGCGACGCTGATCCTCCATCCCCTGTGGGAGGCGACCGTCGGAGGGGCATGGGTGAGCGACGACACGTTCACCGCGAACGAGGGCCAGGCGACCGAGGAAGACATCCCGTTGAACGCCCCCACGCTGAAGGGCACGGCGGCGCTGCGGTACCGCAACACCGAGTCAGGTCTCACCGGGCAGGTCCGGGCCAGGGTCGTCAACGGCTTCCCCGCCAATTCGGCCGTCTACGCCGGGGATGTCGAAGGGTACGGGGTGGTGGATCTTACCCTGGGCTACCGGATCGCGGCCCTGCGTGACCTGACCCTGACGCTGGATGTCTCGAACGTGCTGAATACCGGGTACCAGACCTTCGTCGGTTCGCCGGAGCTCGGCCGATTCGCGCTCGTGCGGATGGTCTACGAGTTCTGAGCCGGAGCGGGTTGACGCGTCCGGCCATTCCGGGTAGAGTTGGACTCCTCGCGGGACTAGCTCAGTTGGTAGAGCGTCACGTTGCCAACGTGAAGGTCGCCGGTTCGAGCCCGGTGTCCCGCTCTTACGGCCTCGGCGCCCCCGAGGCCGTTTGCTTGGGCCCGTAGCCAAGTGGTTAGGCAGAGGACTGCAAATCCTTGAACGGCGGTTCGAATCCGCCCGGGCCCTCTCCAAGACGAAGCGCCGCCGTCCTCCCGGACGGCGGCGCTTTTCATTCCCGGTTCAGCCGCCCTCAGCTCAGCGTCATCGGCAGGGTGCGGAGCTCCAGGATCTCGAAGACGCGCTCGCCGGCCGGGAGCTGCACGGTCACCGTCTCTCCCTCGCGCGCGCCGAAGAGCCCCCGGGCCAGCGGGGAGGCTACGGAGATGTGCCCCTTGTCGAGGTCCATGAAGTCACCGGCGACGATCGTGTACTCGTACTCGTCGCCCGACGCCTTCTCCCGCACCTTCAGCCAGCTCCCGAACCCGGCGCGGTCCGCGGGTATGGCGGAGACATCGATGTTCGAGAGCTCGCGGAGACGACTGGTCAGGTGATTCAGCCGGGCCTGGACGAACTGCTGCCGCTCGAGCGCCGACTTGTAATCCGCGTTCTCCCGCAGGTCCCCCAGCTCCACGGCGGCCTTGATGGTCGCGGGGAGCGTAACATTGAGCTCGTGCGTGAGGCGTTCCACCTCGCCTTCGAGCTTCTCGATGATCTCGGCAATCATGGCGGAAAAGATAAGCGGGGCGCGTACCCGAGGGAACCTCCGGCCCCTTCCCGCCGTACCAATCAAGCAGCCAACATACTGCTTCCCAAGGAGTTAGAAATGTATAAACCGTTCACCTTGCTCGCAGTCGCGGCCCTCCTCGCCCCCGCGGGAGCGGCCGCGCAGAGCGCCGGGGAGTGGTGGGCTCCCTTCGCGGAGCAGCTCCCCGTAGCCGGCGAGCCCGGCGTCGTGTGCACCATGGTTCCCGACCTCCCGGCCTGCCGCGGCGACACCGCCCGCGAGCGTGAGCGCTATCCCGAAGGCGACCGGCGCGATCGCCGCGATCGTGCCGACGACGACGACCGGTGGGAGACCAACGAGGACGCCCGTGGCTCCCGGAACGGGCGTGTGCGCGGCCGGGACGCGCGGCGCGGCAACGGCCCGCCGTTCTGCCGCAACGGCGGCGGACACCCGGTCCATGGCCCCCAGTGGTGCCGGGACAAGGGCTGGAGCGGCGCGGAGTGGCGGGACGTGAGCTGGGGCGACGTGATCCTGAACCCTCGCGAGCGGACGCGGACGCGCGATCGGGACCGCCTCGAGCGCGGCGGGCTGCTGGACGTGCTGGGCGACGTCGTGCTCGGACGCCTGGACGCGCAGAGCCGGGCCGTCGGGGGCGGCGCGCTGACGGGGCGCTGGGTCGAGGGTCGCACGCGGGTTCTGCAGGTCCGGGCGGGCGATGCCCCGCTGGCGGAGCTGATGGACGTGGACCGCGATGGCAGGATCGATCGGATCCTCGTGCGCGCCCCCCGCTAACGAACCCGACAGGGAACGGAAATTGCACCCGCTCCGCCCCGCGCGGAGCGGGTTTTTCGTGCGTGTACGCCACCAGAATAACGAGGAGAGACGACGTGTTCTCGAAGGGCCTTTCGGAGGGCGCGCGGAAGCGCGTGGAGCTGGCCGTTGCGGTCGCGCAGGAAAAGCTGCTGGCCACCCACGTGGATCACGCGCTGGACCTGATCGCCCTGGTGGACGACCAGGTGAGCTTCACCGATGCCCTCGAGATCTACGGCCGACTGCTCCGCCTGGAGGAGGATGCCGCGCAGAATATCAGCACGCGTGCCCTGGCGATCCTGGGAGAGAAGGTCGACGAGGGCGCCCCGGTCCCCGAATCGCGACCCGAGCCACCTCCGGAGCCGGAAAGCGCGGAGGGGGAAGCCGAGGGTCGATCGCTGTTCGGCACCCTGCGCAATCGGCTGCGTGGACGCGTCAACGAGCCGCTGCGCCGCAAGATCGAGTTCATCGCGGCCCGGACCGAGGTGGCCCTGATTCGCACCCACGTGGAGAACGCGGTCTACTTCGTCGGCATCCTCAGGGAAGAGATGGAGGAGAAGGAGGCGGTGGAGCTGTATCTCGACGCGCTGGACGTCCGGGAGTCCATCGCCGAGGTGACCTACTACCTCGCGCTCTCCCGCGTCGCCGATGAGATCCTCCCCGAGCACGGATCCAGGCTCGCCGTTTCCCGTGAAGATTCCAGGCTGCCCCGGCACGCCGAGGTCGCGGGGCCGCTGCACGCCGACTAGCCGGGCGCCGGGGGGGGGAGGGGCCCGGGTAGGGGAGCGCGGCACCTGTGCTGTCGCTCCCCTTTGCGCGTCGCCGAGGGAGTCGACGCCGGCTCCGCTCGAAAGTGCATCGTGATGCCGCAGAGCGGGACCTCGCGCGTGGAGTGGCACCGGGATTGCACACGACCCCGCCGGGATGCGGGAAGAATCCCATGCGTACCGGAGTTCGCGCCCTTACACGGGCATCGGACCGGATCCGAGGCCTCGGACCGGGCGCATGGTGTGATTCCTGCACAGGTCCGCGAACCGACGTCCGCTCGGAGCGGAAGAGACATCGAGTTGGCGGAGAAACAAGGGAGATGAGACCAATGGAATCCTTCACATTGAGGAGACCTCACATGATGAAGCGTACGATGTGGGCCGCAGTAGTGCTCGCCGTCGTCGGGCTTTTCGGAGCCCCACCAGCGGACGCACAGGAGTTCCCGGACTACAAGTTCGACGTGGGTGTTTTCGGCGGTGGCTCGTGGTATTCGGCCATGCTGGATGACACGCACCTCGGCGAGGGCTCGGACGACGTTCGGTACAAGGCGGGGTGGGTGACGGGTCTGCAGGCGACGTTCTGGGCGACGCCGCGTTTCGGCATCCGCGCGCACGGCGCGTACAGCGAGCGTCCGGTCACGGGCGGGGACGACGGCCAGCAGGACGAGGACGGAAATCTGCTGGATGACGTCAATCTGTGGAGCGCGAGCGGGGACCTGATGATCCGGCTGGTGCCGGGCGGGTACTCGATGGCCGGGCGTCAGACGATGCCCTACCTCGCCCTCGGGATCGGTGGAAAGAACACGAATCCGCCGGGTGACATCGTCCTGGTGACCGACGGCGACGACGAGACCACGGGTGTAGGCTTCGCGCCCGAGCCCAACAACTGGTTCTTCCAGATGTCGCAGTGGACGCTGATGGGGCTCGCAGCGCTCGGAACCGACGTGCGCCTGGCGGACAACTTCGGGCTGCGGCTCGAGGTGGGCGACAGGTTCTGGGATGCGACGATTCGTGACGCGGCCGCGATCGCAGCCAATTCCGATGAGGATGTCGGCCGTGTGACGCACGAGATCTATGGTCAGATCGGCGCGCACCTGCTGCTGGGTCTCGCCGCGCCGGAGGTCGTTGCCGTCGCGCCCGCGCCGCCGCCGCCGCCGGCCCCGAGGCCGACGCCGCCGCCGCAGCCGGTCGAGGAGTCGATCACGGTGTGCGTGATCGATCCGGCCGCCGAGGGTGGAATCCGGACGGTGAACGCGATCTACCTGCCGGAGCGTGGCGACACGATGGTGGTGGTGAACGGTCAGCGTCAGGCGCTGCGGGGCACGCTCCCGCGGGTGATGCTGGCGAGCGAGGCCGACTGGTTCGTGCGGGGTGAGCCGCTCCAGCTGAACCTGGCGCCGGACCTCACGCTGGAGTACACGACCTGGCAGTCCGGTCGGGTGATTCCGGCGACCGACCTGGCCTACCTCGGGCAGGTGCGTGGGCTCCCGGTCTACGCGTCGTCCAACGACGTGCGCGATATCCGGGCGGATCTCGCGGAGCTGCGCCGGGCGCAGGCGAGCGACGACCTGAATGACATTCTCGACGAGCGGCAGGATATCCGCGACGAGATCGAGGACATTCAGTACCTGTACGTGCCCCTCAGGCCGACAGGCTGCGTGTTCCAGACGGTTCAGCAGGTCGAGCAGATCATCAAGAAGTAACTCTGCCGGCTCGGCTGGCGGGAGCGGCGTCCGACCACCCGGTCGGGCGCCGCTTTCCTTTTGCGCCGGTTCCGGCCGGGTACTACATTTTCGGCCCTTTCGACGGCACCCGATCCCGGCTTGGAGGCGATGGAAACGGCAGTGGAGACCACACCAGACCTGCACGAACTGCGAGACCGGGCGACGACGCTGCGACGTCACATCGTTCGAATGCTGGCGAAAGCGGCCAGCGGCCACCCCGGAGGCTCCCTTTCCGCCGTCGAGTTCGTGACGGCGCTCTATTTCGGCGGCATTCTCCGCTACGACGCGGACCGTCCGGACTGGCCGGACCGGGACCGGTTCATCCTGTCCAAGGGCCATGGCGTGCCCGTCCTCTATGCCGCGCTCGCGGAGGCCGGCTACTTCGCCCACGATGAGCTGTCGACGCTGCGCGCCATCGACAGCCGGCTCCAGGGGCATCCGGTGTACGGGACCGCGCCCGGGATCGAGGCTTCGACGGGGTCCCTGGGGCAGGGCCTCTCCATCGGCCTCGGGGTCGCGCTCGCCGGGCGGATGGACCGGAAGGACTTCCGCGTCTTCGTGCTGCTCGGTGATGGCGAGTGCCAGGAGGGGCAGGTCTGGGAGGCCGCCATGGCGGCGGGTCACCACGGGCCGGACAACATCGTGGCCATGGTGGACTACAATGGCTACCAGCTGGACGGCGCAATCGAGGACATCATGGGGCTGGAGCCGTTCGCGGCGAAGTGGGAGTCCATGGGCTGGGCGGTCCGGGAGATCGACGGGCACGACCTGGGAGCCGTGATGGAAGCGCTGAGGTGGGCGGTGGACCAGAAGGGGCCCGCCTGCATCATCGGGAGGACCGTGAAAGGGAAGGGCGTCAGCTTCATGGAGAACGAGAACAAGTATCACGGCGTAGCGCCGTCCAACGAGGAGCTGGAAGCGGCGCTGCTCGAGCTCGGAGTGGAGGCGGCGGAGCGGTCCATCGAAGCGAACGGCGCCGCGGCGAAGGAGGCGGGACGATGAACGACCTGTTCCCGGGGCTGGAGCTCGGCAAGGCGACGCGGGACGCCTACGGCGAGGCGCTGCGTGACCTGGGTCGCGAGTACGAGGACATCGTGGTCCTGGACGCCGACCTGGCGAAGAGCACGAAGAGCTG
>JAHWKI010000181.1 GCA_019347975.1 Gemmatimonadota bacterium
CGTGGAGCTGCCGCGCCGGCTCCATCTTCATCCGGCCCAGGATGAACGGCGGGATCCCGCTCAGGAAGAGCACGGCGATCATGAGCCAGCCCGACCAGAACTGGCGGCCGAAGAGGACGGTGGTCCCGATGGTGGGGTGGTGCGCCATGGCGAGGCTCATGGCGGAGTCGAAGAGGATGAACGCGCCGAAGAGGGTCAGCGCCACGGCGCCCGCGAGGAACGCGATGCTGACGGAGCGGTGGTAGCCGTAGGGAAACTCGTCGTTCGGCTCCCCGTGCCGGTAGCGCGCGGACACCAGGAACGCGATCGGGGTCACGAAGGAGAGGAGGTCCTCGACCCAGGCCGCCTTCATCGCCTGGGAGCTCCCCATGGTCATGTAGATGGCGATGACGATGGCCGTTAGCGCACCGATCGTCACCCACTCCAGCCGCTTCGCCCGCTCCATGACCGGCTCGAGCTCCCGCGGCAGGTCGAACCGACCCCGGGCCTTCACCGGCGCTCCTTCCGGGCCTCGATGAGCGCCTCGAGCGCCACCAGCATCCCGTTCTCACCGGGCGGTACGGCCAGGACGTGCTTCCGCTTCCCCTCGACCCGCCACGGCCGGGTGAACCCGACCTTCTTCTTCCACGGCGACGCGGTGGTCAGCCCCCCCGCCACGAGGTCCAGCTCGAACGCCTCCAGCGACTCCATGTGGTCGTCGAGCGACCCCCAGCGCCATTCGACCTCCGCCCCGATCCGGCCGGCGAACGCGCGGATCAGGTCGGCCTCGGGACCGCCCGCCCGCTCCCCCGACCGGACCAGGTAGGGCGGCGCGGCCACCACACCGACCCGCAGAGTGTCGCCCCGCACGCGGTCCAGCGTCCCCACCGGGTCGCGGGGGAGGTCGCACGCCGTCAGCGGGGTCAGGAGCAGGAAGAGGAGGAGCGGGAGGAACGGCACGAGCGCCGGCGCCGTCCGGTCTCCCCGCGCGTCAGGACTCACGTCCGGAACCCTCCTCGTTCGAGCCGCCGGGGGCGCCGGGGCGTCCCCCTTCGGTTCCCCGCACGGGGATCGGACGTGTGCATACGGCATGCCCTGTCATGGCGGGCCGTCTGCGCCCTGGAAGCCGGCGCCGACTACCTGGTCGCCCGCAACCCCGACGACTTCATGCCCCTTACGGTCTCCGTCGTCACGCCGGCCGAGCTCCTGGCGACGCTGTCGGCGTAGGCCCCGGGCCGGGGTCTCCTCAAGGCCGCTGATCATACATCTTCTCCGCCCATTCACCGAAGGCTTCCAGCTTGCGCACCAGTTGCTGGGCCTCCGCGACCCTGTAGTAGACGCCCTGATACGAGGCCGTGTCCTTCGCCTTCACGATCGAGAGCAGCCTGGATGCCTGCTTCGAGTCGATTCGATTTCCCAGCGCCTGCTTCAGCGCGTCCACAGCTCGCTCGTGCTCACCTTCGGTCGACTTGAATCCGCCATACGCAATGCAGAGAGCGTCGGCGTAGGCGATCGCGGCATGGATCGCGATAATGGCGATCGCGTTGCCGTGGCGATCCTCCGCAATGACACCGATATCGGCTGCGCTCTTCCGCAGCGCCCGCGCGACCGTCATGTATTTTCCTGACTCGTGGCGATCGACCGTTTTTCGGCGACCGCGCTTAACCACCGATCAGTTCCTCGAGCGGATGGCCGTGAACGCGGCGGGCGTCTCGCACCAGGTCGCGCATCAGCGTGCCCCGCTCGCGCGCCTGCTCGCGTGCCTGGTCCAGCGTCAACACGACCGGGCTCAGCCGAACGCCGAATTCCTCCTGTAGCCGGCCCGAAGCGGCGACCAGCGACTCGTATGCCGCCCGTCTGCTCTCCGGCGACTCTACGAGAACGATGACATCCAGGTCACTCTTGGGCTTCGCCTCACCGCGCGCCCCACTTCCAAAAACCCCTGCGTAAGCGGCCCCCGCAGCCCCGGCGAGCTCCTTCAGCCGGCCCAGGATCGCAGTGGTCCGGCGATGCTCCGCCGCGAAGAGCTCGAGGACGGCCGGCGCAAGCGCGTGCTCACGGTTGAAGGAGTACAGGTGCTGTCCGGCCGTCTCCCGACGATGAACCACGCCGAGGGCGGCCAGGTCGTCCAGCGAAACGATCGCCCGGTGGGACAAGCCCGCCAGACGGGCCGCCTCGCGACCCGAGACGGCGTAATCGATGGGGCTGAGGGCACGCAGCAGCCGCACGTTGCTGCGGCGACCGAAAACCTCGTCCAGCGCGTCGAACAACATGGCGCCCCCCGGGACACGAGCTCACAAACGCGACACCATATGGTTCCACATGACACATAGTTGTGTCAAGTGCGGAAATTAGGACACGCCACGCGGCCGGGCTTCTCGGAGCATTTCCTCGATCCGGTCTAGCAGCTCGCCGGCGACGAGCAGCTCCGCCTCGTCGGCGCCCTTCACGCCCCGGATGCGCCCCAGCCACTCCCGCGAGTCGCGGATCCCGCCCAGCGCGCGCTGCCGGTGGACCTCGCGTCCCGTGGGTGTGGGCGACGACCCGTTCAGGAGCGCCGCATGGAAGCAGGCCGCACCGCTCCCGATGGAAACCGCCGCCGGAAGCAGGTGCCTGAACAGACTCCGCTGCCTCGAGCGCGGAAGAGAACGGACCAGGCGGTCCAGACAGCGGACGTACTGCCGGTTGACGACCAGCTCGGGGAGCTCCTCCCAGTGGCCAACGGTCTCCTGCCCCATGCCTCCCTCCTTTTCCGTGCGGATGACGGTGGGCCGCAACATGGGTCGGTCGATGGGGCAGGCCGATAGCGGAATGGGACCAGCGGCCTCCCTACTGCGCCCTGAGCGCGCTGGCCGGGTCGATCCCGGCGGCACGGCGAGCGGGCAGGTAGCTGGCGGCGATGGCGACGGCGAAGAGGAGCCCCGCGATCAGGGCATAGGTGGCGGGGTCGAACGGGTTCACCTCGTAGAGCAGGCTGCGGAGGAACCGCGTGAGCGCGAAAGCGACCAGCAGCCCCGCCGCGATTCCCGCCAGGGCGAGGAGCGCACCCTGACGAACCACCATCCGGACGACGCCCGCGGGTCTCGCGCCCAGCGCCAGGCGTACACCGAGCTCGGAGGTCCGCTGGCTGACCGCGTACGCCAGGACGCCGTAGATCCCGATCGTGCCCAGCAGGAGGGCGGACGCGGCGGCCACGAGGAGGAGGACCATCGTCACGCGGGGGCGCGCCATCGAGGCCCTCACGTGCTCCTCCATGGGCTGGACCCGGACGATCGGGACTTTCGGATCGATGTCTCGCACGATCCGCCGCGCGGTGGCGACGAGCGAGGCGGGCGCCACGTCCGTCCGCACCACGACGGTCGGGGAGCGATGGAAGTACGGGATCGGTGGGTTCGCCGCCGGATCGGGCCAGGGGAGTACCGGAAAGTACAGCATGTGCGCCGGTCCCTCGGCCAGCGCTTCGCCCGGGACACCGCCGACCACCCCCACGACGGTGTACGCCGGCTTCCGGGGATGATTCGCCAGCCGCACGCGTCGGCCGACGGGGTCCTCTCCCCGAAACAGCGCTCGGGCCAGCCCATCGCTCAGCACGACCGCGGGTGCCTCGCCCCTGAAATCGCCCGGCTCGAAGGTACGCCCGTCGAGCAGCGGAATCCGCATGGCGTCGAAGTATCCGGGCGTGGCGGACCCGACGATCCCCCGCGGCGCGATTCCGTTCACCCCGACCGGCGTACCGTCCGGGACTATGGGCTCGGGCTCGTCGAATGAGCGCGCCGAAGTCAGCGGAAGGATGGCGGTCCCTTCCGCCGCGCTCACGCCCGGCACCGCCCTGAGCTGCTCGAGCACTTCGAGCTCGAAGCGGACGATGTCGTGATAGCGCAGGTACTGTACGGTGGGAAGAGTCGTCTCGAAGGTGAGGACGTTCTCCGGGTCGAACCCCAGGTCGACCTGCTGGAGTCGCCGGAGGCTCTGGACCATCAGCGCCGAGCCGATCAGGAGCGTCAGGGCGAGCCCGACCTGCGTCGCCACCAGCAGCCGTTGCACGTAGCTCGAATCGCGCCTCGCCGTCGCCCGGCCCGACGACCCCCTCAGCGTGCCCGCCAGGTCCGCCCGCCCGGTCCTCACCAGCCCGATGAACGCGAGCAGCGCTCCGCTCAGGATCGACAGACCCACGGCGACGGGGACCGCCCCCTCCAGTCCGAGCTCGTGCAGACGCGGAATCCGGCCGGTCCCGAACCCGAACCGCAGCTCGACTCCCGCGTACGCGACGATGGATCCGAGCGCGCCGGCGACCGCCGCCAGCACCATGCTCTCGGCCAGGAACCGGCCGGCGAGTTGGAGACGACCTGCCCCGAGCGCCTTCGCCACCGCGACCTCCCGTCGCTGCCGCTCGGCCCGAACCAGCACGAGGTTGGCCACGTTCGCCAGGGCGACCAGGAGCACGAACCCCGCCGTAGCCAGGAGCAGCATCAGCGCCGGCCGCGCATCTCCCACGACCACGTCCTTGAAGGGTGTCACGACCGCCCGGAGCCGACCCTCACCGAGCAGCTCGGGCGTGACTTCCGGGTACGCGTCGGGGAGCGTGAGGACGAGCCGCTGCAGGTCCGCCTCGGCCTCGCCCGGCGAGATCCCGTCCCGCAGACGACCGATTCCACTCATCCACAGGTCGTCCATGCCAGCCTCGGAGGCTTCCGCTCCCATCCCCCACCACAGATCCGTATCGGGACTCGGGAAGTCGAAGCCGGGAGGCATGACTCCGACCACCTCGCGCGGCTCGCCGCGGTTGATCTCGATGGTCGACCCGATGATCCCCGGGTCGCCACCGTACCGGCGCACCCACAGATCGTGGCTGATCATCACGACCCAGGAGTCCCGCTCGGTGTCGGCCGGAGTGAAGAGCCGCCCCCGGAACGGCCTGGCGCCCACGAGGGAGAAGGTGCTGGGCGTAGCCATGGCGACCAGGATTCGCTCCGCCTCGTCCCCGTCGGTCAGGATCTGCGAGCTCTCGTAGTAGACGCCCATTTCCTCGAACGTCCGGTTGCCCGACCGGTAGTGCAGGTAGGTGCCGTCGGACTGCCCGGCTTCGGACAGCCCCCACCCCGGCGCCGCGTGACGGACGGCCACCAGACGGCCGGAGTCGGGATACGGCAGCGGCTGGAGCAGGACGGCGTTCACCAGCGCGAAGATCGCCGTCGTCGCGCCGATCCCGAGCGCCAGCGTGGCGATCGCCGGCACTGAGAACCCCGGGTCCCGCACCACCCGGCGGACCGCGAAGCGCAGCCCCCGCCACGGACCCTCGAGGAAATCCACGCCTCGCGCGGCACGGACCTCCTCCCGGAACCGCTCGATCCCCCCGAAGGCGATCAGCGCCTGACGACGCGCCTCGCCCACGCTCATCCCCCGCGCCAGGTTCGCCTCCGTCTCCATCTCGACGTGGAAGCGCAGCTCCTCATCCAGCTCCGCTTCCTCGGCGCCGCGGAAGAACAACGCCCGCAGCCGTTCGCGCGCCTCGGAAAGCAGGCTCATGCCACGCCCCCCGTCCAGTCCAGGATCCAGTTCACCGCCGCGGACGACCGTTCCCACTCCGCCCGCTCCGCGACGAGCTGCTTCCCGCCCGCGGTCGTCAGCCGGTAGTACCGCGCCCGCCGGTTGTTCTCCGTCACGCGCCATTCGGACGTGACCCAACCCTTCCTCTTCATCCGCTGCAACGCGGGGTACAGCGAGCCCTGATTGACGCGGAACGTGTCCCGGGACATCTGCTGGATCCGCTGCGAGATCCCCCACCCGTGCATCGGCTCGAGGGCGAGGATGCGGAGCACGAGCAGCTCGAGTGTCCCCTGCAGCAGATCCGGTCGGTCCTCGGCCATCCACACGCTCCTTTTGATGATCTACACGAGGACGCTAACACCGGCTTCTGTAGATCGTCAAGAGAAGGCGCGGGCCCTCGGGGAAAGAGGATGTGTGGGCGAGGAATGATCTTCACGGAGACCGCCGACGCGCAGGTGCGGGCCGTCGCGTACGACTCGGACACCGGGACCATCGTGAACTGGGGCTTCGTCAAGCCCGGCTGCCCCTGGTGATCGCGCGCTGACCTCCCTCAGCCAGCCGCTCCCTACTGATTGTTCAGGTGCAGGATGTTGCCATCCGGATCGGTGAACCAGGCGGCCCTGAAGTCGCCCATGACGTGGACGTGACCCTCACGCTCTCCCATGTCGTAGTGCTCGAAGGCGACCCCCGCCTCGCTCAGCCGGCCCACGATGTCGTCCAGTTCGTCGCCCACGTCCCACGTCACCGATGTCGCCCGATTGGTCCCGGCGAACGCCGACTCGTAGACCACGATGGCTGCCCCCCCGCTCCGGTAGATCACCACGCCGTCCATCCCCTCCTCCGACGCTTCGAGCCCGAGAATCCGGCCGTAGAACTCCTTCGCCGCCGCCAGGTCCCGCACGGCGACCGTGGCCATCGCATCGCTGTCCTTCAGCATTTCGCCTCCTGAGGTCCGTGTTCGGCCGACTCGCCTGGGCAGAATTTACCATCACGGCGATCAGGGAAAATGGTCCGTTTGCCCGATTCGCCGGCGCCAGAGCAACGAAGGACCATGCCCGTGCATCGTGCGAGGAACCCCGCACGATGCAATGACGTGGTGGGGGGCCCGCTTGCCGTGCCGCACCCCCAAATAATTCGTGGACAACGACTTGCCGCCGTCCCGCCGCCCTCGCACGGCTTTCGCCCGTTCTATCGCGCTCCCGCCCCCTGCTCTCCCCCACCACGGCACCCCGACCCGGAGCGTCCCATGGGCAAGGCGCTGATCCTGTTGATCGATCCGAGCGCGGCGACGCGGTCCATGTACGCCGACTGTCTCCGTCACCACGGCTACGAGGTCGTCGAGGCGGCGGACGCGGCGGACGGGCTCCGGCTGTTCGCGCGCCTGGACCCGCGGCTGGTCGTCACGGAGCTCTCCGACGACGCGGGCTGGCTGGACGCGATCCGGATGCTGCGGGCGCTGGTGCCGGGGCTGCGCACCCCCGTGATCCTCTGCTCCACGCGCATCAACCCGTTCTG
>JAHWKI010000182.1 GCA_019347975.1 Gemmatimonadota bacterium
CTCCATCATCGACCGGGCCGCCGCGGCCGCCACCTCACGGATGAGCGCGCGGTCGGTGTCATCGCCGACCTCGTACGTCAGGGACGGGACGCGGTCGAATTCGCGGTAGAACCAGTTCCGCGAGGTGGGTGAGCGCAGCCCCGTTGGCGACTCGTTGATCTGGTACTCCGGCACCTGGCGTGCGATGCCCTCGAGCCACCGGTCCAGGAAGCCCGGCAGGCTGGTTTCGAGGTCCGCGTCCAGGGTATAGAAGACGTCCCGGCGAGTGGAGTGGAAGTCGGCGGCGAACCAGACGCGCGCGCCGGGCTGGTCCTTCACCCGCAGCAGCGCGTCACGCACGGCGCGGGTCTCCGGCTGGTTGAAGGTGACCCAGTCACGGTTCAGGTCCGCGCCGCCCGTGTTGTGGCGCCAGTGGCCGAGATCCACGCCGTCCGGGTTCACGAGCGGGACGACGCGGGTCTGGAAGCGGCTGCGGAACGCGCGCGCCAGCGGGGAATCGCCGGCTACCTCCTCCACGAACCCGAGCAGGGCGAGGGTCCCCGTCACCTCCGGCGGGTGCTGCCGGCTGATGAGCAGCACGTGGTCCGCGGCGCCGGGGTCGCCCGTCACTGTCAGCATCTCGATCGGCCGGCCGCGGCGCGACGTGCCGATCCGCTCGCGCGAGACGTGCGGGAGCGCGGAGAGGCTGTCCGTCCACCGCCGGAAGTCGGCGGAGGTGAACAGCTCCTGTCCCGCGACCAAGAGCGTGTCGGGGCCGACGCGCAGACGCAGCGTTGCGCCGTCGCCGGTTGTGTCCACCGCGTGCTCCGGCAGCGGCGCCCACGGCTCACCCTGCCGACGCGCGGCCGGCCAGTAGCGGTGGCGGCCGGCGTCGTAGGTGAGGCGGAGGAGGATCGTCTGCGGCGCATCCGCCCATACCTTGAAGCCGTACCACGCGCTGTTGTTGATGGGCGCGTTCTCCGGGAGCACGCGCGCCACGAAGACGGAATCATCCTCCCGCCAGACGTCGTTCAGCCTGCCGCCGGGCAGCTCGTTGCTGATCCACACGCCGGATTCCAGGAAGCCGATGGTGCGGCGGCGCACGTCCTCGATGGGCCGGTCCGTGGTGATCGTCGACCCCGGCGGGTCGTACGACGCCGGCTCCGTCCCCGGCCCGGACGGCGCCGAGGCGCATCCGGCGAGTGCGGCGACGACGAGCAGGCAGCGGAGGTGTAGAGTCATGGGCGGAGGAGCTCGAGGGGTTCTCCGGGCGGCCGCGAGAGTACACGCGCGTACCGGCGGGCGTCAAGGCGCCGCCACCGCTCCCTTCGAGCGACGCCTTCGACGCGGCGGCCCGCCTCTTCCGTGGCTATCCAGGGCATGAGCGTACAGATCCCCTTCGACAACACCTACGCCCGCCTGCCGGAGCGCTTCTTCTCGCGGACGGACCCGACGCCGGTCCGGGCGCCCCGCCTGATCCGCCTCAACACGGAGCTCGCGCGGCACCTCGGGATCGATCCCGATGCGCTCACGACTGACGAGGCCGCGGAGATCTTTGCGGGGAACCGCATCCCCACGGGCGCGGAGCCGATCGCGACCGCGTACGCCGGGCACCAGTTCGGGAGCTGGGTCCCGCAGCTGGGCGACGGCCGGGCGATCCTGCTCGGCGAGGTGGTCGACCGGTGCGGGGTCAGGCGAGACGTGCAGCTCAAGGGCTCGGGCCGCACCCCCTTCTCCCGCATGGGCGACGGCCGGGCGGCCCTCGGGCCGGTGCTCCGCGAGTACGTCGTCAGCGAGGCCATGGCGGCGCTGGGGATTCCGACGACGAGGGCCCTGGCGGCGGTGACGACGGGGGAGCCGGTGATGCGCGAGCAGGTGCTTCCGGGCGCGATTCTGACCCGTGTCGCGGCGAGCCACATCCGGGTCGGGACCTTCGAGTTCTTCGCCAACCGCGGGGACACCGAGGCGGTGCGGCTGCTCGCCGACCACGTGATCGCGCGCCATTACCCGGCGGCGGGGGACGCGGAGCGGCCGTACCGGGCGCTGCTCGACGCGGTGATCCGAGCCCAGGCGGAGCTGATCGCCCGCTGGATGCTGGTCGGGTTCATTCACGGCGTCATGAACACCGACAACATGTCGATCGCGGGGGAGACGATCGACTACGGTCCCTGTGCGTTCATGGTGGAGTACGATCCCGCCACGACCTTCAGCTCCATCGACCGCTGGGGGCGCTACGCCTACGGCAGCCAGCCGGGGATCGGCCAGTGGAACCTCGCCCGCCTCGCCGAGTGCATGCTCCCGCTCCTCGACGACGACACCGACGCCGCGATCGAGGAGGCCACGGACGCGCTGGGCGCGTACGCGTCTCACTACGAGCGCGCCTACCACGCGGGTCTCCGGCGCAAGCTCGGCCTCGGCACCGACCGGGAGGGGGACGCGGAGCTCGCGCAGGATCTTCTGAATGCGATGCACGACAACCGCACCGACCTCACCCTGACTTTCCGACGGCTGAGCGACGCCGCCGCGGGACCGGAGCACGACGAGCCCGTGCGGAGCCTCTTCATGGAGCCCGAGGCCTACGACCGCTGGGCGGAGCGGTGGCGGCGCCGGCTGGAGCAGGAGCCGACGGCGCCGGCCGAGCGTCGTGACGCGATGCGGGGCGTCAACCCGGCGTACGTCCCGCGCAACCACCGCGTCGAAGCGATGATCCGGGCGGCGGTCGACCGCGACGACTTCGCCCCGTTCGAGGAGCTACTGGCGGTGCTTTCCAGGCCGTTCGACGACCGGCCGGAATTCGCCCGCTACGCCGAGCCGCCCGATCCCCACGAGCGGGTGCTCGAAACGTTCTGCGGGACCTGATCGTCGCCGGTCGCTGCCGCTACTCGTTCCTCAGCGCGATCGCCGGGTCCACCCCCGCCGCCCGCCTCGCGGGGATCCAGCTGGCCAGCAGCGCGACGCCGGCGAGGACGGTCGCGACCCCGAGGTAGGTCATGGGGTCCGTGGCGCTGACGCCGTACAGCAGCGTCTCGAGGACCTGGCTGCCGGCGAACGCCCCCACCAGGCCGATCCCCACGCCGATGGCGGCCAGCGTCATCCCCTGGCGAACGACCATGGTGCGCACCGTCGTCCGGGGGGCCCCCAGCGCCATGCGGACGCCGATCTCGCGGGTGCGCTGGGAGACCACATAGGAGACGACGCCGTAGATCCCCACCATCCCGAGCAGCAGGGCCACGAGCGACGCCGCGCTCAGCACGACCATGGTGAAGGACGTCCTGGACGCGGACTCCTCGACGACCTCCTGCATGGTCCGCGGGTTGGCCAGCGGGATGCGGGCGTTGACGTCGCGGACCTCGCGGCGCAGCGCGGGGAGGAAGGCGGCGGGGTCGCCGGACACGCGCACGACCAGGTCGCGAGAGCGGATCGAGCCCGGCTGGGCCGGCTCCCCCACCACGGTCGGATAGTAGACGATCTCCTCCGGCTCCTCCTCCAGGCTCCGGTTCCGCACGTTCTCGACGACGCCGACGATCTCCCACCACTCGCCCGGTCCGCCGCCGCCGGGGCGGAGCCGCTTCCCGAGCGCGCTGCCGTCCGGCCACCAGCGCTGGACGAACGCCTCGCTCACGACGACGCCGCGGAACGCGTCCGCGGCGTCACCGGGGCTCAGGGCCCGACCGTCGACGACCTCGATCCCCATCGTCTCGAAGTACCCGGGGTCCGCGAAGGTCCCGAACGCCAGCGGCGGGATCGCGTCCGGCGGGGTGGGGTGGTCCTCGATGGCGTGGCCGAAGAACCCGAGCTGACCCGAGAGGGGAACACCGCCGATGGCGCCCACCGACTCGACGCCCGGCTGAGCCCTGAGGCGGTCCTGGATCTGGCGGTAGAAGTCGGCCACCCCGGCGGGCTCGGCGATCTCTCCCGGCGGGACGCTCAGACGCACGGTCAGCACGCCCTCGGCCTCGAACCCGGCGTCGACGGAGAGCAGCGCTACGAGGCTCCGGATCATCAGCCCCGATCCGACCAGCAGCACCAGGGCGAGGGCCACCTGCACGACGACGAGGGTGTTCCGCGCGCGGTGCCGCTCCCGGCCCGTCGTCCCGCCCCGGCCACCGCCGTCCTTCAGGTGGCCCGACAGGTCGCTGTGGATGAACCGCAGCGAGGGGAAGAGCCCGAACAGAAGCGCCGCGATGAGCGACACCGCGCCGGTGAACGCCAGCACGCGCAGGTCCACGCCGACCTCGGACATGCGGGGGATCCCCGCGGGGGCCAGGGCGAGCGTGGTCTCGACCGCCACGGCGGCCACCGCCACGCCCAGCGCGCCGCCGGCGAGGGTGAGCGCGAGGCTCTCGGCGAGGAACGGGCGGATGACGTCCCAATGCCCGGCGCCGATGGCGCGGCGCAACGCCAGCTCCCTCTGGCGCCCCTCGGCGCGCACCAGCAGCAGGTTCGCGACGTTCGCGCATGCGATCAGCAGCACGAACGCGACCATCCCCAGCAGCGTCCAGAGGGTGCGACTCACGTCCCCGACCGTCGCCTGCTTCAGCGGCTGGACCACCGCGGCGAGCTCCACCTCCTCGAGGAAGCCGAGCACCGGGCCCGCGTCGGGTCGCAGGTCGCCGAGCCGCGCGATCAGACCGGCGAGCTCCGAATTCACGGTCTCCGCCGTGGCGCCGTCCGCGAGGCGCCCGACGCCGTTGGGGGAAAACGACCCGAGCGGCGCCGTCGTCGGATCGACCGCGAACGGGATCCAGAGGCGTGTCTGCGCGTCCGGGTGCGTGAACCCCGCGGGCATGACCCCCACCACCCGGCGCGACACGCCGTCCATCAGCACGGTCTGGCCGAGGACGTCGCGGTCCCCGCCGAACCGGCTCCGCCAAAGCGCGTGGCTCAGGACGACCACGGGGTCCGCACCGGGCTCGGCGTCCTGCGCCACCAGCGTACGGCCGAGCGCGGCCGGCACCTTCAGCACCTGGAACACGGACGGCGTGACCGACTGGCCGTCCACCCGCTCCGCCTCCCCGTCATCCCCCACGAAGTTGGCGACCGTGGACTGGTAGAGCCCGATGGACTCGAGCGTCCGCGCGTGCTCCCGGTATACGAGGTACAGACCCGGCGACATCGGGAGCTGGTCCTCGCCCCCGCGTCCCTCGTGCGTGATCGCGACGAGACCCTCCGACTCGGGGTAGGGGAGGGGTCGGAGGAGCACCCCGTCCACCAGCGTGAAGACGGCCGTGTTGGCGCCGATCCCGAGGGCCAGCGTGGCCAGCGCGATCGCGGTGAAGCCCGGGCTGCGGACGAGGCCGCGCAACGCGTAGCGGAAGTCCTTCAGGATGTTCGCCATGGGTCCTTCGTCGGGGTGAAAGGTCGACGGTTTACGGTGTGCTTGGACGAAGGGACCGCGGCGGAGGGTTGCCGGAGGTGGCTCGGCCGCGCTCCGCGCGGCCTCGCAGGACGCGGGCTGCGCCCGCTCAGGAGGGGCGCCTGGGGGCGCCCGGAGGGCGCGGGCGGCTCCGCCGCCGCGCGGAGTCAGAGGCCGAGGAGCGCTCCGGCCCAGAGGCCGACCACGGCGAGGATCCAGCCGGCGAGGAGGCAGCCCGGGTAGTGGACACCGAGGTAGCAGCGGGAGAATCCCACCAGCAGCCCACACTCTCCCCCGCTGAGGTCCGCCGGCTTTCGCTGGCGGGCTGCGGCGGGCGCGCCTACCTTCGGCGCCATGCCAGAGCCCACCTGGATCTCTCTGCTCCCCCCGATCCTCGCCATCGTCCTCGCCATCTGGACGCGGCAGGTCTACCTCTCTCTCGCCGCGGGCGTGTGGCTGGGGTGGACCATTGTCGTGGGGTGGAATCCCCTGACCGGCGCCGCCCGCGCGCTCGAGGAGACCATCGCCGTCCTCGGCAACGCCGACAACACCCGCGTGATCCTGTTCGCGCTGTTCATCGGCGCCCTCATCGCGACCATCGAGAGCTCCGGGGGCGTGAAGGGCTTCGTCGAATGGCTCGAGCGGAGGCGGTTCGTCCAGGGACCGCGCGGCGCACAGGTCCTGGCCTACGTCACCGGCATGGTGATCTTCATCGAGTCCAACATCACCGTCCTGGTCAGCGGCGCGGTGGCCCGCCCCCTGTTCGACCGCCACCGGACGTCCCGGGAAAAGCTGGCCTACATCATCGACACGACGTCCGCCGCCGTCTGCATCCTGATCCCGCTGAACGCATGGGGCGCCTATATCCTCGGCATTCTCGGCGAGCTCGACGTCCCGGACCCGCTGGGCACCTTCGTGGGAGCGATCCCGCTCAACTTCTACGCGCTCGCGGCCGTGGTCCTCGCGGGGCTGACCATTGCGTTCGGGATCGACCTGGGGCCCATGAAGGCCGCCGAGCGCAGGAGCGCGGAGGGGAAGCTCCTCTGGGATGACGCTTCCCCGCTCCTCGACCCCGAGGTGCTGGCGCCCGAGACCGGGGGCGGGCCGGGCCACCCGCTGGATATGATCATCCCCCTGCTCGTGATGATCCTCATGATGCCGGTGGGGCTCTACATCACAGGCGGCGGCGATCCCCGGGCGGGGTCCGGCTCCACGAGCGTGCTGTGGGCGGTCCTCTCGGGGCTGATCGCCGCCTGGGTCCTGATCCTGGCCAGGCGCCGCTCCACCGTCGACGAGCTGACGCGGGTCGGGCTCAAGGGCGCCGGCGGGCTCATCAACATGGCCGCCGTGCTCTGGCTCGCCCTCGCCCTCGCCGCCGTCACCTCCGCGCTCGGCGCGGGGCCCTACGTGGCCGAGGTCACCGCCGGCGTGCTCCCGCCCGTGGTCTTCCTGCCCTTCATCTTTGTCATCGCCGCCTTTGTCGCGTTCTCCACCGGGACCAGCTGGGGCACGTTCGCCATCATGCTCCCCATCGCCGTCCCGGCCGCCATGGCGCTGGGATGGCCGCTCGCGCCGTTCGTGGCCGCTACCCTCTCCGGCGGGATCTTCGGCGACCACTCCTCGCCCATCAGCGACACCACCATCATTTCGTCGATGGCCGCCGCCACGGACCACATCGACCACGTCCGGAC
>JAHWKI010000183.1 GCA_019347975.1 Gemmatimonadota bacterium
CTGCCCGGCTACACGTTCAACCCATACGCGCTGAACCGCGTCCCCGCGGGCAGCAGCGGCGGGAGCGCGGCCGCGGTGGCCGCGAGCTTCGGAGCCATGGGGCTTGGGACGGACACCGGCAACTCGATCCGCGGGCCGTCGTCGCATACCGCGCTGGTGGGGATCCGACCGACGCAGGGGCTGACCAGCCGCGACGGCATCGTCCCGCTGTACCTGGACCGCGACATCGGCGGCCCCATGGCGAGGACGGTGGAGGACGCCGCGCGCGTGCTGGGCGTGATCGCCGGCCCCGACCCCGCAGACCCCGTGACGCTGGAGAGCCGCGGCCGCGTGCCCGAGACCTACACCGCGTTCCTGGACCCGGACGGGCTCCGCGGCGCGCGCATCGGCGTGCTCCGCCAGATCTCCGCCGAGGAGGGCGCCGACCCCGCCGTGCGACAGCGCCTGGACGAGGCGCTGGACGTGCTCCGCGAGCGCGGCGGCGTGGTCGTCGACCCCGTGGCCATCGACGGCTGGGACGAGATCATGGACGCGCCCCTGTTCTGCCCCCGCTTCCAGCACGACATCAACGCCTACCTGGCGACGCTGGGCCCCGACGCCCCCGTCCGGACGCTGGCCGACATCATCGCCAGCGGCCGCGCCCACCCGTCCGTGCGGGACCGCCTCGCGCAGCTCGCGGACGTGCCCGTGGACTTCCAGGCCCACGAGGGGTGCCGCCGCGCCGCCGCCAATGCCGACCGCCTCCGCCAGGCCGTCCTGGCCGCCTTCGACCGCGACCGCCTGGACGCGCTGGTCTACCCGACCTGGGACAACCCGCCGCGGCTGATCGGTGACCTCCGGTCCCCCCACGGCAACAACAGCTGGCAGATCTCCCCGCCCACGGGCTTCCCCGCCCTGACCGTCCCCATGGGCTGGGTCGGGGACGGCCTCCCCGTCGGGCTCCAGATGCTCGGGCGCCCCTGGAGCGAGCCCGTGCTGATCCGGCTGGCGTACGCGTACGAGCAGGCGACGCGGCACCGGAGGCCGCCGGAGGCGACGACGGGGCCGGGCGGCCGTAACATGAGATGCTGATTTCGCCATCGCCCGTTCGACAAGAGATTGAAGCCAGGGTTCAGACCCGGCCGAAACGCGGCCGGGGCCCCGCCGAAGCCACAAGGAGATTCCACAATGCGAGTCATGGTGATCGTGAAGGCCGACGAGGACACCGAGGCGGGAGTGATGCCGACGGAGCAGCAGCTGACGGATATGGGGAAGTACAACGAGGAGCTGGTGGAGGCGGGGATCATGCTGGACGGCGATGGCCTGCGTCCGAGCTCGAAGGGGGTGCGCGTCCGGTTCTCCGGCGATGAGCGGACCGTCATTGATGGGCCGTTCGCGGAGACGAAGGAGCTGATCGCCGGCTACTGGGTGTGGAAGGTGGAGTCGATGGACGAGGCGGTCGAGTGGCTCAAGCGGGCGCCGTTCGATGGCGGGAAGGAGATCGAGATCCGGCCGTTCTTCGAAGCCGACGACTTCGGTGAGGAGTTCACGCCCGAGCTGCGGGAGCAGGAGGAGCGCCTGCGCGAGCGGACGGCGGGGAACCGGTAAATGAGCGCCGCGCCGCGCAGGCAGAAGATCACCCCGTTCCTGTGGTTCGACGACCAGGCCGAGGAGGCGGCGAGCTTCTATACCTCCGTCTTCCGCGACTCGGAGATCGGCGAGGTCACCCGCTATCGCCCGGAAGGCTCGGAAGTCCATGGCCAGGCGGCCGGCACGGTGATGACCGTGGGGACGTGTGCGGCCGGGCCGAGGAGGCGATCCGCTTCTACACGTCGGTGTTCGGAGACGCGGAGCTGCTCGCGATCCACCGCTACGGCCCGGGTCGGGAGCCGGACCAGGAAGAAACAGTGATGTTCGCCGACTTCACTCTCGAGGGTCAGGTGTTCGCGGCGATGGACAGCGCCCAGGACCACGACTTCGGATTCAACGAGGCGACGTCCTTCGTCGTCCGCTGCGCCACGAAGGAGGAGGTGGATCACTACTGGGAAAAGCTGTCCGCCGACCCGAGCGCGGAGCAGTGCGGCTGGCTGAAGGACCGGTTCGGCGTGTCCTGGCAGATCGTCCCCACCGCCCTGTTCGAGCTGCTGGCCCGCCCGGAGGACGAGGGAACGGGGCGGGTCGTCGAGGCCATGCTCCGGATGAAGAAGCTGGACATCGGCGCCCTGCGGGACGCGGCGAAGTGAAGCCGCTCCGGGCCTGCTCTCTTCCGGGTGGCCGCGAACAAGATTCTGGCGTCCGGAGATCCGGCGGATTATCAATTCCGTCGCGCCTCGCGCGGGGCCGAACCGAACCCCCCTGACCCGCGCGGTTTGCCGGCGCCGTTCCGTCTCAACAGGTCCGCACCTCGAGGTCCGCCGCCGCAGCGGGATTCCGCTTCGGCCGTAGCCCCGTGGTGAGGACGGGGGTGCTCCCGACTTGTTCTCTCCCATTCCGTTCCTCGCTGCCGTCGTCCAGGACGACGCCACGGCCGCCGTGGCCTTCGACCTGGTCGCGCAGCCGCTCGCCGTCGCCGCGGGACTCGCCATCGCCGTCGAGCGCGTGCTCGAGCTGTTGAAGAACGCCACCGACCTCTTCCCGGGTCCGGCGGGCGGCGGGGCCGGTCGGACCGCGGCCGCGCGGGCCGAGCCGATCGATCGGCTGGAGGCGTTCCACACCACCGAATCGGAGCGGGCGCGGGCGGAAGAGCACCGCGCACGGATCGAGCTGGAGGCCGCCGCGCGGAGCCGCGACCTCTCCGCCGCCGAGCGCGCCGAGCTCGACGCGCTCGGCAAGCTCCTCGATTCTCCCGGCTCGGACCTGCGGGCGCTGGAGCTCGAGGAGGCGTTCCCGCCGGAGACGATCCTGGTGCAGGAGGCCACCGACGCGGACGATGGCAGCGCCCTCCGCTCCCTGACCCTCCAGCTCGTGGCCGCCGCGCTCGGAATCCTCGCCGCCCGCGTCTTCGATGTCCGCCTGTTCGACGCCCTGACGCCGGTGCCCCTCGCGCTCTCCGTCGATTACCTGATGACCGGGCTGGTGATCGGCGGCGGGAGCGGGCCGGTGCACATGCTGATCCGGTTCATCGGCGAGCGGAAGCTCACCATCCCCGCGCCGGCCGAGCGGGACGAGGAGGTGGCCGTCGTCGCGCGGACGCAGGGCGTGACCGTCTCCGAGCGAGCGGTCCCGCCCGCGCCGCCGCCGGCGGGCTGGCAGCCGCCGCCATCATCGCCGGGGGGCGCGCCCGGTACCGCGAGCGCGGCCGTGGAGGCGGGCCCCGACACGGCCTGGATCGAGATCCCGTACCGGGGCGGCGTCGACCGGGAGCGGCTCGAGTCGGTCCACCGTCGCCGCAGGGACCCCGACACCATCATCTACCATCATACCGCGATGAATCGGTCCAGCACGTTCGAGGACGTCGTCCGGGTGATCAGGGACCGGCGGGACTCGCGCGGCAACCCGTGGATCACCGGCTACAACTGCGTGGTCACGGGCGACGGCGCGGTCCATCCGTTCTGCCGCTGGGACCGGTACGGGAACCACGCGGCGGGATGGAACGCCCGGTCGCTCGGGATCGCGCTGAACGGCAACTTCGAGACGGACCCGGGGGTGCCCTTCTCCAATCCCGACGGGCGCTACGGACCGAGCCGGCCGTCGCAGGAGCAGCTCGAGGCCGCGGCGCGGGTGGTCGCGCTCTGGGCGACGATCTACGACATCGAGCTGGATTTCGGCGAGCGGATCATCCCGCACAGCAAGGTGTCGCCCAAGACCTGCCCCGGGAACGACTTCCCGTACGAGCGGTTCGAGTCGCTCGTGCGCCGGTTCCACGCCGGCTGGTCCAGCGGACCCGACCGCGCCCATGTCGAGGCGTTCGACCGCCTCCCCCACCTCCACGTCTGAGGAACGGAAATGGAAACCCTCGAGCAGGCGGCGGTGGTGTTCACGCTGGCCCTGGCGCTGGCCCTCGTCATCGAGCGCATCGTCGAGATCTGCAAGTCCGCCTACGACCTCCTCGACCGCCGCCGGGACTGGGCTCGCTTCTGGACCCGTCGGGCCTACCGGCTGCGCGACCGGCTGGAAGCCCGGCTCCGGAGCCACGGGTGGATCGATCCGGCGGGCGCCGCGCGCGTCCTCACGCGGTTCGACGAGATGCTCCTGGGGCAGGGCGCGGGCCATGACGGCACCGTGCCGATCCTGTGCGGCGACCTGGTCCGCGCCGTCCACGTGCGTGCGGGCGCGCGCCTGCTGTCCATCGGCCTGGGCATCATGGCCGCGGCGGCGCTGCGGGTCGACCTGGTGAGCTGGGCCCGCGAGCTCCGGCCCGGCGTCGTCCCCGAGCCGACGACCGTGGGCATCGCCCTCACGGGCGTCCTCCTCGGCCTGGGCTCCGCCCTCGTACACAAGGCCATCCGCCACATCGAGACGCGGCGCCAGCGCGCCGCGGAGGTGGGCTGAACATGCGATTCCTCCCCGTCGACCTGCTCTTCGTGATCATCTTCCTCGGCCTGGCCGGCGGTCTCATCTACGCGACTCGCCTGGGGGTGCTCCCCCGCAGGAGCCTCCCCGCTCTTCTCGGCGCCCTCGTCGGCGGGATGGGCATCGTCGTATGGAAGGACCGGCAGGCGCGCGCGGCGCACGCCCGCATCCTCGAGCTCGAGCGGGAGCTCGCGGCCGGCAGGGAGCGGCTGGAGAGGCTGGAGAAGGACCACGACGCCACCCGCCGCGAGGTGACCGCCGCCCGCGCCCGCTACGACGACGAGGTGCGCGCCGCCCGCGCCCGCATCGCGGCCCTGCAGGGCGCCAGCGAGGAGGAGCGCCGGCGCATCGAGGCCATGACCACCGAGGAGATCTTTGCATGGGCCAGGACGCACCCCTTCTGAGGCGCGCCACGCTCCTCGCCGCGTCGCTCCTGCTCGCCGCCGGAGCCGCCCGGGCACAGGTCGTCACCGTCGACAGCGCGAGCGCGAACCCGAACGGGACCTACACGGTCTGGATCGAGGGGACGCGCTACGTGGCGCTCGGCGAGCCGGCCCTCCGACGGACCGCCGCCCGGGCCGACAGCCTCCGGAGCCTGATCGGGGTCGTGTCCGAGATGGAGACGATCGTCCGCGCCCGCGAGGGCGAGATCGCCGCCCTCGACCGCCAGGTCCGGTCCGGCGAAGCGCTGATCGCCGGGCAGCGCGCGCAGATCGCGACGTTCGAAGCGCTCGTCCGGGAGCTCCGGCGCGCGCAGGGCCGCGGCCTGGGGATCGAGCTGGGCGCCGGTCTCAGCCGCGACGATGGCGCCGCGGGCCTCGCCGCCGTGACGTGGGATCGGTGGGGGCTGTGGGGGCTCGCCGGCACCGAGCGCGGAGTCATGGCCGGCATCAAGTACCGGCTCCTCCAGTTCTGAGGCGCTGGGCGCCGGCACCATCCACGCAGCGGACGCAGCGCCCCCGGGCCGATCCGCCTCCCGCTACGCCGGGAACGCGCTCAGGTGGACCAGCCGCCCGTCCAGCTCAAGCTCACCGCCCACCAGCGCACCCGCCAGCGACCGGTACTCGCCCTTCCCGACGGTAGGAAGCGGCCGGCGCTCCACCGCGCGCATCCCGTCCAGGAACGACCGCGCCAGCTCGGCCGTGGCGCCGTCCGTCGCCGCGTTCGCCTCCAGCGCTTCGAAGATGTAGCCGCGGACCAGGCGGTCGTGCACCTTCGCGTACACCGCCGCGCTGTCCAGCACGTCCGCGCCGACCGGCTGCCCGGCCAGGAACGCGACGAACCCGACCTGCCCGTCCAGCGCCTGGAAGCGCGCGGCCAGATCCTCGAGCCGCGGCCGCTCCGCCTGGTAGATGTCGTCGAGGGCCCCGGTGCTCGAGTGCACGCCGCGCTTCGATCCCGAGTCCCGGATCGCCTCCCAGACCTCCCCCTGCGCCATGGACAGCAGCTCCGACGGCGAGCGACGGCTCGCCTCCGCCGGCGCCGACCGGGCTTCCGACGACTCCACCGTCCGCGTCCGCTTCCGCACCTTCGCCGGCGAATGGTCGAGCCCGCTCTTCATCGAGCGGCCCGCGGCCCGCCACCGGCCCTGCTCCATGCACGAGACCGGGATCCGCGTCTTCGTCCCGGCGGCCAGCAGGATCGTCCGGCCGACCGTCCGGTTCTGCTTCGCGCCGATGAGCTGCATTCCGTCCAGCACCAGCACGTCCCGCGGGCCCTCGTTGATGGCCAGCAGCTCGGGGACGGTCCCCTGCTCTCCCACTTCCGTGATGGTCAGGGACCCCGCCTCGAGCGCGTCCGGCAGGAGGTCGTACTCCGCCCCGGCCGGCGCCGCGGCGACCAGGGGGAACAGCGTGAGTCCCGCACCGCTCTGGGGCGGCGCGATGGTGACAGGAAGCATGGCGTCTCTCCTCTCGGGCCCTGAATGGACCCTGAGGAGAATCTGGGAGGGGGGTCTGACAGTCGGACCGGCCATTGGGGAAGCTCGTGCTCCCCTGGTTACCGGTCGTTCGTCAGCCTCCCCGGCCGCGGTCCCGGATCTCGACGACGATGTCGTGGACCCGCCAGTCCACCGACGCGGCGGCGCGCCGCGCTTCCTCGATCCTGGCGGACAGGTCGGTGGTCGACGCGGCCGTGAGGAAGAGCTCGCCGGTGAAGACGTGGCCCTCCTCGCGCAGACGCACCTCCGCCTCCTCGACCCAGGTCAGCTTCAGCAGCGCCTCCCGCACCTTGTCGGGAGCCTCCGAGACCTCGCCCTCCACGGTGAGCGGCCTGCGGTCCAGCAGGTCGCCCACCACCTGCCTCAGGTTCGTCACGCCATCCTTCACGATGCCCACGGAGATGAAGGCGCCGGCGGCGGCGTCGGCCCACCACCAGCCGATCCCGATCCCGAGGATGCCCACGATCCCGGCGACCGCCGTGAGCCAGTCCGCCTTGTTCATGTCGGCGTCGGCCTTGAGCGTCTTGTCGTGGAGCTGCCGCGCCGGCTCCATCTTCATCCGGCCCAGGATGAACGGCGGGAT
>JAHWKI010000184.1 GCA_019347975.1 Gemmatimonadota bacterium
CGACCATCTGGAGCACGTCGCCGACGAGGGTCTCGTCCAGCTGCGTCTTGGCGCTGCGGGTGAGACGAAAGAGGTGGGCGCTCTGGAGCTCCAGACCCGAGAAGAGCTCGGGCAGCCGGGCCACCAGCAGCTCCTCGAGGGGCACGAATCCGCGACCGTCCGGAAGCGGCAGAAAGCGCGGGAGCTCGCCGGGCAGCTCGATCGCGGTGAAGTGCCCGCGCTCGGCGTCCGGCAGCCGGACGACCGCCGCGATCGCCGGGCGGAGGTTGCGGATGTGCGGGAAGGGGTGGCTGGCGTCCGCCGCCAGAGGCGTCAGGACTGCCTCGACATCGGTCGCGAAATGATCGACAAGGAAGTCCTTCTCCTCCTGCTCGAGCTCGGTCCAGCGGAGGAGCCGGATGCCCTCCTCCGCCAGCGCCGGGATCAGGCGCTCACGAAGCAGCCGCTGGGCCCGGGACAGGGTCTGCCGGCCGCGGATCCCGATCAGATCCAGCTGCTCCTGCGGGGTCAGCCCGTCCAGCGTCAGGCGCTTCCCGCCCGCGCTCAGCTCATCCTTGAACCCCGCGACGCGCGTCATGAAGAAGTCGTCCTGCCGGGCGCCGAACATCGACAGGAACCGCACCCGCTCCAGCAGCGGCGTCTCCTCCGACTCTGCGTACACGAGGATGCGCTCATCGAACGCCATGCGGCTGAGCTCGGCGTTCAGCAGGTGCCCCGGCGGCAGGTCCTTGTCCGGCAGGTCCAGCGAAGGCGGGGCCGGCAGCGCGAGCTCCAGCGCTTCCGCGCCCGCGCCATTCGTGCCCTCCTCGGACGGACGCTCGGGCGTTCCGAGGTCGGAGCGGGCGACGACCTCCAGCGCCGCCAGCGTCCGCCGATCCCGAAGCCCGGCGGAGCCGACCGTTTCCAGCACCTCGCTGAGAGACAGCCACGCGACGCCCTCCACGGGCGGCTCGGGCACCGCGTCCTCGGCCAGCCAGACCTCCAGCGCGGGTCGACCCGGCGCCCCCGGATTCGTCCCCAGGAGCCGCACACGCCCGCCCTGCCCCGAAAGCCGGCGATCCAGAACGCGCCGCGCCGCGGCCTCTCCGCTGCCATCGCCGGTCGGTATGCGGAGCGCCCCGTCGCCGCGGAAGAGCGCGATCCGACCCACCCGGAAGGCCACGACCGCCACCTCACGCGCGGCCCGTACCTCGCGCTCCAGGCCGACGATCTCCGCCTCCTCGAGGAAGTCGCGGGCACGGCGCGGAGGCTCCGAGAGCGTGATCCGCACGCCGGGCTCGTCTTCGAGGGCGCGGATGATGGGCCCGATGGACGTCCCTTCGGCCGTGGTGATCAGGATCTCCCAGAGCGAACCGGAGAGCGGGCCGCGGCGGACCGTGAGCGTGTCGTAGGCCAGCTCGACGCCCGGCCCCTCCTCCCCGCCGATCCGGCCGCGGAGGATCCGGCGCATGGTCTCCATCTCGAAGGCGACGTCCAGCCGGGCCGGGTCCACCAGCGCGCGGAGCAGACGGGCCGGCTTCGAGTCGCCGGTGAAGATCGCGGCCGTGTCCGACTCGCTGACCTCCGCTTCCGCGCGGTGCCGGAGCGGTGGCCCGTCCTTGCGCGGCTCGCGCACGTCGATCATGAGCGTGCGACGCCCGTCCTGGTGGTGCCGGAGCCGGACCACCGCGCCCTTGCGCCCCAGCTCGCTCCCGGCGGTATCGAAGTGCACGTCCCGGAAGACCACCAGGCGACGCCGCTCATCGGCCAGCGGGATGGGCGGGTCCCCCGCGGCGAGACGATCCAGTATCTCGCCGCTGGGCACCTCCATCCGGACCATCCGCGTGCGCGCCATCGGCTAGAAGGGCATCCCGAAGCCGAGGTAGAGCCGGTCCTCCTCGCCGCGCGCCCAGGTGACGTTCACCGCCTGCCCGAGTGTCGCGAACCAGATGCCCGCTCCGTAGGCGCTGTGCCAGCCGCCGGGAGATTCGCCATCGACGTATACGCGGCCGGCGTCCGCCAGCCCGAGGACGCCGACCCGGCCCTTGGTGATGAGCTCCGCGCGGAACAGGGGGATGCGGAGCTCGGCCCCGCCGTACAGCGCGGCATCGCCGGCGAACCGCTGCCAGCGGTAGCCACGGAGCGTGGCCCCGCCGCCGATCATGGCGGCGTCGTGCACGGGGAACGTGCCCCAGGCGTGCTGCGCGCCGGCCCGGACGGCTACCGTGGGGCCCGTCGCCACCGGGATGGCGAGGTACGCGCGCCCCTCTACCGCGTTGCGGCCGAACGGCTCGGGGGCGTCCAGGATGCCGGGGAACGCGGCGGCCTCCGCGTCCACCTCGAAGCCGCGCGCGGGGACGGCGCCCTCGGCGCGGTCCAGCGTGAGCCGGGCGAGCGCGCCGAGCTGGGCGAAGTCCGCGCCGCCCCGGAGGGCCGGCAGGTCCCGCGGGTCCGGCTCCCGATCGGTGAACAGGAAGAGCGGCCCGACCGCAACGTCCACCCGGTCGCCGTCCGCCGCCAGCGCCGCGAACGCGCGGACCTGGTCCATGAGGATCAGCGACTCCGCCGCCCCGGCCGGGGGCGACTCGTTGCCGAAGCCGTAGAAGCGCATCGATTCGAACGGCGTCGCCCGCCCCTCCAGGATCCAGTGCAGCGGCGAGTTCTCCCGGCGGAAATCCGCCTCGGCCTCCACGCCGAACGACTGCGTACGGGTGCCGTAGAGCAGGCGCGCCGCGATCCGGCTTTCGTAGGGGTGGTGCCGGAACCCGTAATCGACCCACTTCGGGCCCGCCCCGATGATCAGTCCGGCGGCTTCCCGGTAGTCCACCGCCGGGTTGAACCACGCCCGGCTGCCGCCCCAGTCCTGCACGCGGGCGTCCTGGGTCTTGGTCTCCAGGAATCCACCCGTCGGCTCCTCGGGTGCCTCGTACCTCTTCGTGCTCACGTGCGTGCGCGGGCCCGGAGCGATCCGGTTGTCGCCGCGGTGATCGTAGAACGCGGTGCGGCCGGATGGCGTTCCGCTGTCGATCAGCTCGTCGTCGCCGCCGCCGCCGATCACCCGCAGCGTGATCTCGCTTGCCCCCTCACCCCGGACCACGGCCAGGTCGTCGCCGCCGTGCAGGTAGATCCTGACCTCACGGGTCTCTTCCGGCAGGAATCGGCGCGTGTAGTAGGGGCGCCAGTCCGCTCGGTTCGCAGGCGACTTGGCACGGCCCTCGCCGTCGTCCTCGCGATCGTCGCCGTCTTCGTCCTCCTCCTCCTCCTCCTCCTCGACCACGGGCACCAGCTCGTCGGCCGCCGCGTAGAGCGTCACGAGGAGCGAGCCGTCGGCGTCGCGCAGGGCTTCGAGGCGGTCGTCCGCGTCCGTGGCGCGGATGTCCACCTCGGACGCCAGCCACCGGTAGTACTCGGCGGCGACAGCGGCCAGTCCGTCGCGGCGCTGGCGGAGCGTGGCGGTCAGCCACTCGGCGTGGCCGGGCTTGTGCTCCGGCGGGAGCCCGCGGACCGCCTCGGCGATCACGTCGTCCGTGAGCATGCCCACCACCCGGGCGACCACCTCGTCCCACTGCTGGCGGTCCAGGTCGGTGAGGAGGCGGCGACTCAGCCCCTGGTCCTGCCAGACGTACGTGCTGAGGGACGAGTGCCCCGGACCGTACTTCGCCACCTTGTCGTACCAGCGGCGGACCAGCGCGGCGAGGGGGCCTTCCGACCTGATGAAGGACCAGTCGCGATCCCGCGCGATGGGCCGCCAGAGGAATCCATCCTCGACGGGCTCCCTGGCCCACCGCCACTGGTCGATGAGCCCGCGGTCCGTGTCGCCGACCAGGAAGTCCAGCAGCTTGACGGCGAGCAGCTCACGGGCGTCCACACGGTGGCGCGGGCTCTCCTCGAGGTTCTCGAGCAGCTTGTCCGACCCCACGATCTTCGTATACCCCCACGTGCCGGGGGTGTCGTCCGGCCCCTCGTTGGACTGCTCGACCATCTGTCCCACCAGACCGGCGTAGTCCTCGCGGAAATCCCCGAGGCGCGGGTCGTCGGGCATGACCCGTAGCGTGAGGGGCTCGGTCAGGAGACCCAGCGACTCCTGGAGGGGGGCGATGACCAGGGCGCCGCTCGGGTGGAACGCGCTCACGACGTCCTGCATCGCCCACTCGATCACCGTCCCCTCGAGGTCTGCCGGCAGCGTGGGACGGACGTATTTCGGAATGGAGCGGAAGATGTAGCCCCGACCGTCCGCGCCCTCGAAGTGGAGGGTCCGCGTCTGGTTCCCGCCCCGCTTCTCGATGGTCAGCCCGCCCGCGAAGCGGTCCAGGTCGAGGATGGGGACGGTCATCTCCCGCGTCCACAGGAAGCGGTAGTTGCTCCCGAGCAGGAATCGATGGAGCGCGGCCGCCTCGTAGCGCGCGCCCGGGACCACGGTCACGAGGGTTCCGCTGTCCGCGGGTGCGGGCGGTGGCTGCACCTGCCCCTCCGCGCCCGCGGCGAGGGCGGCGGCGAGGAGGGCGGCGATGGGTGTGATTCTCAGGTCGGACATGGCAATGCTCAATCGTCGTCGTCGTATTCGTACGGGCTGTATGGCACGTACTCGGCCGCGGCGACCGTGGGGGACCAGCGATCCTCCAGCTCGCCCAGCAGGTCCACCGGGCTGCTCTTCTTCTTCAGCCGGATCACCGCCTCCAGCGTCCAGACGCCGTTGCGGCCGCGAGGGGGATCGCGGAAGCGCCACTCCTTGGCGACATCGGTCAGCACCACCTCCGCGACCTGACGGGCCGCGGCGGGATCGGTCGTGTGGACCAGCAGCAGCCCGTCCGTCTTGATCTCCTCGGCGAGCCCCTCCAGCCGCTCGTGCGCCCGGTGGCGCCCCTCCGGCGTTCCGGCCAGCAGCATGCTCGCGTCGCCCACCGACAGCAGATCCGCGTCCTCCTCCCCGTAGACCGCGTCGATGTCGTATTTCCACAGCGCCAGCGCGATCAGGTTGAAGGCCAGCGAGAGCAGCAGGGCGATGTCCAGCGCCTGCACGCCCGCGGCCAGCCCGATCCCGATCACCAGGAAGATGTGGACGGCGTCCTTCGGGTCCTTGACCGTGGTCCGGAACCGGACGGCCGCCACGATCCCGGCCAGGCTGAAAGCCAGCGCCAGGCTGTTCTTCACCACCATCACGATCCCGGCCACCAGCGGTGGCAGGATGACGAGCGAGTGAACGAGCGAGCGGTCGTAGCGGAGGCGGCGGACGAAGGTATAGACCCACGCGACGGGGAGCACGAGCAGCAGCGTGCCGAGGAACACCACGCCGGTGGTCAGCAGCCGGTTCTCCGGCATGCCACGGGTCTGGAACGCCTCGGACATGCTCGTGTCCACAGACCCGGTCAGCCCCCCCACGCCCTCCGATCCCATGGGCGCCATGATGGCGTCGTGAAGCATCGGGAACAGCTCGAGCAGCCCGACGGCCGCGGCCACGAGCAGGGCGTAATAGCCGAGCAGGCGGAAGATCGGCACGCGGCGGGCATGCGCGGCGCTACGACGACGATCGCGGCCCGGCGGCCGCCCGTTCGCCCGGTCTCCCGTTCGCGCGTCGCTGTGGCGCTCCGGCACTGGTGCTCCCGTTGCGTCCGTCATGGTTTCAGAGGCCGGTGGGGGCAAGAAGCGGGCCCGGGGCGGGCGTCCGGCGAAGCGCCGGCGGCTCACAAAACAGAGGCCCCGCCCCGCGCGGGCGGGACGGGGCCTCCATCCGGACTGTGGCCCGACGCAGCCGCTACTGCTCGTAACCCGGATTCTGCACGATGTTCTCGGCCACATCCAGCTCCGTCTGCGGAATCGGCCACAGGCCCTCGTGGGGCTGGAAGCGGGTGCCCAGCGCGGCGGCCGCCTGGCCCGTGCGGACCAGGTCGAACCAGCGCTCGCCCTCGAACGCCAGCTCCAGACGGCGCTCGCGGTAGATCGCGTCCAGGACCTGCTGCTGCGTCGTCACCGCCGGCACGTACGTGAACGGACCGGTATTGGCACGGCTGCGGATCTCGTTCAGCCACAGCACCGCCTCGGCCAGCTCGTTCTGCTCGGCCAGCGCCTCGGCCAGGATGAGCAGCACCTCGCCGTAGCGGATCACGTGGACGTCGTCCGTGCCGCTGGTGTTCACGTACTTCACCACCTCGATTCCGTCGGGGCGGGTTTGACCGAAGGTCGCGTCGAAGCGCTCATCCGCGGCGCCGTAGAGATCGTAGATCTCCGTGGTTGCGCCGACTTCGAACCGGCCCGCGAACTGATAGTAATGGCCGAACACGTTCGCGTCCGTCGAGGTGAACGACAGGCGGAAGATGTCCTCTGCCGGCGCCCCGCCCTCGGCGAAGACGGCGGCATAGTCCGCCGCGAGCGCGTAGTCGCCGCTGTTGACGACCGCGCGCGCCGCCGCCTCGGCCTGCGCCCACTCCTCCTGATAGAGGTGCGCCTGCGCCAGCAGCGCGTCCACGAATCCGGGCGTCACGAACGCGCGCGCCGAGTTGTCCACGCCCCCGCTGGCGAGCAGCGACGCGGCCTGCGCGAGATCCGCCTCGATCTGCGCGTAGACCTCGGCCGCCGTCGCCCGCCTCACCGCCGAGGCCTCATCCAGGCTGGCGGGCGGGGCCAGCACCAGCGGCACGCCGCCGTAGGCCCGGACGAGGTGGAAGTAGTTCAGCGCGCGCAGCCCGTACGCCTGCCCGAGGATCCGGTCGGCGGCGTCCTGGTCGATATTGTCCAGCTCCGTGACCTTCTCGATGAGAACGTTCACCCGGTTGATCCCGTCGTACATTTCCTCCCAGGCGTTCGTGACCACGAAATTGTCGGCGGGGACCGCCAGCACGTCCGCCTGTCCGTAGCTACCGAATGTACCCGTATGCTCGGCATCGTCCGTCAGCAGGTCGGACCAGATGACGTAGTCCCCGCCCAGATACTCGTCCGACTGCAGGGCGCTGTAGGCGCCCATCAGCGCGGCCTCGGCCGTCGCCTCGTCGACGATCGCCACCTCCTCCGCGATCTC
>JAHWKI010000185.1 GCA_019347975.1 Gemmatimonadota bacterium
CCGGACCTCGCCCCGGCGCACCCGGATCGGGTCGGCGTGATCATCGGCAGCGGGATCGGCGGGATCGCCACGTTCGAGGAGCAGACCCGCGTGATGATCGCGGGCGGCCCGCGGCGCGTGAGCCCCTTCTTCGTTCCCATGTTCATCCCGGACATGGCGGCCGGGCTGGTGTCCATGCGGTACGGCGCCCGGGGCGCCAACTACGCCACGGTTTCCGCCTGCTCCTCCAGCGCCCACGCGCTGGGGAACTCGTTCAGGCTGATCCAGCGAGGGGCGGCGGACGTGATGATCACGGGCGGGACCGAGGCGACGGTCACGCCGCTGACCATGGCGGGCTTCGCGAACATGAAGGCGCTGTCCTCCCGAAACGATTCGCCGGAGACGGCGAGCCGGCCGTTCGACGCGGAGCGGGACGGGTTCGTGCTCGGCGAGGGCGCGGGCGCCCTGATCCTGGAATCGCTCGAGCACGCGCTGGAGCGCGGCGCGGACATCGTGGCCGAGATCGTGGGCTATGGCCAGAGCGCGGACGCGTACCACATGACGGCGCCGGCGCCGGAGGGTGCCGGGGCCCAGCTCGCCATGCGCTACGCGCTGGAGGAGGCGGGGCTGACGCCGGCCGACGTGGACTACATCAACGCCCACGGCACGTCGACGCCCGCGAACGACCTCAACGAGACGCTGGCCGTGAAGGCGGTCTTCGGAGAGGCGGCGCACAGCCTGGTCATGGGCTCCACCAAGTCCATGACGGGGCACCTCCTGGGCGCCGCGGGCGCCGTCGAGGGGATCATCACATCGCTGGTCGCCAGGCACGGCGTGATCCCGCCGACCATCAACTTCTCCACGCCGGATCCCGCCTGCGACCTGGACTACGCGCACAACGAGCGGCGCGAGCGGCGCGTGGCCGCGGCCATCACGAACTCCTTCGGGTTCGGCGGCCACAACGTATGCCTGGCCATCAGACGGTGGGAGGCCTGACCGGGAGCTCCCCGTGAGGGCTGGAATCGGCTACGACTCCCATCGTTTCGCCGACGGCCGCCGCCTCGTCCTGGGCGGCGTCCCCATCCCCCATGAGCACGGCCTAGCCGGCCACTCGGACGCCGATGCCGTCGCCCACGCGATCACCGACGCCCTCCTGGGCGCCGCCGGCCTAGGCGACATCGGCGCTCACTTCCCCCCGACGGACGAGCGCTGGCGGGACGCGGACTCCATCCGGCTCCTCGAGCAGGCGGTCGGGCTCCTGAGCGAGCGCGGCTTCAGCCCCGTGAACGTCGACGTGACGGTGGTCTGCGAGGCGCCGAAGATCGGACCGCACGTCCCGGCCATGCGCGCGCGCCTCGCCCGCGCCCTCGGAGTCGAGCCGGACGCCGTGTCGGTCAAGGGCAAGAGCAACGAGGGGATGGGCTGGATCGGACGAGGGGAGGGCATCGCGGCCATGGCCGTCGCTCTCGTCGACGAGGGCTGAGCCCCCGTGGAGACGCTCCTCGACATCCTCGGCTGGCTGGCTTCCCTCCCGCCCGCCGTCACCTACCTCATCCTCGGCGCCGGCGCGGCGACGGAGAACATCGTCCCCCCCGTCCCGGCGGACACTTTCGTCCTCGCCGGGGCGCTCCTGGCGGCCCGTGGAGCGGCGGACCCGTGGACCGTGTTCCTGGTGACCTGGCTGGCCAATGTGAGCTCCGCGACGGGGGTCTACGCCGTCGCGCGGCGCTACGGCCGCCGCTTCTTCAAGCTGCCGGTGGCGCGCTGGCTCCTCCGGGAGCACCAGCTCGCCCAGATCGGCGGCTTCTACAGCCGTTTCGGCGTCCCGGCCATCTTCCTCAGCCGCTTCCTGCCGGGGCTGCGCGCCATGGTGCCCGTGTTCGCCGGGGTGTCGAAGATGTCGGCGTGGAAGGTGGTCCCCCCCGTCGTGGTGGCGTCCGCCGTCTGGTACGGGCTCCTGGTGTACCTCGGCGCCTTCGCCGGCCGGAACCTCGAAGTCATCGTGGAGATCTTCAACGACGTGAGCGACGTCCTGCTGTGGGTCGCCGTCGGGCTGCTGGCGATCCTGGCCCTCTGGTGGTGGAATACGCGCCACCACACCCGTAAGGAGGGGGAGGGCGGCGAGGGCGGCGCGGGCGGGGGCGCTCCGTCGTGAGCTTCCATCTGGAGCGGTTCCAGGACCACCTCGCGTTCGAGCGGGGGCTCTCGCCGCGCACACTGGACGCCTACGGGCGGGATACGGCGCGCCTCAAGGAGTTCCTCGAGGGCCGCGGGATCGAGGATCCGGGAGCGGCGGACCCCGTCGATCTGCGGGAGTTCAGCTACCAGCTGAAGGACGACGGGCTGGCCGCCACCTCCATCCGCAGGACCCTCTCCGCCACGCGCACGTACTTCGGCTTCCTTCTGGGGGAGGGGCTGATCGACCGGGATCCCACGGAGGACCTGGAGCCTCCGAAGATCTGGCGGCGGCTGCCGGACGTCCTGGGTCACCAGGACGTGAACCGGCTGCTCGAGGCGCCGGATCCCTCGGACGATCTGTTCTGGCGCGATCGAGCGATGCTGGAGTTCGCCTACGCTTCGGGTGTCCGGGTCAGCGAGCTGACGGGGCTCAAGGTGCGGGACCTGGACCTGGAGGAGGGCTTCGCCACCGTGTACGGAAAGGGGTCGAAGGAGCGGCTCGTTCCGGTGGGCGGCGCCGCCGTCCGGGCGCTGCGCGTGTACCTCCGGGACGTCCGTCCGCGCCTGGACCGGGGGCGGGGAACGGCGCAGGGCGCCGTGTTCCTGAACGCCCGGGGCGGCGCGCTCAGCCGTATGGGCGTATGGAAGATCCTGCAGAAGCACGTGGAGCGGGCGGGGATCACCAAGCGCGTGACCCCTCACACGCTCCGTCACAGCTTCGCCACCCACCTGCTGGAGGGGGGCGCGGACCTTGCCGCCGTGCAGGAGATGCTCGGCCACGCGGACATCTCGACCACGCAGATCTACACCCACGTCGATCGGGACTACCTCCGCGACGTGCATCGGCGGTATCATCCCCGCTCATGATCCTCGTCATCGACAACTATGACTCCTTCACCTGGAACCTGGTCCAGCTCATGGGCGGACTCGGGGCCGAGGTGTCGGTGCACCGCAACGACGAGATCTCCGTCGCGGAGATCGAGCGGATGGCGCCCGATGGCATCGTCGTCAGCCCGGGGCCGTGCACGCCCGCCGAGGCCGGGATCTCCGTGGAGGCGATCCGGCGGCTGGGCGAGCGCGTTCCGATTCTGGGGGTCTGCCTCGGCCACCAGTCGATCGCCGCGGCCTACGGAGGGCGCGTGGTCCGCGCCCGTCGCCTGATGCACGGCAAGGTCTCCCCGGTGGGACACCGCGGCGTCGGCCTCTTCGCGGGCGTCCCGACGCCGGTGTCCATGACCCGCTACCACTCGCTGGTGATCGAGCCCGCCTCCCTCCCCGACACCCTCGAGGTCGTCGCGTGGACGGAGGAGGAGGGGTGGACCGATGAGATCCAGGCCGTGCGCCACCGCGAGCACCCCGTGTGGGGCGTGCAGTTCCACCCGGAGTCCATCGCCAGCGAGCACGGCGAGCGCCTGGTCCGGAACTTTCTGGACCTGACGGCATGAAGCTGCGCGCGCTCCTCCTTGGCATCGGCCTGGCTCTCGCCACCACGGTCCCGGCGCTGGCGCAGGAGGTGGCGCTCCGGGGCGCATCCGACGTGGCCCTGGACCGTCGCCTGAGCCGCCTGCTTCGGGCCGACCCGCTGGTCATCACCGCGAACACACGGATCTTCGCCGGCGACACCATCGCCCGGCCGGTCCTCGTCCTGGGCGAAGTCACCGTGATCGTCGAGGGCGTGCTGCTGGACGACCTCGTGCTGGTCCAGGCCGGCGCGTTCATCCGGCCCGGCGCGGTGATCCACGGCGACGTGGTGAACATGAACGGGGGCCTGTACCGCTCCCAGCTGGCGACGGTGCGCGGCGTGCTCATCGACCTGCCGGCGGCGGCGTACGAGGTGGTGGAGGAGAACGGCGCACTGGTGATCGTCGCGTCGGACGCGCCGTCCCCGCTTCAGCTCGACGGGCTCATGGGCGTGCAGATCCCCACCTACGACCGGGTGAACGGCGTCACTGCGGTAGCCGGCGCCACCTGGCATTTCCCGATGGTGGGCGAGGTCCAGCCGTACGTTCACGGCGAGGCCGGCTGGCGGACCGAGCCGGGCGAGCCGGTCTACGGCGGCGAGCTGGGGTTCCGCCTCGGCGCGTACACCCTCGCAGGCGGCTATGCGCGGGAGAGCGACACCAACGAGCGCTGGATCCGGCGCGACCTCATGAACTCGCTCAACTACGGCCTGAGCGCGAAGGACTACCGCGACTACCACGAGGTGGAGCGCGCGTGGGTGGGGCTGTCCCGTCAGATCGGAGATCTGGAGAAGAGCCTGTTCGCCGTGGTGGGGGCCCGGTTCCAGGTCGAGGACGCCACGTCGCTTCCCGGCGGGCAGCCGTGGCACATCCTCGGCGACAGCGCGCGCCCCAATCCGTCCATCGATGACGGCCGGATCACCAGCGCGGTGGCGGAGCTCGCAGTGGAGTGGGAGGGGATCGAGAGCGTGGCGGATGCCACGCTGACCTTCGAGCAGGCGCTGGACGCGCTGGACGGCGCGTTCACCTTCGGCCGGGTCACCCTCGACGCCGACTGGGCGGTGCACGCCTTCGCGAACCACACGGTCGAGATGGAGGTACACGCCCAGGCCCCCCTGGACGGCGGGACCATGCCGCGTCAGCGGTGGACCTTCGTAGGAGGATCGGGGACGCTCCAGACGCTGGAGTTCGCCGAGTTCCACGGCGACCGCGTGGTCTTCGTCGAGACCGCGTACGTGGTGCCCGTGAGCCCGCGCCTCGCCCTGCCGCTCCTGGGAGCGCCCGACTTCGAGCTCCTCCACGCCGCCGGGATGGCGTGGACGGACGAGGACGAGCGGGACCTGCGCCAGGAGATCGGCGCCCGGCTGCAGTTCTTGAGCCTGTACGTCCGGTACATGTTCGAGCCGTCAGACCCCTCGAATGCCGATCTGGACATCGGGCTGGGCTTGCCCTTCGCCCGTCCCTACCCCTGGCGACGGTGAGAGACCTCACCAACCCAGTGTCAGGGAGATCGTGCCGAACCGGTGCGGTTCCTCCTGCGTCGTATATTCACGGGTTCTCATCGTGAAGGAGTAGGCGACCGCCCACGAGCCGGAGCGGTAGCCGAAACCCGCGTTCACGCTGCCTGTCCGGCGGATCCGCTCCACGGCGGAGCCCCCTCGCGGCGGACGGTCCAGCAGCGCGTCCCATGCCGTCCACGCGCCGCACACCACCAGCCCTGCTCCGAAGCCACCGGTGGAGGCGCGCAGCTCCGGATCCATGCGATACAGCACCGGGAGCCCGACCCCGACACCCGCGCGGACATTGCCCAGCAAGAACTGGCCGAACGGCTCCAGCGACCACGCCTCCGACGGGCCCAGGGCCACGCGGAGGCCGTCCCGATACCGGACCTGGATCGTCGGGCCGATCCGGAGCTGGTTCGCCCAGCCGGCCTGTGGCTCCGAGCCGGTCAGGGCGTGGACCAGTCCCTGCACCGCCTCGCCGAGGGCGGGGGGACCGATCAGACCGACCGCGACCCCCGCCTGGCGCAGCCCGCGCCGCTCGCCTCCCACGGCCTTTGCCGTCCATTCGGCGTACAGCCAGCCGGCGTAGGGGCGCTCTCCCGGGACGGGCTCCTCGCCATCCCGTCTGGGAGTGTAGGTCTCCTGGACCAACGAGAGGCGGGTGCCGCCGCCTCCAACCCACGCCAGCCGCAGTCCGCCCGTGTAATCGTGGTCGGGAGGCGCACCCGTACCGCGCGGCGCGATGAGGTCGTTGTCGAAGACGACCTGGAGCCCCTGACCGTCCACGTGATCGGGCAGCCCCGCGGCCAGCAGCGCCAGCGCCACACATCCGAGCCTCTGGAAATCCGCCACTCTTCTCCTTTCGCCTACCGTACCGCCAGCGTACAAAGGTAGGCGTCGCCGGGCTGCTCGGCAGAGCCGGAGCGGCTCCTCTTTGACACCCGCTCCGGCCCGGGCTACTTTCGCCGGTGTCCAGTCATCCCACCCTCCAGTGAGCGCCGTTCTCGGCGTCATCCCGGCCCGCCTCGGCTCCGAGCGGCTCCCCCGCAAGCCTCTGCATTCCATCGCCGGACGCCCCCTGATCGAATGGGTGTGGCGCCGCGCGCGCGAGATCGCCGCAGTGGATCGGCTGGTGGTCGCCACCGAATCGCGCGAGGTGGTCGACGCGTGCGCCGCGTTCGGCGCGGAGGCCGTCCTGACTTCCCCCGAGCATCTTTCGGGAACGGACCGGGTCGCGGAAGTGGCGGCGCTGGAAGAGGCTGCGGGTTACGACGTCATTCTGAACATCCAGGGGGACGAGCCGTTCATGAGGGATGACGCGGTCACCATGGCGGTCGCCCTCGTGAGGGACGGCTGGAACGTCGGCACGGCGGCGGGGCCGGTCCTGAGCAGGGAGGCGCTCGGGGACCCTGCGGTGGTGAAGGTGGTGCGGAACGACCGGGGCGGTGCGCTGTACTTCTCCCGGGCCGCGATCCCCCACCTGCGGGGGGCGGAGCCGACGCCGTCGGATCTCGCATCGGACCGGTGGCTGCGGCATATTGGGATCTACGCGTTCTCCCCCGAGGCCTTGCGACGCTGGGTGGAGCTGCCCGCGGGGGCGCTCGAGGGCATCGAGCGCCTGGAGCAGCTTCGGGCGCTCGCAGCCGGGCTGGAGATCGGAGTGGCGGTAGTACCCGTCGCGGAGGGCGGGATCGACACGCCGGAAGATGCGAGACGGGCCGAGGCGCGGCTGCGTCAGGAGATGCGGACCATGGAGGGGGGAACGGGCGCATGAGCGAGCAGAATCGTCAGCCGACGAAGTACATCTTCATCACCGGCGGCGTGGTCTCTTC
>JAHWKI010000186.1 GCA_019347975.1 Gemmatimonadota bacterium
GGCATGGCGAGGACCTCGTACTCGTCGGGGCGCAGCAGGATCTGCTGGAACATGGCGTCGGCGATCCGGTCCTTCAGCACCACCCGCTCGCCCGGCTCCTCGCCATCCCACGTCTCCGCCTCGGTGATCGTCCGGTCCGCGAACGATTCGCGGGCGATCTCGTACCCCCACTCCCGGAAGGCGCCCTCGGTGAACTTCATGATGTTGCCCTTGTGCACAAGCGTCACCGACTTCCGGCCTCGCTGAAGCGCGTACCGGATCGCCATTGCGACCAGGCGCTTTGTTCCGAAGGGGCTGATCGGCTTGATCCCGATCCCGCTCCCCTCCCGGATCTCCGATCCCATCTCGTCGACCAGAAAGCTCCGGACCTTCTCGGCTTCCTCCGTGCCCGACGCCCATTCGATTCCCGCGTACACATCTTCGGTGTTCTCGCGGAAGATCACGACGTCCACCTTTTCGGGCTCCTTCACGGGGGATGGAACGCCCGGGATGTAGCGGACGGGGCGGATGCAGGCATAGAGGTCCAGCACCTGCCGCAGCGTGACGTTCAGCGATCGGATCCCGCCGCCCACCGGCGTCGTGAGGGGACCCTTGATGCCGACCTTGAACTCCCGCAGCGCCTCGAACGTCTCCTCGGGCAGCCACTCCCCCGTCCGGTCGTAGGCCTTCTCGCCGGCCAGGATCTCCATCCAGACGATGCGCCGCGCGCCGCCGTACGCCTTCTCCACCGCGGCCTCGACCACGCGCCTGGTGGCCGCCCAGATGTCCGGCCCGATCCCGTCCCCTTCGATGAACGGGACGATGGGGTCGTCGGGGACGAGGAGCGCCCCCTCACGGACCTCTATCCGCGTACCCTCGGTCGGCACTTCGACGTGCTTGTAAGCCATGGGCCTCATCGTTCCGCGATGGGACGGACCGAGCGACTCCCCGGTCCGATGTATTTCGCCTTGGGGCGGATCAGGCGGTTGTCCTCGAGCTGCTCCAGGACGTGCGCCGTCCACCCGGTCACCCGCGCGCAGGCGAAGATATTCGTGAACAGCTCCATCGGAACGCCGAGCCGGTCGTAAACGGACGCGCTGAAGAAATCGACATTGGGATAGATCGCCTTGCCACGCTGCTCCATCTCGCGCTCCATGACCTCCCGGACGCGATCGGACATCTCCAGCCACTTCGAGCGCCCCAGCTCATCGCCCAGCTTTCGGAGGATCGGCGCGCGGGGATCCACCGTCCGGTACACGCGGTGGCCGAACCCCATGATCTTCTCCTTCCGCTCCAGCGCGTCCAGAATCCAGCTCTCGGCCCGGGATGGCTCTCCGATCTGCTCCAGCATCTGCATGACGCGCTCGTTCGCGCCGCCGTGCAGCGGCCCCTTCAGCGTGCCGATCGCCGAGGTGAGGGCGCTGTGCATGTCCGCCAGCGTCGCCACCGTCACCCGGGCCGAGAAGGTGGAGGCGTTGAACCCGTGCTCGGCGTGCAGGATCAGCGCCACGTCCATGGTCTGCGCCTCCCGATCCCCGGGCACCTCCCCGTTGAGCATGTACAGGAGGTTGGCCGCCAGGCCGAGGTCATCCCTCGGCGACACGGGCTCCTTGCCCCGCCGGATGCGGGCGATCGCCGCGGTGATCGTGGGGAACTGCGCGGTGAGGCGGATCGCCTTGTCCACGTTCGCCTCCCGGGACATGTCCGCCGCCTGCGGATCGTAGAGCCCCAGAGCGGAAATGGCCGTCCGCAGGACGGCCATCGGATGCGCGGAGGGAGGAGTGGCGCGGATCAGCTGGTACACCTCGTCGGGAAGGCGGTAGCCGTTGGCCAGCCGCTGCCGGACCAGAGCCAGCTGCTTCTCGTCGGGGAGCTCGCCGTTCCAGAGGAGGTAGGCCACCTCCTCGAACGTCGTATGCTCGGCCAGCTCCTCGATCGGATACCCGCCGTACTCGAGGGTTCCCGCCTCTCCATCGATGCGGCTCACCCGGCTTTCCGCGACCACGACCCCTTCAAGACCCGAACCTGCCATGTCCCTGCTTCCCCTCCACCCGGGTTTTTCCGTTCTCCGCCGCGGCCGCGGCGGGCGGCCGACCGGCATACAAGATCGGGGCCGACGTCCTCCTCTTCACGGGAGGATGCCAGCCCCGGATGCAGGCTCGGGGACAAGCCGCGACGGCGCCGCAAAGTAGTCGGCGCGAACGGAGGCGTGCAAGGGCCCGCGCCGGGGGCCGGCAATGGGACAAAAACGGGCCGCCGGGGCCCTCGAGGGGGGCCCCGGCGGCGCCTGCCTTCCGCTCGGCCGGAAGCTACTCGGTCACGGTCCCGGCGCCCGCCGCGGCGCCGAACGCGGCCGCGAACGTCCGCTGCGTGCCCTCGGGGATCCGGACGTCCCAGTCCCGGTCGGGGGGCGTCTGCTGCTTCACCAGGTGCGGGTTCAGGTCGAGAACCACGTCCACGTCCGCTCCGGCCGCCTTCGCTACGTCGGCGAGGGGCGTCCCGCCGGGAACCCGGACCACGTCGAAGCGCAGGGGCTCCTGGAAGTCGAGCTCCGGGAAGCCGAACGCACCCGGATCCTTGGCGATGTGCCCCGCCGCGACCATCAGCGGAACGTAATCCCGCGTCTCCCGCGGCAGACGATCGCTGATCTTCCAGTAGTCCTGGTCGGCGCCCTTCTCCGAGCCGGTGATCTCCTTCATGATCCGCCCGACGCGGTTCTCGCCGGTGTTGTAGCTGGCCGCCGCCAGGAACCAGGAGTCGAAGCGCTCGTTGAGCTCCTCGAGGTACGTCAGCGCGGCCGCGGTCGCCTTTACCGGATCGCGCCGCTCGTCCACGTAGCGGGAGACCTCCAGGCCGTAGCGCTCACCGGTGGGCTCGATGAACTGCCAGATCCCCGCGGCGTCCGCCTTGGAATAGGCGTTCGGATCCAGGCCGCTCTCGATGATCGCGAGGAACAGCAGGTCCTCGGGCATGTGCCTGGCCCGGAGCTCCTCGCGGATCATCGGACCGTACTTCCCGATCCGCTCCAGCCACTCCTTCATGTCGTCGAAACGCTCTCCCTTGAGGAAATCGATGAAGAAGTCCACGCGCTCCGTGCGGTCGGAGGGCAGATCCCAGTCCCTCGGGATCAGGTCCGCCTTCAGATCGGCGTCCGGTGCCCCGTTCGCATCGGGGGCGACCGCGAGGTCCATCCCGTCGGCCATCCGCTTCTGCTCGGTGGCCATGCCGGCCCCGAGCAGCGCCAGCGTAGACGCCGCGAGGCCCACAGCTACGGTTTCCTTCTTCTTTCGATCCATTCGCGCTCCCCCTTGAGATTCCGGTTCCGAGCGTGCTTAAATTCCTACCCCTCCGTCACTTGTACTGTTGCAAGAGCCCTGCCGGGAAACGCGCTGGCTACCGCCAGCGCGCGTCGCGCCAGAAGGCGCGCCGGAATCGGCGTGGAAGAGGAGGGGGATGATGAAGATCTCGAGGCGTCGGACCAGCATGAGCCGACGGCGCGGTGGGCCGAGGATCATGATCGCAGGGGGGCTCAGAACTCGCCGATGAAGCCGATCTCGGGTTCGAGCCTGTAGCCGAGCTCCCTCTCGACCGTTTCCTGCGCCAGCGCGATCAGCTCCCGGACCTGGCGGGCCGTCGCTCCCCCGACGTTCACGACGATGTTCGCGTGGCGATGGAAGATCTGGGCGCTGCCATGCACGTGCCCCTTCAGGCCGCACTGGTCGATGAGCCGACCGGCGCCCACGCCTTCGATCTTCTTGAAGATGGACCCTGCGGAGGGGTAGAGCCACAGGTCGGGGTGGCGGTCATCGCGCCACTGGAGGTTCTCGCGGATCACGTCCAGGAGCGCCTCCTTCGGGGTCCGGTGGAGCTGGAACGTCACCGCGAGGACGACGTCCTCCCGCTCGTGGAGGATGCTGTAGTCGTACCCGAAGCGCAGGTAGTCCACCCCCACCGTCCGCCGCTCGCTCTCCGCCGTCAGCAGCTCGCACTCCTCGACGACCTCCTCGATGAAGATGGTACGCTCCCGCTCCGGGGGTGGACTCAGGAAGTGGAGGTTCTGCCAGATGGCACCGCCGACGGTGCTCGGAATCCCGACGAAGTGGTGGAGCCCGCCGAGCCCCTTCGCGTAACACGCCTGGATCAGGTCGTGGTATACCATGACGCCGCTCGCCGCCCGAACGCGGTTCCCTTCGAGGAACTCGATCCCGGCGGACTCGTTCCTGATCACGAGGCCGCGGAAGCCCCCGTCTCCGATCAGGATGTTGGCCCCCGCGCCGAGGAGGAAGTGCGGCACCCCGAGCTCGCGTGCGGCGAGGATCGCCTGCGCCAGCTCCTCGGGCGTCCGGGCCCGGTACAGCAGGTCGGCCGGGCCGCCGATCCTGAAGGTGGTGAACGGCGCCAGGGGGACATCCCGCTCCAGCCGATCCGCGCCGAGCCGCCGCTCGAGCTCGGCGACCGGCATCTCCGTGGCTTGAGCCACGCTCAGGCTCCCCGCCGATGACCCGCGGACCTCACGGCGTCCACGAAGGCGGGTCGCTGGCGGGGAAGGACTCCATCGAGGCCTCATCCACGATGTCGGCGCGCTCCCCGGAGCCACTCGCAGTCCGGCGAACGAACCCCTCCACGGCCTCGAGGAAATCTTCCCGGCCCGTGAGTCCCCGGTAGAGCAGCGCGGCCCCCCCGGCGGCGAACAGCGCGCCCGCGCCCATGTCCCGGCGCCGCAGGCTGGACAGAACGAGCATGCCGCCCAGCAGGGTGGACACCCAGCGCTCCGAATCTCCGATCCTCTCGTCCCGCTCCATTTCCATCTCTCCTGGCTGCTTCAGTGCTACCCGCAGACTAGGTCCCGGCAAATACGGCACCAGCGCAGGCGGCCGGTGGGGGAGGTCGTCATGACCGATGCCGCCCCCGCTCTTCCTCGCACGTCAGGCGCCGTTGTCGAAGTGGAGCGCGTTGCGGTCGATGCGGTCGAACGTGCGATAGTCGCAGAGCAGCTCCTCGCCGGCCTCGATATCCCGAGCGGCCACATCCACGCCGAACACCCCGTCGAGCTCGTAGTCGCCGCGCACGTTCGGCTCGTCCGAGTGGTTCATGAACCGGGCGTCGTCCGCGCACAGCACGTAGAGGCCCGTGCGGATGTCCAGGTAGGCGTAGGTGAGGAAGGTGAAGCGTGACGCCTCCGGAAGCCGACCGACGACGTCGGGATGGATCGCCTGGTCGATACCGGCGAAGAATCTCCACGTCGGAGTGCCCGCGGGGATGTGCTGGGCCGCGAACAGGCCAATGCCGTGGATCTCGCTCTGCCGCTTCTCCGTCTTCACGAGCATCATTCCCGAGGAGCCTCGCTGTGCGGTGAGGGTGAGCCGGAATCAGGCGCCGGCGGTCGCGCGCAAGAAGAAGGCCGGGCTGGCATGGAGCCGCCCGGCCGGGAAAGGATGTCCGAAGAAGGAGAATGCCGGGGGCGGGACTCGAACCCGCAAGGGATTGCTCCCGGGCGATTTTGAGTCGCCTGCGTTTGCCATTTCGCCACCCCGGCGCCGTCGTGAGGCGCCGAATATAACGGCCGCGCGGGCAAGGCTCTAGAGGAGGCCTTTGGGGGGGCCGAGGACCTCGGCAAGGACCACGCTGCGACGGAGGCCCTGGCCGCGGAGCCCCGACCGCAGGTCGCGGGCGAAATCGGTGGCGACCGGCGCAGCGGGTAGAGCCTCGCTGTCGTACTTCTCGTGGAACCGGCGGTGACGGACCTCGGGAGGGGGCGGCGGCCCCTCGAGCGAAACCACCTGCGGGAATCCGTGGTGCGGCGAGACCGGCTCCGTGGTCTCCGGCTCCACGTCCGCGATGTCCTCGTGCTCACGCGCCCAGGGAGACACCTCGCCCTCTCCGGCGCCGAGCTCATCCGGGAACTCCTCCACGGGCGCCTGTACCCACGGCTCCTCCTCATCCTCCCACGACGGCTCCCCGGACGCGGGCGCGCTGCGGCGCTCCCCGGTCAGGACCTCCCACAGGTCCTGCGGGATCATGTCCGCCGCCGGCCCGGCGTCCACCGGCTCCTCCGGGGCACGCCCGCCGGCGGACGATCCACCGGCGGATGTGGCGCCCGCCCCCTGCCCGACCCGCTCCCGCTCCCGATGCGGCGCCGGCTGGATGGGCGCGTCCTCTTCCTGCCCTGCCCGGCGGCGCTTGAAGATGCCCTCGAGCAGGGGCAGGAGGATGAACGCCAGGATGATCAGGACCTCGAAGAAGTCCATGGTCAGCTCCCCTGGCCGTTGCCGGCGTCGCCGGTCCCGCCCTCCCGTGCGATGGAGTTCCGCATGTCGGTGTCCGCGTTCACGTTACGGTACCGGACGTAGTCCATGATCCCGAGGTTGCCGCTGCGGAACGCCTCGGCCATGGCGAGCGGGACCTCCGCCTCGGCCTCGACGACACGGGCACGCATCTCCACCACCTTCGCTCTCATCTCCTGCTCGGCGGCCACCGCCATGGCGCGGCGCTCCTCCGCCTTCGCCTGGGCGATCCGCTTGTCCGCCTCCGCCTGGTCCGTCTGGAGCTCGGCGCCGATGTTCTTGCCCACGTCGACGTCCGCGATGTCGATGGACAGGATCTCGTAAGCCGTTCCCGAATCCAGCCCCTTGCCGAGCACCGTCTTCGAGATGTTGTCCGGGTTCTCGAGGACGGCCTTGTGAGAGGCCGCGGACCCGATGGTCGACACGATCCCCTCCCCCACCCTTGCGAGAATCGTGTCCTCGCCCGCGCCGCCGACCAGGCGGTTGATGTTCGCCCGGACCGTCACCCGCGCGATGGCGATGAGCTGGATGCCGTCCTTCGCCATGGCCGCCACCCTGGGGGTGTTGATGACCTTCGGGTTGACCGAGACCTTCACCGCCTCGAGCACGTCCCGGCCGGCCAGGTCGATGGC
>JAHWKI010000021.1:0-12326 GCA_019347975.1 Gemmatimonadota bacterium
GCTGGGGCTCGGCCTCGGAAAGGGCGCGGACCTCGTCGATCCGCGCGACCAGGGCGCGACGCTCGGCGGACAGGCGCTCGAGGCGCCGGGGGCGGCTGACGACGCGGCCGAACAGGCGGAGGTCCTCCATGGTCGCGCGAGCGCCGTCCCACCACCGGATGGTCAGCAGCCCGATTACGGGCAGCGCGACCACACCCGCGGCGGCGGCGGCCGCGCCCCATGCCCACCCGATCAGGCCGACCCAGAGCGCGAGGAAGAGGGGCATGGCCACGAGCGACGCGCCGAGCTTGTACGTGGCGATGACGTCCGTCGGCACGCGCATCCGTCCGACCGCGGCTCCGACGAGTCGGTACGGCACCCACCAGACGACGATCCCCACCGCCGCCAGCGGCGCCAGCAGGATGGCCGGGAGGGCTCTGGTGGCCGCCCAGCGTGCGGTGGGACCCGGTCGGTAGCGGTCCGGCACCTCCCCCTCCCCCGCGCCCATGCGCCGGGCCTTCCGCTGGTATCGGCGGACGGCGCGGGCGAGGTCGGCGAATCGCTGAGGGTCACGGGCCCGGAGCCAGGCGAGCCCGCGCGCGAACGCCTGGAGGCGCGGGAGGCGGTCGGCGAGGGGTGCGGTCTCGCGCCATCCGTGCAGCCCCTTCTCCCGCGCCCACAGCCGTTCCGCGGCGTCGATCAGCTCCGCGTCCTGGCTCTCCGTGAGGTTCAGGGTCAGCGCGTGGAGCCGGCGCTCGAGCTCGGCGGTGAGGAGGCGGGCGGCGTCGTACGGGTCGCGCTCGTGGTCCGCCCGGTAGTCGGCGACGTCGATCGCCTCGCCGTACAGCGCCATGGCCCGGCCACGGAAGAACGGCTTTCGCTCGAAGGTGAGGCCGACCGGCACGATCCGGATGCTCCCGTTCCAGCCCGCCGCGGCCTCCGCGGCCAGGCCGATGCGGGCGGCGCCGGTCCGGAGGGGCGAGAGGGCGGGGTCGGAGTGGCTGCGGCCCTCCGGGAAGATCTGGATGGCCTCGCCGGCCCGCAGGACGTCGATGGCCGCGCGGAACGTGTCCTCGTTGCGGTCCATTCGGGCCGGGTCGTCCTGCCGGCGGTGCACGGGGATGCCGCCGAGGGAGCGGATGAGCCGGCCGATGACCCGCTTCTCGAAGAGGGGCGCCTTGGCGAGAGGGCGCGCGTTCCGGCCGGCCGTCCGGTACAGGACGAGGGGATCCACGAGCGAGTTGGGGTGGTTCGCGGCGATGATCACGCCGCCGTCCGGGACGGCGGGCCCGCGCCGTTCCAGGCGATAGAAGACCGCGACCGCGGCGGCGACGGCGCCGCGGATCAGGCCGGCGACCATGGGGTGGCGCGGGTCGTCGTCAGGCGATGCGCTCCAGGATGCGGGTGAGGAGGGTCCAGAAATCGGCGACGGACGGGATGCGAACGCGCTCGTCCGGTGAGTGGGGAGATTCGATCTGCGGCCCCATGGAGACCATGTCCATCCCGGGCACCTTCTCGCCGATGACGCCGGTCTCGAGACCGGCGTGGATCGCCTTGATGGCGGGGTCGTGTCCCAGCGCTTCCCGGTACACCGCGGTGACCTCCCGGAGGAGCTCGGAGTCGAGGTCCGGCTTCCACCCCGGGTACGGGGTCCCCTCCGTCACGTCGGCCCCGGCCAGGTGGGCGATGGAGCGGATCCTGGCGCGGAGCGCCTCCAGCTCGGCGGCCACCGAGGAGCGGGTGTTCATCAGCACGGTCATCTCCTCATCGCCGGTGCGGACGCGGGCGAGGTTGGTGCTGGTCTCGACCAGATCGGGGATGTCGTGGCTCATGGCCGCGACGCCGTGGGGCAGCGCGTGGAGGAGGTGCAGCGCGCGCCAGGTGGACGCCTCGTCCAGCGCCCCGTCAGGCGGCGGGGCTTCCTCCACCGTCATCGCCAGCGCCGGCTCCGTGGAGGCGAACGCCTCCCGCACACGGTCCAGCTCCGTGCTCAGCCGCTGCCGGAACCCGTCCGCGTCCGCTTCTCCGACGAGGACCGTGGCCGTCGCTTCGCGGGGAATGGCGTTGCGCTTGTCCCCGCCCTCGAAGGCGGCGAGTCGGAAGTCCGTCCCGCTGGCGGCCCCGTCCAGGAGCCGGGCGAGGAGGCTGATGGCGTTGCCGCGCTGGAGATGGATATCCATCCCCGAGTGGCCGCCCTTGAGCCCGCGGATCGCGATCCGGACGGCGGTCGCGCCGGTGGGGGGCGCCGTACGGGTGACCGCCAGCGACAGGCGGCTGTCCCCGCCCCCCGAGCAGCCCACGTAGACGGCGCCCTCCTCCTCCGTGTCCAGGTTGATGAGGCGGCGCCCCCGGAGCATGGAGCCGTCCAGCTGCCCCGCGCCCGTGAGCCCCCTCTCCTCGTCGATCGTGAAGAGCAGCTCCAGCGGGCCGTGCTCCACGTCGTCCGCATCCATGAGGGCGAGCATCGCCGCCACGCCGATGCCGTTGTCGGAGCCCAGCGTCGTGCCGGTGGCCTTCAGATATTCTCCCTCGCGCCGGGGGACCAGCGGGTCCGTGAAGAAGTCGTGATCGACATCGGCGTTCTTCTCGTTCACCATGTCCAGGTGGCTCTGGAGCACGGTGATCGGGGCGTCCCCGTGACCCGCCGCACCGGGCTTCCGGACGACGAGGTTGCCCGCCTCGTCCCGCTCGTGCTCCAGCCCGTTCCGCTCCGCCACCTCCAGCACGTAGGCGCGCATCCCGTCCTCGTTCCCGGAGCCGCGGGGGATCTCCATGATGCGATCGAAATGGCCCCAGAGGTCAGCGGGCTCGAGGTCGGAAACGAAGGTCGGCATGTATCGCTCTACGGCACGAGGTTCGGGCGCGGCCGCAGCATGAATAGCCCTTCGTGCATGCTCGACACCAGCACCGTTCCGCTCGGCAGGAACGGGTACGCGGTCCACGCCCCGTAGCCGAAGCCTGCCGGATTGGGACCGTACGGCGTCGTGTCGAAGAAGCCGATGTCGCGGGGGTTCTCGGGGTCGCTGATGTCCACCACTCTCATGCCCGCCTGGTAGTTGGCCTGGTACATCCGGTCGCCGCGGATGAACAGGTTGTGGTCGGTGGCGTTGTCGGGGCCGAGGTGCTCGCCGACGACGATGGGGTCGTCCAGGTCGGCGACGTCCCAGATGATCGTGCGGGTGCGGTCGGTGGTCCCGACGAGCTCGTCGAGCTCGTCGTTCATGAAGAAGTAGCGCTGGTCCTCCGTGAGCCACCCCTGGTGCGTGTAGGCGACCCCCGGATACGAGGCGCGGGCCACCTCGACCGGCGCCGCCGGGTCCGTCACGTCCACGATGCGGAGGACCGTCTCGTTGGAGGCGAGGCAGATGCGTCGCCCGTGGTACGCGCGGTCAGGCCCGCGGTAGACCAGGCACTGGCCGTCGTGCGTGCGGCCGGGCGCGATGAGCCCCGTATCGTCGGTGTAGCAGCCGGCGAACTCCGGCTCCGTCGGCGTGGACACATCGACCATGTGGAGCCCGCCGCCGCAGGTCTCGCCGCTCCCGCTGGCGCCGACGGGAACCGCGAGACCCGTCTCGGGATCCATGATCAGGTTGTGGGCGCTGCCGATGCCCGTGTACCGCGCGTCGGGCTCCAGGGTCACCGGCTCACCGCGGGGAAGGCCGCGGATGCGACGCAGATCGAAGACCACGAGCCCGTGATCGCCGGCGCCGTCGCCGACGAAGAACGCGTGGTCCCGATAGACCTTGATGTCGCGAAGCGACGCGGGATTCGCGGTGACGAGACCCACGACGGCGGGCGCGGTGGGGCTGGTGACGTCGACGATGGACATTCCGGCGCCGCGGCCCACGAGGGCGTATTCGCGGCCGGTCTCCGGATCGGCCCATCCCCAGATGTCCGTGATCTGCTCACCGTACCGGGCGCCGAGATCTTCGAAGGACAGGAACGAGAGCAGGTCGACGTTGCCGCACTCGAAGGCTCCCGCGCGGCCATCCCGACACCGGACCTCGCCGCCCGAGACGCTCCGCAGCTCCACCCCCGTCTCGAGCCAGGTGGGTCCGCGCCACGCGCCGTCCCGGCGCTCGATGACGGCCGCTCCACCCGCGCCCCGGTCGGCGGCAGGGGCCCCGGCCACGACCAGGTCCTCGGACACCGCGAGCGCATAGCCGAACGCCGTCGGCGATCCGCGGTGCAGGATGTCCGGGAGGATGAACAGCTCCGCCGGGCGCCACGTACCCGTCGCGGGGTCGCGGGCGTAGCGGTGGACCGCTCCTCGTCCCGCCTCGGCCCGGGGGGCGCCGACCCAAAGTCCGTCACGGTCCAGGGCGACGGCCGCTCCGAACCATGTATCGGGGCCACCGGTCTCCGCGATGCCACCGGCCGGGACCACCCCGTCGGCCGCCCACGTCCCGCCGTCGCGCCTGTAGACGAGCACCTTCCCCGCGCCGGGCATTCCGACCGCCAGCCGCTCATCGAGCAGCGCGACCGCGTGGCCGAAGCCCGGGCCGCCGTGAGCGGCGTCCTCGGCGACGGGGCGGCCGGCGAGCTCCGGCCGCAGCTCGGCCTCGAGCGCCCAGTCGTCCCCTCCGCGATGCACGAACACGCGCACGGAGCCGGACCGCCCCTGTCCCGGGTCGCCGACGACGATCCGGTCCCCTCCCATGGCGAGGCGCGGCGGCCCGGAGCCGTCGGACTCGCGGATCGGCAGAGAGGCCTCGTGTATCCACGCGTCATCCGGGCCGCGACGGAAAACCCGCACCGAGCGCGCCTCCGGCCCCTCCCCCCAGAGCGCCAGGGTCCGTCCATCGGCACCGAGCGCGACGACCCGGGCAGGCGGCGACATGATGCGCATCAGGCCGGCCATGTCGAGGGCCGCCGGCGCGGTGGCGACCGCGGCGGGGATGTCCCCGGCCAGCGGGAGCGGCGCGGCGGCGCGCCAGCCGTGCGGTGTACGGCGGAACATGCGAGCGCCCCAGATGCCGTCGTCGTCTGCACCCGCGACGGCGATCAGGTCTTCCGTCGCGGTCAGAGAGGCGCCGAAGCCCTCGTAGGGCTCGGCGGAGGCGCCGGGCTCCAGCATGGCGCGCCGACTCCACGCGCCGGTCCCCTCCCGGGTGAAGACGAGCACTCCGGCGCGCCCCCTCCCCGGAGCCGGCCTCAGCACGAGGGCCTCGCCCGCGGGCGTCAGCGCCACCGCAGCGCCGGCCTGGGGCGCTGCGCCCGAGGGCGCGAGGAAGAGGCCGGCCGCGAGCGCGAGGCCGGCGGCGATCGAGGGTGGGAGAGGTCGCATGATTCCTGGTCCGGATGAGACGGGTCCGCCGCCGGTCCGACGACGAGCGGGAAAGGTGTTCGAGGGACCGGGCATGGCGCAACCGGAGTGGAGCGGATGGCGCCAGGCCGGCCGAGAGCCGGCACCGCGCCGGGGCGGAGAGAGGATTGGCTTGCGCCCCGACAGGTGCGACACGCGGCGGCTGCGGTAAACCTCCCTCCAGCGCGTCGCTCCCGGCCGGAGTGGGGCTTTGCGCCCAAAAAGCACAGGCAAAGCCCCGGAGCGAGCCAGACCTGGCTACCCTCGGGGGCTTTGCCAGCAGTACCTGCCGAGGATCCCCCACACCACATCAACGGCCGCTCCACCCTGGGGCGGTGTGCGTGCGGCCGCACCGTGGCCGCCACCACCGGTCCAGGGCTCCGGCGGCGCGAGCATGGCGAGGCCGCGACCTGCGGCGCGTCCAGGAAGCGGAATGGCCGCACCCGCCATGCCTCTGCGCCGGCGGTCGGGTATCGTTGAGCCGCGCCACAGGTCCCGGGGCGCAGCCGGCGCCACGGCCCGGCGCGATCGGAGGGGCCCGTCCGTCAGGGAATCCATCAACGCCCAGCGCTTACTCGATCCGGAGCGCCGCCACGGGATCGAGCCGCACGGCGCGGCGCGCGGGGATCCAGCAGGCTCCGGCCGCGGCCGCCAGGAGGACGCCGCACACCGCCGCCAGGGTGAGCGGATCGGTGGGGCTCACGCCGTACAGCAAGCCGGCCATCAGCCGGGTGGTGGCGAACGCCACGACGAGCCCCAGTCCCACGCCGACCAGCGCGAGGCGCATCCCCTGCGCCAGCACCAGACCGGCCGTCGATCCGCGGCCCGCGCCCAGGGCCATCCGGATCCCCAGCTCCCTCCGGCGTCGCGTCACGGCGTAGCTCACCACGCCATAGATGCCGATGGCGCCGAGGCTCAGCGCCACGGCACCGAAGAGGGTGAGCAGCACCATGACGAACCGGGGGCGTGCCAGCGACTCTTCGACGAGCGCGTCCATCTCCGAGAGCCGGATCACCGGCAGGCGCCGATCCATCTCCGCCACCGAGCGGCGCACCGCCGGCCCGAGGGCCAGCGGGTCGCCGGCGACGCGGAGCGTGTAGTACAGCGTCGATGGCCGCCAGGCCGGCTGCGCCACGGGCATGTAATAGGCCTGGCGGTGCTCCGCATCGAGGCCGGCCCACTTCACGTCCTCGATGACCCCGATCACGGTCGACCAGGCCCGGTCCGGATCGCCCGCGGTCCGGATCCGGCTGCCGATGGGGCTCCGCTCGTCCCAGAACATCCGCGCCGCCGTCCGGTTGACCACCGCGACCCGGGGCGCCTCCACGTCATCGGACGGGGTGAAGAACCGACCCTCGACCATGCGGATCCCCATCGTCGCGGGGTAGTCCGGCAGCGCGAACACGAGATCCCCGCTCCGGGCCGGCTGACCGGGTCCGGTCGGCGGCATCCCCTCGATTTCGAAGTCCACGTTGGGGGGCGCCTCGTAAAGGGGCAGGTCGGACGCGCCCGAGACCGAGACCACGCCCGGCAGAGCGCCGAGGCGCGTCGCGAGCTGCGAGTGGAACGCGGCCACCGAGGCGATGTCGCCATAATCCCGCGACGGCAGCGCGAGCTGCGCCATCAGAAGCCCCTCCGGGCGGAACCCGGCGTCCACCGCGGTCAGCCGCTCGAAGCTGCGGATCATCAGCCCCGCGCCGGCCACCAGCACCACCGCCAGGGCCACCTCCGCCACGATCAGCCCCGAGCGCAGCCGCGTCCCCCCGCGCCCCCCCGTGCCGCCGCGGCCACCCTCCCGGATCGCCGCCCCCGGACTCTGCGCCCCGCCCCGGAGCGCCGGCGCCAGGCCGAAGAGCAGCGCGGTGAGGAGCGTGACGCCGAGGGCGAACAGCAGCACGGCACCGTCCAGCGCCACCGCGTCCGCCCGCGGTATGGTCCCGGCGCCGAGGCTCAGGATGGCGCGCATGCCCGCCCAGGCCAGCGCCACGCCGAGGGCTCCGCCGGCCAGCGCGAGCACCAGGCTGTCGGTGAGGAGCTGCTGGATCAGGCGACGTCGCCCGGCACCCAGCGCCACCCGCACCGCCAGCTCCTGACGCCGGGCCTCGTTCCGGCCGAGCATCAGGCTGGCCACGTTGGCGCAGGCGATGAGGAGGACGAACCCGACGGCCCCCAGGAGCACCCAGAGCGTGCCGCGCACGCTCCCCACCACGTCGTCCATCATCGAATTCAGGACCAGGAAATGGCCGGTATGGATCTCCGGGTACTCCGATTCCCAGATGGACATCAGGGTGCCCAGCTCGGCGCGGGCCTCCGACAGCGACACCCCCGGCGCCAGCCGGCCGACCAGCTGGAGAAAGTGCGCCCCGCGGTTCGAGCGGTTCGCCGGATCCAGCCCGATCGGCCCCCACACGACCGTCTCCCCGGACGGGTAGGCGAAGCCGGGCGGCATCACCCCGACCACCTCGAAACCCTCGCCGTCCACGATCACGCTCCGCCCGAGGATGTCCGGGTCGCTCCCGTAGCGCGTCCGCCAGAGCCCGTCCCCCAGCACGACCCGTCTGCTTCCCCCCGGCGGATCGTCCCCGGGGCCCAGCACCCGGCCGAGGGCCGCGTCCACACCGAGCGTATGGAAGAAGTTCCCCGTCACCATGGCGCCCTGCACGCGCTGCGGCTCCGCCTCACCGTCCGTCAGCGTCACGCCCACTGTCGAGAACGCCGCGAGCTCCGCCAGCGACCGGTTCTCCTCGCGGTAGTCCCAGAACTCCGGGGGGGCGACCGGGAACGTCGGAAAGTCGAATCCGCTCTCCGGCAGGAAGCGACTCCAGACGGTGACCAGCGATTCGGCCTGCGGGTATCGTAGCGGCCGGAGAAGCACCCCCCGGACCACGCTGAAGATCGCCGCCGTCCCGCCGATCCCCAGCGCCAGCGTGAGCACCGCCACCGCAGCGAAGCCGGGCGAGCGCCGCAGGCTCCGAACTCCATGGGACGCGTCGCGAAGCAGGTCCTCCAGCGGGCGGACCGGCCGGGCCTCGCGCACGGCTTCCTTGTAGTGCTCCACCCCGCCGAAGGCGATCGCCGCCTGCCGCCGCGCCTCCTCCGGCGCCAGACCGCGCGTACGGACCAGCTCCTCGGCCTCCATCTCCAGATGGAGCCGCATCTCCTCGTCCATCTCCCGCTCCGGCGCCCTCCGGAGCAGACCGGCGATCCGCCTCAGCGACCTCCCGAGCCATTTCATTTCACCGCTCCCTGTCAGGTCGCCTCGAGCACCTGCTCGACAGCGCCGGAGAACAGCCGCCAGCTCGCCCGCTCCTCCTCGAGCCGCCGCCGCCCCACCGCTGTCAGCGTGTAGAACTTCGCCCGCCTGCCCCCGGCACTTTCCCCCCATTCCGCCGTGACCCACCCCCGGTCCGCCAGCCGGTACAACGCCGGATAGAGCGACCCCTGCCCCACCTCAAGCACCCCTTCGGACAGCTGCCGGATCCGCTTCGAGATCCCCCAGCCGTGGACCGGCCCCGCGACCAGGCTCTTCAGGATCAGCAGGTCCAGCGTGCCCTGCAGCAGATCGGCTCTGTCGGTCATGGTCGTTCGCGCGGGGGTGGATACCTCGTGCTTCGACAACAGAGTGCGCGGACTCCTGTCGAATGTCAAGGTATGTCGCGGAGCGCGGGGCGGTCGGCTCCGGAGGCGGAGCCGAGGCGGACGGGATGGTGAGGGGGTGGTTGCCGGGCTAGCGAAGGAGGCGGACCGCCACGGCGTGGGGGTCGGCCCGTTCGACGCCGTCGCGGGGATTGGTGATGCGGAGGATGGCGGCCAGGCGGCCGTGTCTCCCGCCGTCCAGGACCTCGATGATGCCCAGCCCCGGTGTCGTCCCCGTGGCGTTGTGCGGATCTCCGGACAGAGGTGTGGGTCCGCGGAGCGCAACGAAGATGCGGTCCCCGGCGGGTGCCATTGCGGCGATGTCGGGCGCGGCGTTGTCGGTCAGCTCGCCGTTCATCGGGACGGTGCCGAGGTGGCGGCCCGTGGCGGTCTCGAAGACCTCGGCCGCGTCGCCGTGGCGGTCCATGACCCAGACGTGGCGGTCGTCCGGTGTGGCGACCATCCCGTGGGAGTCGTGGGCGCCGTCCACGGACCAGAGGACATCGGGTGGCGGCGAGTTGGCGGGAAGCGGACCGGCGCGGTCGTCGAGGCGGTCCAGGGGGAAGCGGTACACGTCGAACCCGTAGAGCTCCATGTGGTGCTGGACGCCTGGCCTGCCGCCGGCGTTCACGTACATGTGCCCCGCCACCTCCACGCCGCCGCAGCCGTTGCCCTTGATGTGCGCGGAATCGTAGGCGGCGACGATCCGCATGGGCGTGTCGCGGACATCCACGACGAACAGGCCCCCGCCGCGGAGCGTGACGAACGCCAGGCCGCCGTGGCTCATGAAAGGGCAGACGGGCGCGTTGTCGGGCCGCGTCCCGGCCGCCTCGCACGGCTCACCGAGCGGTGTCGTGCAGACCGCCAGGTCGAGCATCGCGGCGGAGTCGTGTGTGAAGGTGCCGGCCTCGTAATCCACGGCGATGCGCTCCAGCCGCTTGCCGTTCTGGTTGGCGACCAGGACGAACCTGCCGTCGGGCGTCGGATACGCCGCGTGCGCCTGCTGTCCCGTCGGGCTGCGGCTCGCACGCATGCACTCGATAGGCTCGCCGGTGTCGCCGTCGAGGAAGGCGATGTGGCCGCTCGCCACGAACGCCACGATGGCGTGGCTCTGCGCATCGTTGAACCGCACCATGTGTGGCCGCACCGGCGCGGCGCCGGTCTGCTCCCGGCACAGCGCCGCCGTCGCGTCGCCCAGATCGATTCGCAGCCGCGGCCGAACGGAGTCTCCCGGTGCCGGGCTCAGGTCCTCGCCGGCATACACGTAGACGGTGCCGCCGAACGCGCGGTCGGGCGAGTCGGACTGGTCGAGCACCCACACCTCGTACGGCGCCGTGGGCGTTTCGGGCCCCGGTGCGCACGCGGCTCCGCCGATCATCGTGAATGCGGCGAGCCCCAGGAGGAGGCGAGCGTCACCCATCATCGGGACGTCGTCACGCGAGGCGGATCACATGCCGCGGCGGAGGGGCGCCGGTGCGGGCGACGAGCCGGGGGGCGGCCGGTCCGGAAGCTTCATGTCCTCGATGAGGCTGCGGAAGCGTGGCGTATCACGGATTCCGTCGAAGCGCGGGTCCCAGCCGACGTTGACCAGCATGCCCGATCGCTCCGCGTGGGCCCGGTGCAGCCACGCGATCGCCTCATCCGTCTGGCCCAGACCGGCGTAGACCACGGCGAAATCGTAGGCGGAGACGTAGCGATCCCTGGCCATCTCGATGAGCTGGTCGAGCACCTTGCGCGCGGGCGTCCGCTCCCCAGCGGCGGCCAGCGCATGGGCGAGGGAGGCCATGGCGAGGGGAGAGCCTCCGGAGCTCGTGACCGAGTTGCGGAGCGAGGCGAGGGCGGGGCCGTACATCCCCTTGTGCTGGTAGGCCCAGCCGAGGATGAGCTCGGGCCAGAACGCGCCCGGCATCATCATGAGCGCCTGCAGCGCCTGATCGACCGCCCGGTCGTACTCGTGATCGGTGAAGCCGTGCCAGCCGGCGCAGGCCATGAGCATCATGTTGCCCGGGTCGAGCCCGGCCGCGCGGGCGCTCTCGGCGACGGAATCCTCGATCCGCCCGGCCGCGAGCAGGTAATGGGCGTAGTCGTGGCGGACCTGCGCGTGGTTCGGGCTGAGCTTCAGCGCGCGGCGGAACAGCCGGTCCGCATCCTTCCAGTCCATGTCGTAATGCAGCCGGTAAAGGGCCAGCGTGGCGTGTGCATCCGCCAGGTCCGGGTCGAGCTCGATGGCCCGCATGGCCGCGCGCTGCTGCCGGCCGAACGCCTCGCCGGGCCGGAGCTCGCCGAAGAAGCCCAGCACGTAGTAGCTGCGGGCCATCCCCGCGTGCGCCGGCGCGTACTCGGGGTCGATCCCGAGCGCGCGCTCGAACGATCCGATCGCTTCCGCGTGACGGCCCTCGCCGGAGTGGTAGAGGCCCTCCAGGTAGAGCTCGTACATCGCCGGGTCCACCGCCCGACCGCGTGCGGCCGCGAGCTGCTCCCGGGCCATGGGCGAGAGCCGCGCGCGCAGCGCGCCCGCGATCTCCTCCGCGATGTCCGCCTGCAGCGCGAGCACGTCGCTCAGCTCACGATCGTAGCGCTCCGCCCACAGCTGGTGGTCCGTCTCCGGATCGATCAGACGTGCATCGACGCGGACGCTGTTCCCATCACGACGGATGCTGGCCTCGAGGATCGCCCCTACGCCCAGCTCCCGCGCGACGTCGCGCAGCGGCCTGGTCGTGCCGCGGTACTGCATCACCGACGTGCGCGAGATCACCGTCATTCCGCCCAGCTTGTACAGCTGCGTCAGCACCTCCTCGTGCATGCCCGCCGAGAAGATATCGTTGGACGGGTCTTCCGAGACGTTCTCGAACGGAAGGGCGGCGATCGATGGGAGGCTCCCGCCGCCGCCGGGCAGCGGCAGCGCATCGTAGCGGGTGAGCGCGCCGACGGAGATGAGTGCGATGATCATCCCGAGACCGATGAATCCGGCCGCGCGGCCGTCCGGTCGCGAACCGATCCCGCCGCTCGGGGGGATCGCCTCTCCGGGCGCCGGGGCCTCGGTCCGCCGTACACCGCCGGGCGACAGGTCGTAGATCCACGCGAGAGCAACGGAGAGGGGGAACCCCCCCACGATGGACCACGCCACCACGGTGACGGTCCAGTCGGGCAGGCCCAGCGCGGGAAGGAAATCGCTGGCCACGCTGATCGTCGCGAACGCCACGGCGGCGTACGCGGCAGCCACGCGGAAGACGCGGCGGCGACTCAACTCCCTGACGAACGCCTGCAAGCGCGTGTCGCTGCTCATGGACCGGGGACTTCGACGACGAGGAGAGATGAACCCGGGCTCGAATATACAACCGCCCCCGGCGCGCATCCTACAGTCCCCGTAGCCGTTGGCCCCGACAATGCCCGGCACGGCCAGAAC
>JAHWKI010000021.1:12426-24977 GCA_019347975.1 Gemmatimonadota bacterium
ACAGAACAGCAGCCCTACTCGGCGCGCATCACCTCCGCCGGGTCGATCCGCGTGGCGCGGCGCGCGGGTATGTAGCTGGCGACCGCCGCGGTCAGCAGCATGGTGGCCACCACGGCGCCGAGGGTGGCGGGGTCCGTCGGCTCGAGCCCGAAGAGCATCCCTTCGAGAAACCTGGAGAGGGCGAGGGCGGTCACCAGCCCGATCGCGGCACCGACCGCCGCCAGGATCAACCCCTCCCTCACGACCATCCGCCGGACCCCGCCTGCGCTCGCGCCGATGGCCATCCGGACGCCGATCTCCCGGTTCCGCTGCGCCACTTCGTAGGCCAGCACTCCGAAGAGTCCCACGGCCGCCAGGACGACGGCGAAAAGGCCGAGGGCGCTCACGAGCACGGCAAGGAAGCGCGGGATCTGGATCGTCTCGGCGTAGGCGGCCTCCGCGAGTACGATCTCGCGGATCGGCTGATCGGGGGCGAGGTCGTGAACCGCGGCGCGGACCGCCGGGAAGAGCCGGGCAGGATCGGACGCCGCGCGGAAGGCGACGGTCACGTACCCGCTGGCGGTCGTCGGGTCGAACGGGGAGAGGAGCTCGAAGTCTCCGCTCCGCTTGTCCCGCTCCTCCAGCTGCAGGTCGGCCACGACACCGACCACCGTGAGCCAGGGATCTCCCTCGCTGATGCGGAACCGCCGTCCGAGCGGGTCGCCGTCCGGCCACAGGTGCCTCGCCAGGTCCTCATCGATGATGGCGACGTCGTCCGCCTCGCCGGCCGCCGGGCGGAACGGCCGCCCCGCCAGCAGCCGGGCCCCCACCACGTCGAAGAAGTCCGGCGAAACCTCCGCCATCGGCAGCATCGGCGGGTCGCCACCCGCCGGCGGCTGCCCCTCCGCCTGCAGCGCGATTCCGAACGCGAGCACCGAGCTGGGCAGCCCCCCCGTCGCGGTGGCGGCGACCACGCCCGGAACGGCGCGGATCCGCTCCTCCAGCGCAGGGAGGAAGGAAGATCGGAGCGCCGGGTCCGGCTGCGACTGTGCGGTCAGCGGCAGCTGCAGCAGGGCCAGGTTATCGGTCCGGACGCCGATGTCCACGGCGGTGAGGCGGATGAAGCTGTTGAGCAGCAGCCCCGCACCGGTCAGGAGGATCACCGAGAGCGCGACCTCGGCCACGACCATGCCGCGCCGGAGGCGGCTCCGCGCAGCGGTGTGCGCCGCGTAGGGGCTGAGGCCGGCGCGAGAGGCGGCGTCCGCCGGGCGGGTCGACGAGAGCGCGGGGAGCAGTCCCAGGAACAGCCCGGCGCCGACCGACATCGCGAACGCGAACGCCAGCGCGCGCTTCTCGACCGCTACGGCGTGGGGCAGCCAGAACACCAGCGAGTCGGGGAGAAGCCCCTGGATGCCCCGTAGCGACACCCACGCGATCCCGACGGCGACGGCCCCGCTCAGCAGCGCCAGCCCCAGCGTCTCCGTCATGAGCTGCCGGGTGATCCGACCGCGGGAGGCGCCGAGGGCGCGGCGCACTCCGAGCTCTCGCGCGCGGCCGGCGCTGCGAACCAGGAGGAGGTTCGATCCGTTCACGGCGGCGACCAGCAGGATCAGACCCACCGCGCCGAAGAGCAGCCACACCGCGCGTCGCAGGTCGTCGTTCCCGCCCCGCTGCTCCTCGAGTGGCATGAGCGTGATGGTCGCGGAGTCCAGCCGTGGCCGGCCCTCGAAGAGGCCGGCCGCGAGAACGTTCGCCCTGGCGGCGGCCCGCTCGAAGGCGCCGTCCGCCACGCGGGCGACGACCTCCACGTTCCCACCGGCAGCCTCGCCCGAGAGGGCCAGCGGAACCCAGAAGTCGGTGTGGGAATACACCGGGAACTTGAACCCCCGGGGCATCACTCCAACGATGGTATGGGCGACCCCGTCCAGCACCACCTGCCGGCCGAGGGTCGCCGCGTCTCCGCCGAAGACCGATCGCCAGAACGGCTCGCTCACCAGCGCGACCGGCTCCGAGCCTGGGACCGCATCTTCCGCGACGAGCCCGCGACCCGCCACGGGATAGACCCCCAGCACCTCCTCGAACGACGGCGCCACCCGATGCGCCACCACATCCTGCGGCTCCGCTCCCCCGGTGAACAGCGCGGACCGGCGCTGGTGGGGCAGCATCCCCGCGAACGCGTCGTCCCGCTCGAGCCACTCCCTCACCACGTCCGGCGGGAGGAAGGGCCTCCCGAAGTCGGATCCCGGCTGCTGTACCCTGACGTGGACCAGCGCCGCCGGATCCGCGTACGGCAGCGGGCGGAGCAGCAGGGCGTCGACCACCGCGAATACGGCGACCGTCGCGCCGATCCCCAGGCCGAGGGTCGTGACCAGACCGGCGGAGAAGCTCGCGTTCCGGATGATCCCGCGTGTGCCGTAGCGCACGTCCTGCCTCGTCGTCTCGAGCCAGATCGCGAGCCGCCTCCGCTGGTCGGACCTCCGGTCCGCCGCCTGGAGCTCCCGCTTCACCGCCGCGACGTCACCGAACTGACGCCGGGCCTCCTTCAGCGCCGCCGCCCGGCTCAGCCCCTCCGCTTCCAGCTCGTCCGCCCGTTCCTCGATGTGGTGCTCGATCTCCCACTCCACACCGTCGTCCGGCTCCGGACCCCAGAGGCCCAGGTGGAACAGCCGGCGGATGCCGCGACGCGGGCCCCTCATGGCCGCACCGCCACCGCGATCTGCTCCCACGCCCGCAGGTACCTCGTCCAGCGCGCCTCCTCCCGCGCCAGCTCCGCCCGACCCGCCGCCGTGATCCGGTAGTACTTCGCCCGGCGGCCCTTCTCCGACACGCCCCACTCCGCTTTCAGCCACCCCCGCCGCTCCATCCGGTGCAGCGCCGGATACAACGCCCCCTCCTCGATCACCAGCGCGCCCTCGGTCGTATCACGGATCCACCGCAGCACCTCGAAGCCGTGCAGCGCCTCGCCCCGACTCAGGGTCTTGAGCACCAGCATCTCGAGCGTGCCGCGGACCACCTCGACGCTCTCACCCATGGTGCACCTTTATGGCCTAAGTAGTTTAGGTCAATGTTCACTTCCGCGTTGAACGCGTCAAGGCCGCCGCCCGCATGGGAAGTTTTCTTGCGTAGTACGGGTCCGCCCAACAGGGGTCCCGAAGCTTCCCGCCATCGGTGCGGGCCAGGAGAGGGAGCTTCCGGAGAGTGGACGATGAACGTGAGGCTGATCGCGAGGAATGCCGCTGCTGACGCTCGGGGTCGGCGCCTGCGGTGAGAGCCCCGTGGCGCCGGGGCCGGAGCAGGTGGCGATGGAGCAGGAGCATCTTCCCGGCTGCCGGTTGGCTCATCGCTCCCCACCCGCGATCCGGGAGCGCCGTGCCTGTCGATCCGGCGATGGCGCGGGGTATGCCGTGGTAGCTGTCAACAAAGTCGGTACGGTTCCGCGGAGCGGCCCCGGGGGAGCAGGGCCGCGGTGACGAACGGGAGCGAAAAATGGCCACCAGGAATCGGGCGGCGCGGCCGCACCCGATCGTGCCATCAGCGGCGCGGGAGCTCCTCGAGCGACTGACAACGAGTCTGGAGATCCCGTTCACGATCACGGACGACAAGGGGGCGGTCGTCGCCTCGATCGGCGGCCGGGCACGGGGGCAGATCGAGGTGAACGCGCTGACCGTGCTCCAGCAGGGCTCGCCGATGGAGGTGACCGGCGACTCGGTGCTGCGCTGGCACCTGGAGGGTGGCGAGTCGCCGTCGATCGCGGTCGAGGGCGGGGCGTTCGCGGCGGGCGCGGCCGTCTACCTGCCGCTCAAGGTGGGCGACTCGGCGGGGGTTCTGATCGCCCACGGCGAGCCGGAGGACGTACGCGTGCCGGCGCGTACCGCCGTTCCCTGCGTGGAGGTCGCGCTCGAATTCGCGCGCGCGGCCGCGGTGATGGTCCGCGAGGGGGTGGGACCTGACCTGGCCCTCTATCGCCTGCTGCGCGGCTCCAGGGCGGAGGCGTACGAGGCGCAGTTGATCGCCAAGGTGGCCGGCTGGGACCTGCGCGTGCCGCGCGCGGCCATCGTCGCCGTCCCCTTCAGGCGGAACGGAAACGGCACGCACCCGCTCAGCGCTCGAATGCTCGGCGCCGTACTGGAGGTACTCGGCGACCGCGCGCCTCACACTCCGTTCGGCCGCCTCCGAGGGCACGAATGGGTCGTGCTCCCAGAGGTCGAGCCGGACGGAAAGGCATCATTGAGGGCGCTCGCGCATGAGCTGACCAATGCCCTGGCCGACAACGGCGCCGGGCCGACCGTAGGGATCGGCGAGCTGCACGATCACTCCCGCACCGTGCTCGCGCTCCGCCAGTCCTACCGCGAGGCGCTCTACTCCGCCCGCTGCGGATCCCGCATCCATGGCGAGCCCGGGGTCTATGAGCTCGACGCCCTCGGCGCCGCCGCCTTCTTCGCGACCGGCCGCAGCCGCCGGCGCCTCGCCGCGCGACTGCTCGATCCCCTCAGGGGGCAGCAGGACCTGCTGGACTCGCTCCACGCATTCCTCCGCGCCAACCTCTCCATCACCGATGCAGCCAGCCGCGCCGGCGTTCACCGCCATACCATCCGTAATCACCTCGAGCGGATCCACGAGCTGACCGGCCTCGATCCTCGCGACCTCGACCATGCCGTGCAGCTCTGCCTCGCCCTCCTCATCCAGGCGAACAACGGCCATCACTGACCCGCTGCCGCCCGCGCACAGCCCCGGCGTGATGGCCGCGTTCCGGAGAGCCCGAGCCCGGCACGCCAGTTGCCGCATCGTACAACGTGGCGCAGGACCCTTCGCCTCCCGGTACACTACGGAGGGGCCGATGACCAGGCGCAGGGCGAGCCACGGAGGCGCGAATGGACCAGGCGAGTCGGCGAGTCGATCTGCTGGACATGATGGATCGGGTGCTCGACAAGGGCATCGTAATCGACGCCGGCATTGGCGTGGCCGTGATCGGGATCGAGCTCGTGGCGGTCCAGGTGAAGATCACGGTCGCCTCCCTGGAGACCTACCTGCAGCTCGCCGAGGACCCGCGGGCGTATGCGCTGGGGCTGATCGGGGGCGCGCCGCGCCGGTCCACGCAGGAGGAGCTGGAGCGTCTGACGGAGCCGAAGGAGAGCGTGCCCCCCGCGACCGCGCCTCGTGCCGCGCCACCCGCGGATCCAGGGCTGCCGCTCGCGGCCTATTACGATGAGGAGCTCTCGACGAATCGACCCCAGGACACCGAGCCGGAGCAGACGTGACTCCTGCGCTGCCGGAGGTCGGGCGCGAGCCGCCGATCCCGTCGCCAGCTCATGGGGCTTCTTCGTCCGGACCGCCGCGATTCGGGTCGGGGCGGGACCGGATTCGCCTCACCAGCGTGCCGTGCCGCAGGTAGGTCTCGGGCGACGCGACCACCACCCGCACGGCCATGTGCCGGAGATCCACCGCGAGCACCGAAACACGCGCCGACACATCGATCACGATCCCCTTGTCCAGGACTCGATCGAGTGCGTCCATGTACTCCCCCGGTGACCGCAGTCTTTTGAGCGGCATGCGAAAAGAGGGAGCACGGGAGCACGGATCAAGCTCGAAGGCGGAGTATACATATTGTACAGACGCTTTTCCAGTGGATGTACGGTGAGGCCACCCCCGGAGCTGCCCGTCAGCGCTCCTCGACGACGACCACGTGGCCTTCACCGCGCCCGAACGTCTCCGGCTGGTACATCATCTCCGCGCGGGGCGGCGGGACGATGAACGTGCCGGGCGTGGTCGCGCGGGCGAGGTAGCTGTACTCGTAGACGCCGGCGGGGAGCAGCGAGGCGAAGGCTTCGGCGCGGTCGTCGCGCAGGTTCTGGTGCTCGAACCAGCGGGCCCGCCAGACGTGTCCCCTGCCCCGTCGCGGGCGCTGGATGCGCGGGTCGGGATCGTCGGTGAAGCCGGTGCCGCGGAGCTCGGGGTTGAGCGGCTCGAAGCCGGCGGGCAGGGCGTCGACGAGCGCGGCGTGATAGCGGACCGAGGGCGCCACCATTTCGACGCGGACGCGGACGCGGGCGCCGGCACGCACGTGCCACGTGCCATCCTCAGCGCGCATCACGTCCGCGGGGTCATCGACGGGCTCGTAGACGCGGGTCACCTCGAAGCCGCGGTCGGCGGCGGGTGTGCGGAGGTCGGCGGGCGCGTAGCGGACGCCCGCGCGGTAGTACATCCGGCCGGCGCCCTCACGGGCGATCACCAGCTCCTGGGAATCGGCGCGCAGCAGCTGGGGCATGGGGACGCTGATGTGCTGGCGATCGGTGGTGCGGCCCTGGAACGCGTGGGTGCCGGCGAAGCGGTCGCCGAGCCAGACGCGGGATGCGAACGCCGGCGTGGTCGCCTCGTACGTCCGGAAGTAGCGATCGAGGGCCAGGAGCACCCACGCGTTCTCCTGGGTGCCGGACCAGCGCCCGGCGACGCGGCGGGCGAGGAGGGACCGGGCGAGGCGGGTGACGACGTCGTCGTCCGCGCCGGCGGCGATGAGGGCCTCGAGCACGACGGCGTCCGTACGACGCCGGGAATGAAGGAGCAGGTGCTCACCGTCTTCGTAGCGAGAAGCGAACGTGACGGTGCCGGCGGTCTCGACGAGCCGGTTCATCAGCGTCCGACGCAGCGCGTCGGCCTCCGCACGCGACGCGGGATCGGCGGCGACCACGTGCAGCAGCCATCCGGCGGCCTCGACCGGAAGCTCGCCCCCGACCCGGTCCGGCGGGGCGGAGGCCATGCGCCGCGCCTGCGCCTGCGCCGCGGGGTCACCGATGCGGTGACGGACGTAGAGGGAGTAGGCCGCGGCGCTCTGCCGTGCGGCGAGCGGCCAGGCCGCGACGCGCGCTTCGATGCCGCGCAAATACTCCGCCGCGCGCTCCAGAGTGGAGCCGGGCACGTCGAAGTCCTTCTCTCGCGCCCGTTGCAGCGCGTGCGCGACGTGGATGCTGACGAACGGGTTCGTCCGCGAGCTCCCCGGCCAGAACGCCCAGCCGCCGTCCGGCGCCTGGGCCGCGACGAGCTCCGCGATGTCCCGCTGCGTCGCGGCCACGAGCGCGTCGGGATCGGGCAGACCCGCCGCGCCGAAGGCGCTCAGCACGTCCCGCAGCGCGGCGACCGCGAGGACGTGCGATGCGAGGTGCTCCGCGCCCTCGAACGGATACCTATGCAGGTACAGGACGGCGTCCGTCAGCGAATGGAGCGCCGTGGACGTGATGCTGACCTCGAGGCCGCCGAATCCCTCGATGACGCCCCGCGGGCGGGCCACGGGCAGGACCACCGGCGCGTCGCTATCGATGGTGCCGTAGGTCGCGAACGCCTCCAGCGTGGCCGGCGTGTAGACGGGGACATCGACCGAAGCGGCGTCGGCCGTGCCGTCGTCGGCCACGGCGACGACCTGCACGTGCGCGGTGCCCGGCAGCGGAGCGGCCGCTTCGAGCCGGACCTCGGCCCGCTCGCCGGGTCCGAGAATGAGCAGGCGACCCGGCCGCTCGCCCATCCGGAGACCGCTGGCGCGGGCGGCGAGCTCGACCTCCATCGCCCGCGTCGTCGCGTTCTGGACCAGCACCGGCAGCTCGAAGCGGTCACCGTAGTTGAGGAAGCGGGGCGCCGATAGCCGCACCATCAGCTCCTTGCGCGCGGTCAGCGCCGCCTCTCCCGTGCCGAAGCGCTCCGCGCCGGAGACCGCCACGGCCATGATACGGTAGCGCGTCAGCGATTCCGGCAGCCGCGCGGTGACCCGGACACGGCCATTCGCGTCCGTGCGCAGGGACGGCTCGAAAAACGCCAGCGGCGCGAAGTCCGTGCGCACGCCGACCTCCTGCTCGGCGGCTCCCCCGCCGGTGACGACCACGGATTCGAGCTTCAGGGCCCGCTGCGCCTCCCCGGGTGCCGGCGGCGGTGGCGCCGGGGCGACGGCCACCACTTCGTCCGCCTCCCGACGGCGCGCGAGGATCTCGGCGCCGGCCGAGAGCCCGAAGGCGCCGAGCACCAGGTTGCCGACGTGGACACCGTCCGCCGGTACGGTGACGGTCCGGCGCCCCGTCGCGCCGTCGGGGGATGTGATCTCCAGAACGTATTCGCCGGGAGGGACGTCCCGCAGCGTGAAGCTGCCGTCGAAGGCGGTGCGCGCCTCGATGGAGGTGCCCGCGAGCCGCACCGTGGCCCCCGCCAGCGCGCGGCCGCTCTCCCCCGCCAGCACCTGTCCGGAGAGCGTCCCCGGGCCGGCGCTGCGGGGCCACCGCACCACCCAGCGGCGGCTGTGCTGCTCGTACATGTACGTGTGCCGTGGCGCATAGAAGACGTCGAGCGGGTCGTTGAGCGAATAGCCGCCGATGGCGAGAACGGCCTCATCGACCATCCAGAGGGCGACCTCGGCGTTCGCGGCGGGCCGGCCGTCGGCATGGCGCACCTCGAGATCGATGAGGGTCTCGGCGCCCGGAGCCGCGACGGTGTCGCGCGGTGTGACCCGCACATCCAGGGCGCGAAGGTGCGGGGGCACGGAGAGTCGCGCCACGCCCGTGGCGAAGTCCACGCCCGTCTCGGCGTCCACGAGCTCGACGCGCACCTCCGCGGCCGGGATGTGGGCCTCGGTGATGAGGACCTCCAGCTCGTACGAAGGCGCGCCGATGCGCAGCCGCTCGGTGGAGAGGACGCCGCCGTTGTGGATCGTCACGAGCGCCTCGGCGGGCAGGAAGGGCGACTGGACGAGGATCCGGGCGGTGTCCCCCGGCTGGTACTCCTCACGGTCCCCGACGAGCTCCATCCGGCCGGGATCGCCGCGCCGATCGGGAGCGACGGGCGCGCCGGCCACCCAGAGCAGCAGCTGGGTGCGGCTGACGCGCGCCGCGTCATCGCGCACGTCGGCGCGGACCCGGTGGACGCCCGCGGAATCGGGCGTGATGTGGCAGACCGACGGCTCGGGGCCGGTCTCTACGCGACAGACGACGCGTCCACTGTCCGCCGGCGGCGGCGTCCGTGCCCAGCGGTCGCCCGCCAGCCGCTCCAGCGCCACCTCGACGCTGCGGCCGGGGACGGCCCGGCCGTCGTGGTCCACCACGACGACCTCCAGCTCCACGGTCTGCCCCGGGTGCACCCAGCCGCGCTCGAGCCGCAGCCCGACGCTCAGCGCGGCCGGATGCACGATCAGGTCGACGCCCGCGGATCCGATCTGACGCGTGAGGTCGCTCACCTGGGCTTCCGCGCGGAGCGCCGTCGTGAACGGCGGTTCCACCGACACCAGGTCGATGTGCAGTCGGTGCGAGCCGGCCGCGTCCGTGACGCCGCTCAACATTTCGGCCTCGCCCCCGCGCGGTCGTTCGCGCCACCACGACATCCGGCCGAAGTGCCACCGGTCCCAACCCGGGGGGCGGTAGTGTCCCGGCCGCGTCGTGACCCGCCAGTCCAGCGGCGCGTCGGCGAGGCCCCCGCCGCCGTAGTACCCGGCGTTCAGGGCGACATCGACGACGTCGCCGACGATGTGCGGCCCCGGGTCCGCCTCCACCCGCACCTCGTGCTCGGGCCGCCGGAACTCCTGCACCTGGAGGACGTGATGGCCGCGGCTGTCCTCCGGGGAGACACCAGCGCCCGTCGCCTGCAGCTCGATCCGCGCGTGGCCCAGGTTGAGCGCCTCCGGAAGCTCCAGCGGGGTGTCGAATCCGCCCAGCTCACCAGGCCGGAGCGTGGTCGTGGCCAGATCCTCGTTCCGGGGCCCGCGCAGCGTGAGATCGATCCCGCTCACTCCACCGGCGATCTCGGGATCGTTCGCGGGCCGGTGAGGCATCCGCCGCAGCCACCCCTTGAAGTGCACCGTTTCGCCCGGCTGATACAGGCCGCGATCGGTCAGCGTGTACCAGCGCAGCTCGTCCGCCTCGCGCCGCCGCTGCCACGGATGACGGCCACGGCTGAACGCGTACTCCCGCGCCGGCAGGAGCGCCGCGTCCGCGCCCGACGCGGCCACCAGCGCCGCATCGCCCGACTCGGAGAGCGCGATCCGCGCCGTACCGTCCCCCGCCGTGGCGGTGTGCCGGCCGGTCGGCAGCACCGTGAGGTCGACATCACCGAGCGGCTGGCCCGAGCGCAGCGAGGTCGCCCATACGAACAGCTCCTCGGCGTCGGCGCGCGCGGCGAGGCCGATCCGCGTCGACTGCACCCAGGCGGTGTTCGCGGTGCGTCGCCAGCCGCGTCCGGCGCGCGGGTCGGGCTGCGCCCCGGCGTCCACCGGCTCCACGACGACGATCGCGTGTCCGAGCCCGTCGCGTAGCGCCGCGCTCACGTCGAGGACCGTCTCGCTGAACTCGGTCCCGCCACCCTCGACCTCCACCACCCTCGACAGCACCTCCTCGCCCGGGGGGCTCAATATCCCGCCGGGCGCCCGCAGCCACCGCTCGACCGCGTCGCCGTAGTCGAACCACTGTTCCGGCGACACGCGATACACGCGTACGCGCAGCGCTCCGACGCCGTGGGAGTGCACGTTGACCCGCGGCGGCCCTTCCGGATCGAGCACGATGAGCGGCGTCCCGGCGACGCGGATCATGGGGAGCGGGGCCCCGATCACGAACGTGACGGAGCGCGGCTCCTGCAGGCGCTGCCCGAAGCGGTCCCGTACCGAGGGCGACAGCGTCGCCGTGTAGCGCGTGTTCGGCCGCGCCTCGCCGGAGATCCAGACCTCCGCGCCGCGGACGTGCACCGCCATGTCCTTCAGCGCGGGCTCCACGCGGACCAGATCCGGGGACCACGCGCTTTCGTCGATCGGGTTGCTGAGCCGGATCCGCCACGTCTGACCGGGGCGGCAGGTGTCCGCCTCCAGGCAGCTATTCCAGGTGATCTTCAGCGGCCCGTAGGTGCGGAAGCGCAGCTCCTGCGCCCGGGTCGTGACCCGCGGGCCCTCGGCGGACGGCACGCCGGGACCGAGGACGATCCGGACATCGGCATCGCCCGGCAGCGGCTCGGCCGGACGGACGGCGAGCCAGCGGTCGTCTTCGAGGTCTTCCACCAGGCGACTCACCACCGTGTCCGCGCTCACCTCGGCCTGGGTCGCGAGGCGCAGCGCGTGCGTCCGGCCGGCCGCGAAGGCACGGGTCCTCCGCAGCACGGCCGCCGCACCCACGCGCTGATCGAATGCGATGATCACCACGGGGCGCAGCGACACGGCACCCGCGTCCTCCTGCGCCCGGCGGTAGGGGGCGATCCTCCGCCGGCCCGGCCCCGCGCCGTCCGATTCGGGATGCAGCGCCGGATAGGCTCCGATCGCGCGCACCGGGGGCGTGGCGAACTCCGCCCGTACCGGCTCCTCCAGCGCGTCACCCGCGGCCGATCGCGTGCCGGCGGGGACCTCCACGGCGAAGGTGCTGGCCATCGGGAAGCGCCCGTCCGGCTCGAAGCGCAGGGTCCGCGTGTCCATCCAGCTCCAGCGGCCGGGCGGCTGCGGGGTCAGCCGAGCCGGCGGCGTCCGCTCCAGGGTGCCGACGATCGTCGTCAGCGGCACCATGGCGTCGCTGAACGTGATCGTGAGATGCGGAGCAAGCTCGGTTTCGCCCGAGGGGAGGATGCGCACCACGCGCAGCGGTCCCCGGGGGCGGGCGGGCCTCGCCGCCGGCGGCTCCAGCGAGTCCGCGGGGGGGAACGGCGAGAGCACCACGCGCCCCGTGCGCGGCGGCGGCGGCGACGCGGCCGGGAAGCGGAACGCCGCGGTGTCCGGCGTCGGCAGCGCCGGCAGCCGCGCGAGCAGCCGGTTCGTCCGCTCGATCGACAGCGGCTCGGCGGGCGCGGGTCCGGTTCGCCCGGGCTCCGCGACCCCGGGCCGTCCCGTGTCCGTCGCCCCCTCGCGCAGCCGCAGGGTCAGCCCCGGCTCCGCCGCGGCGTCATCCGGGCGATGGACGCGCGGAGGCAGCGGCAGCGGCGGAATCGCCAGGGGGCGTGTCGTGTCGGCCCGGGCGAGGTCGGGTAGTGGCTCGATGGGCTCGGCGGGCTCCGGGGCGCGGGCGCACGAGAGCACGACCGCCGCCAGCGCGGCGACGAGCAGTGGACGGAGCGGACCAGGTCGGTGCGTCACGGCGATTTCCGGCTGCGATTACACGGCGCGTTCATCTGCGGGACGTCCGAGCGGGCGGGACTTGCACATGACGGGCCGCGGGAAGGAAGGCGTGCGCCACGAATGGGTGGCGGGGTCTACGGCGCGGGCTCCCGCCGAGCTGGCGAAAGCCCGCGCCGGCGAAAAGCGAAACAGCGGAGGGCGAGGGATTCGAACCCCCAAGGGCTTGCGCCCGGCGGTTTTCAAGACCGCTGCCTTACCAGTTAGGACTAGCCCTCCAGGCGGTCGCGCGAGCGGGTGGTCGGACATCCGTGCCACCCCGAATGCCGGCGAGCGGCCGCAACGCAACGGACCGGAGCAGACAGAATACAACCGCGGTCGCATGATCGCGATCCGCTGGCGAAAGTCCATACCCCCGCGGAGCCGCGGAGATCGCGAGGTCAGCGGGGGCCGGCCACGCGGGAGCAGCCCGGGAACCATTCGCGCGGGAATCCTGTTGGAGGCACGATGATCGGAAAGCGGAGCG
>JAHWKI010000187.1 GCA_019347975.1 Gemmatimonadota bacterium
CTCGCCACGCCAGTCGCTGTCGCCGGCGAGGTTCTCGTTGCGGAGCTGGTAGTAGAGCGAGCCCTTGAAGTCGTTGGTGCCGCTCCGGGTAATGGCGTTGATCGCGCCACCGGTGAAGCCGCCCTGCGTCACATCGAACGGCGACACCGCGATCTGGAGCTGCTCGATCGCATCGAAGCTGATCGGCGGCGCGCCCGTCTGGCCGCCGTTCGTGCCCTGCGCGGACAGCCCGAACACGTCGTTGTTCACGACGCCGTCGATGTAGAGCGAGTTGTACTCGTTGTTCTGGCCGGCGATCGAGATCGCGGCCCCATCGTCGTCCTCGTTGACGACGAAAGCCTGGGGCGTGAGCCGTGCGACGTCCACGATCTCCCGGTTGAGGGTGGGGGCCCGGGCGATCGCCTCCTCATTGACGACCGTCTGCACGCCGCTGTTGTTGCGGGCGTTGGCCGTCGATACACGGATCTCGCCGAGAGCCACCGCCTGGGTCCGGAGCTGCACATCGATCTGGCGGACCTGGCCGAGCCCGAGCTCGAACCCTTCGATCCGCTCCTCCGCGAAGCCGAGCATGGTGATGGTCATGACGTACGGGCCGCCCGGACGCAGCCCGGAGATGATGTAGCGGCCGTCGGAGCGGGTCAGCGTGCCCCTCTCCGTGCCGGTCGACGTGTTCCTGACCGTCACCTGGGCGCCCGCAACGGGCTGTCCGTCCGCTTCGCTCACCTGGCCCGCGACAGTGCTCGTGGTCACCGCCTGGGCCGAAGCTTCATGTGCTCCGACCGTTCCGACGGCCAGGGCAATCGCGCACAGCAGCAACGACCACCTACGAGGTGTGCTCGTCATCTTCCATCCATTGATTGGGGGGTGAAAAAAAGAAACCGGGGAGCGCGGATGTCCGGGGCGACTCCTCTCTGAGCACCCGCGAAGGCGATGGAGCATCGTACTACCGCCTCCTGCCATGGAACCGTCGTCGGTCATGCTCGCAGCGCAAGTCGCTCGGAGTGTGCTTCAGACGCCCGATGATACGGGGGGCGAATCCGAAGATCAACCCTCCCGTCTCTTCTGTTGCCGAACCGTTATGATCCGCGCGTGACGCCCGGCTGAGGGTGTCGGCGGCGAGTCGCTGAGGGGGTCAAGCGGCAGGTTCTGGTCAGGCCGGAGTGGCGACTGGGACGCTGTTGCCGAGCGCTTCGATTTCAGCACGCATCGCCGCGACCAGCAGCTGCTTCTCCTGGAAGGGGAGGAAGGCGCTCTCGAAGCCGTAGAGCGCGATGCGGCAGAGCTCGTCCCAGGCGAACCCCAGGTACTGGTGCGCGCGCCAGTACTCCTCCGTCACGGTGGTGGCGCTCATGAGGCGGTTGTCCGTGTTGAGCGTGACCACGATCCCCTGGTCGAAGTAGAGCCGCAGGGGGTGCTCCTCGAAGCTCGAGGCCGCGTGCGTCTGCACGTTGGACGTCAGGCAGATCTCCAGCGGGACCCGGAAATCGTTGACGTACTGCATCAACTCCGGGTCTTCGAAGAGCCGTGTCCCGTGGCCGATGCGGTTGGCGTTGCAGTAGTGGAGCGCCTGGTGGATCGACTCCGGCCCGTACGCCTCCCCCGCATGGATCGTGGCCGCGACATTGGCGTTCCCTACCCGGTAGAAGGACTCCTTGTGCATCTTGGCCGGGTTGTTGTACTCGGCCCCGGCCAGGTCGAACGCCAGCACGCCGCGGTTCTTGAAGTCCACGGTCAGGTTCGCCAGGTCCATGGACGTATGCGGGCTCATGTTGCGGATCCCGCAGATGATGATCCCCGTCTTGATGTCGTACAGCTCCTCGGCCCGGCGGAGGCCGCTGAGCGGGGCGTCCACGGCCTCGGCCAGCGTGAGCCCCTGATTGATGTGGAGGACCGGAGAGAAGCGGACTTCCATGTACCGGACGTTCTCGGCCGCGGCGTCCTCCGCCAGCTCGAACGCGATCCGCTCGAGGGCGTCGGCGCGCTGCATGACCGAGAGCGTGATGTCGAACCGCGAGAGGTAGTCGACCAGGTCCCGGGCCTCCTTCACGTGCATGTGCTCGGCGAGGGCCTCCGGGTCCGTGCTGGGGAGCGCGACGCCCTGCTCGGCCGCCAGCTCGATGAGGGTCTCGGGACGGATGGATCCGTCCAGGTGGACGTGCAGGTCCGTCTTCGGCAGACGGTGAAGGAGCTCTCTCGTGACCGTGATCATGTCCCTCTCGTGTGTCAGGCGACCGACTCCAGGCTCGGCTCCGCGGGCGTTCCGGGGTCCACGCCGTCCTCCTCCGCCTCCTCCGCGTTTCCCGCCTCCTCCAGCGCGGCCCGGGCCGCCGCCAGGCGGGCGACAGGGACGCGGAAGGGCGAGCAGGACACGTAGTCCAGTCCGGCGTGGTGGCAGAACTCCACCGAGGACGGCTCTCCGCCGTGCTCGCCGCAGATCCCCACCTTGAGGTCCGAACGCGTGGAGCGCCCCTTCCGGGTCCCGAGGGTGACGAGCTGCCCCACGCCTTCCCGGTCCAGGACCTGGAACGGGTCGTCCTGAAGGATGCCCTGCTCGATGTAGCGGGGGAGGAAGCTCGCGGCGTCATCACGGGAGATGCCGAACGTGGTCTGCGTCAGGTCGTTGGTGCCGAAGGAGAAGAACTCGGCCACCTCGGCGATCCGGTCCGCGGTCAGCGCGGCCCGGGGCAGCTCGATCATCGTGCCGACCATATAGGGCACCTCCCGGCCGGCCTCCTCGAAGACCCGGGTCGCCACGTCGCGGATCAGCCGGTCCTGCACCCGCAGCTCCTCCACGGTGGCGACGAGCGGGACCATGATCTCGGGCTGGACATCCACCCCGTCCGCCGCGGCGGCCACCGCGGCCTCGAAGATGGCCTGGGCCTGCATCTCCGCGATCTCCGGCACCGAGATGGCCAGGCGCACACCACGGTGTCCCAGCATCGGGTTCGACTCCCGGTGCCGCTCGACCGCCGCGCGGATCTCTTCCACCCGTCGCCCGGTGGCCCACGCCAGCTCGTCCATCTCCTCGCCGTCGTGCGGCAGGAACTCGTGGAGGGGCGGGTCCAGGAGCCGGATGGTGACGGGGTAGCCGTCCATCGCCTGGAAGATGCCTTCGAAGTCCTCCCGCTGCATGGGGAGGATCCGCTCGAGGGCGCGGCGTCGGCTCTCCCCGTCGTCGGCGAGGATCATCTCCCGGACCGCGCGGACGCGGTCATCGCCGTGGAACATGTGCTCCGTGCGGCACAGGCCGATCCCCTCGGCGCCGAACGCGCGCGCCTGCCGTGCGTCCTCGGGGGTGTCGGCGTTGGCCCGGACACCCAGGCGGCGGGCGTCATCGGCCCACCCCATGACGCGGTGGAAGTGCTCGGTGAGCTCCGGCTCCACGGTCGGGACGCGGCCCAGCAGCAATCGTCCGCTGGCGCCGTCTATAGTCACCCAGTCCCCGGCCGCCACGGTATGGCCGGCGGCCTTGAACGAGCGGCCCTCGCGGGCGATCTCCAGGTCGCGGGCGCCCACGACGCAGGGCTTCCCCATGCCCCGGGCGACCACCGCGGCGTGGGACGTCATGCCGCCGCGCGCCGTGACGATCGCCCGGGCGGCGGCCATGCCGGCGAAGTCGTCCGGCGAGGTCTCCGCCCGCACCATGATCACGGCCTCCCCCGCTTCCGACCGGCGCACCGCTTCGTCCGGATCGAACACGACCCTCCCGGATGCCGCGCCCGGCGACGCGGGCAGACCGGTGGCCAGGACGGTGGGGTCGGCGTTGGGGTCGAGGGCGGAGTGGAGCTGCCGCTCCAGGTCCTCCGGGTCGATCCGGAGCACCGCTTCGGTGGTGTCGATGAGCCCCTCGTCCACCATCTCTGCGGCGATCCGGAGCGCCGCGGCCGCGGCGCGCTTCCCGCTCCGGGTCTGGAGGAGGTAGAGCCGCCCGCGCTCGACCGTGAACTCCAGGTCCTGCATGTCCCGGTAGTGGCGCTCCAGCCGCTCCTGGATGTCCAGCAGGTCGGCGTAGGCGTCCGGGAGCAGGTCGGCCATTTGGCTGATGGACACCGGGGTCCGGATCCCCGAGACCACGTCCTCGCCCTGCGCGTTCAGCAGGAACTCGCCGAAAAAGCGCTTCTCGCCCGTGCTCGGGTCGCGGGTGAAGGCCACGCCGGTTCCTGACGTCTCCCCCATGTTGCCGTACACCATCGCCATCACGGTAACGGCGGTGCCGAAGTCGTCGGGGATGCCCTCGTGGCGGCGGTAGGCGACGGCGCGGTCGTTGTCCCAGGAGTCGAAGACCGCGCGGACGGCGCCCCACAGCTGCTCCTCGGGTTCTTCCGGGAAGGTGACCCCGGTCCGCTCCGCGATCATCTCCTTGTACTCGGGCACGAGCGCGCGGAGATCGTCGGCGGTGAGACCGGTGTCGTCCTCCACGCCGCGGGCGTCCCGCCTCTCGCGCAGCAGCTCCTCGAAGGCCGCGTTCGGCACGCCGAGCACCACGTTGCCGTACATCTGCACGAAGCGGCGATAGGAGTCCCACGCGAACCGGGCGTCGTCCGCTCCGCGGGCAAGGGCCTCGACCGTGGCGTCGTTGAGTCCGAGGTTCAGGATCGTATCCATCATCCCCGGCATGGAGACGGCCGCGCCGCTCCGGACGGAGAGGAGGAGCGGGTCGTCACCACCGCCGAACGTCCTGGCGGTGCCTTCCTCGATCCGCGTCAGCGCCGCGCGGGACTGCTCCTCGAGGCCGGGCGGGAACGACCGCTCGGCCATGTAGTGCCGGGACGCGTCGGTGGTGATAGTGAAGCCGGGCGGGACGGGAACGCCGACCCTGACCATCTCGGCCAGGTTGGCGCCCTTTCCGCCGAGCAGATCCTTGTCGTGGCGGCTCCCGTCCGCCTCGCCGTTGCCGAAGAAGTAGACCCAGCGCTCGCTCATTCGTCAGAGCCCCCGCAGATGGATTTATTTGGATCAGGCCAGTGCGGCCGCCGCCGTGGTCCGCTCAGCTTCAATGTACGGGCCAGCCGGGGGCGGGCCAGTCACGAAGGCCGATACGGCCTGGAAAAAGTCAACCCGTCGGGGCGGTTCGCTGTTGTTGCGCGGTGGGATATGCAAAGGTAGGTCCGCGGGGAGGGAAAAGCCGCGGACCACGTCCTATGGCTTCGGGTCCCGTGTCCCGCACACGCACCCGCACACGGGCCCGGGAACAACTATGACCCATCCGGCCATTCCCCACTACGCGGGCTGATCGCATCGTGACAGTTCCCCCGGGAGGTTGCGATGCCTGCGTACTTCGACCACGAGCGCCTGGAGGTGTATCGGGTCGCCCGTTCATTCAACCGCGAGTTGAGTGGGCTATTGAAGGAGTTGGGCCGAGGGCACTCGGACTCGAAGGACAACCTCAAGCGCGCGGCCAAGTCGGTCACGCGCAATATCGCAGAGGGCTCGGGGAAATGGAGCGTGCCGGACAAGGTGCACTTCTACCACATCTCACGCGGCTCCGCGACAGAGTGCGCCGCGAGCCTCGATGACCTCGTGGACTTCGAGCTGGCGGTCCAGGAGCGGATCGAACCGGGGAAGGAGATCCTGGGCCGCGTCGTCGCGATGCTCACCGCAATGATCAGATCGCTGGAAGCCCGCCACGCGAGAACCATGGGTGAGTGACCCGTCCCGGGCCCGGGCCCGGGTGCGTGTGCGGTGCCCGCTCGCGGCTGTCGGCTAACAGGTCGTCATGGCGGGGTACCCCCGCTCCAGGTCCACTAGCGGGGCGGTGTAGTCCCCGGAGAAGCAGGCGTGGCAGAAGGGGCCGGCCTGAGAGACGGCGCCGGTCATGCCCTCGAGGGAGAGGTAGCCGAGGGAATCCACGTCCAGGTGCTCACGGATCTCCTCGATGGTCTTCCTCGAGCCGATCAGCTCCTCCTTCGTGGGCATGTCGATGCCGTAGAAGCAGGGGAAGCGCACGGGCGGGCTGGAGATCCTGAAATGCACCTCCTCCGCCCCGGCCTCCCGGATCAGCCGGACCAGCCCCATGCTCGTGGTGCCGCGGACCAGGGAGTCGTCCACCACGACGACGCGCTTCCCCTCCAGCACCTCCTTCACCGGGTTGTACTTGATCCGCACCCGGAAGTCGCGACCGGACTGCGTGGGATGGATGAAGGTCCGGCCGACGTAGTGGTTGCGGATCAGCCCCAGCTCATAGGGAATTCCACTCTCCTCGGAGAACCCCAGCGCCGCGGAGTTGGAGGAGTCCGGCACGCTGAAGACGACGTCCGCGTCGGCGGGGTGCTCCCGGGCGAGCTGGCGACCGAACTCCCGCCGGGCCCGGTCCACGCTGGTCCCCCAGATTTTCGAATCGGGGCGCGCGAAGTAGACCAGCTCGAAGATGCAGGGCGCGATGCGGTGGCCGGGCGAGACGTTCTTGAGGGACTTCAGCTCGCCGTTCCGGATGCGCAGCATCTCGCCCGGCTCGATTTCCCGGACCTGGTCGGCGCCGACCAGGTCGAGCGCGCAGCTCTCGCTCGCCACGACCCACCCCCCGTCAGGGAGCGCGCCGAGGACGAGCGGCCGGTAGCCCCACGGGTCGCGGGCGGCGTAGAGAGTGTCCCCCACGGTGATCAGCACGGAGAAGGCGCCGGTGAGGCGGGACAGCGCCTCGGAGATCTGCTCATCGATGGTCGGGCACCGGGAGCGGGAGATCAGGTGGACCATCACCTCCGAGTCGATGGTCCCCTGGAAGATCGCGCCCTCCTCGACCAGCTCGTCGCGCAGGACCAGGGCATTGGTGATGTTGCCGTTGTGGACCAGCCCCAGGTCGCCCTGCCGGTAGCTCACGACGA
>JAHWKI010000188.1 GCA_019347975.1 Gemmatimonadota bacterium
ACCTCCGTGATCTCCAGCGCCTGCTCACCCGTGTCCGGCTGGCTCACCAGCAGGTTGTCCACGTCCACGCCCAGCTTCCGCGCGTACTCGATGTCCAGCGCGTGCTCCGCGTCCACGAACGCCGCCACGCCCCCGGCCTTCTGCGCGTTCGCGATCACGTGCAGACACAGCGTCGTCTTTCCACTCGACTCCGGTCCGTAGATCTCCGTGATCCGGCCCCGCGGGATCCCGCCGATCCCGATCGCCGCGTCCAGGTTGATCGCCCCCGTCGGGATGCACGCGACCTGGATCCGGGCGCCATCCGCACCCCACCGCATGATCGAGCCCTTGCCGTACGCACGCTCGATCTGCTGGATCGCGACGCTCAGCGCCTTTTCCTTTTCCTTCGTCAGCTCGGCCGTGGCCATCGCTCCACCTGTGAAATTGATCATCGGAGTCTCGGAAAGTGGGGGCCGCGGGCCCCGTTCCAAGGTAGGGGCAACCTACCACTCGGAAAAGATCGCCCCCGGCCTCTGCCGGGTGAAGGGCGCTTCGGGCCTGCCTCATGTCCCGATCGGCCGTTGTTGCCGAACAAACACCGAAGGGACTATACGACTCGGCGCGCCCGGCCGCAAGCTTCCCGTGCTCGCCCCAGCGCGAACGGCCTCCCCCGAGCGGGAGAGGCCGTCCTCGATCACCTGCCGGACACGGCGGCGTGGATCAGCCGCGCACCCGTCCGACCTGGGTCTGGTACGGCTGGAACACTCCGGGGCGCACCGGCACGTACAGGAGGTTGAAGGGAGCGGAGGCCGTCGCGTCGGCGAAGACGTTAACGCCGTCGAAGTCGCCGACGATCTTCATGGCCCGGCACTCCTTGGCTTCCGGCTGCCCGAACTTCGAGAACTGTCGGCGGTCGAAGGTGATCGCCTGGTCGTTGATGAACCAGGCCTCCCCGCCGGCGTAGCTGCCGATGAACCCGACGCCCGGGCCGAGGTCGACCATGCGGACCCGGCGGGGTCCGATGAGCGTATCGCCGGCGGCGCCGATCCGAATCTCGACGTTCTGCCCGCTGGCGAGGCACATCATGGCGGAGCGGCCTTCGGGGAGGGGCGGTGCGACCTCCCGCGTGACCACGACCGTGTCGACGACCGTCCGGGGCGCGAGGGGCTCCGGCGGTGGCCCGCCGCCGCACGCGGCGAGGGCTATGGCGGCCAGGGGCAGCGGGAGAGCGGCTTTGCTCATTGGGATCTCCTTGAGTTCACGGGACCGTCAGGACCTCGGCCAGCGCCCGGGCAGTCAGGCGGATTCCGTCATCGTCCACGTCCATGTGAGTGACGGCGCGCAGTCGACGGGGGGAGAATGGGCTCATCCGTACGCCCCGCCCGGCCAGTTGGGCTACAACTGTGGGCGCGTCCACGTCGGCGCGCAAGAGATCGATCATGACGATGTTCGTCTCGGGCGCCTCGACGCGGACGGTTCGCACGTCCGCCAGCAGCTCCGCGAGGAGGCCGGCCCGGCGGTGATCCTCCGCGAGGAGGTCGACGTGGTGGTCCAGCGCGTAGAGCCCCGCTGCGGCCAGGATCCCGGCCTGCCGCATGGCCCCTCCCATGCGACGGCGGATCCGCCACGCCTCCCGCATGACTCCGCCATCCCCGGCGAGCATGGACCCCACGGGGCAGCCCAGCCCCTTGGACAGCGTGACCATCACCGTGTCCGCCGTGGCCGCGTACTCCGCCACCGTAACTCCCGAAGCCGTGGAGGCATTCCAGAGCCGCGCGCCGTCCATGTGGACCGGCAGACCGCGATCCTCTGCGAGGGACCGGATCTCCTTCAGCCGATCGAGGGGGACGACCTTCCCGCCCGCGGCGTTGTGCGTGTTCTCGACCGAAATGAGCGACGTGCGAGGCTGGTACGGACTGTCGGCGCGGAGGGCCGCCTCGACGGCGGCCGCGGTGATGCCGGCCGGCGGCGTGGCGACCTCCCGGAGCTGCATTCCGGCCCAGGCGGCCGCGGCGCCCTCCTCCCAGTCCAGGAGGTGACAGGACGCGTCCACCACCGCCTCGGTTCCCGGACGTCCGAGCACCACGATGGCGGTCTCGTTGGCCATGATGCCGCTGGGGAAGAAGAGCGCTCTCTCCTTCCCCAGCAGCGCCGCGACGCGCCCCTCCAGCCGGTGCACCGTCGGATCGTCCCCCAGCGCGTCGTCCCCCACTTCCGCATCGGCGATCGCCGCGCGCATGCCCGGTGTCGGCCGGGTGACGGTGTCGCTGCGGAGATCTACCGGCGCCGAGGGGCCGACGGACGCCTCAGGCGTTGGAGTACCGCTCCGTTACGGCGTCCCAGTCGACCACGTTCCACCACGCCTTGATGTAGTCCGCGCGCTTGTTCTGGTATTTCAGGTAGTAGGCGTGCTCCCACACGTCCACGCCGAGGAGCGGAACATCTCCGTTCATGTACGGGCTGTCCTGGTTGGGCGTCGAGTACACCTTCACGCCGCCACCGCTCTTCACCAGCCACCCCCAGCCGCTGCCGAACTGGCCCGCGGCCGTATCGCTGAACTTCTGCTTGAAGTCGCTGAAGGAGCCGAACGCGCTCTTGATCGCGTCCGCGAGCTCGCCGCCGGGCTCACCTCCGCCATCCGGGGACATGATCTTCCAGAACATGTCGTGATTCGCGTAGCCGCCGCCGTTGTTGCGCACGGCGGTGCGAATGTCCTCCGGCACCTTGTTGATGCTCCGGAGGATGTCCGAGATCGACCGGTCCTGCCAGTCGGCGTGCTTCTCGATCGCCGCATTGAGCTTGTCCGTATAGCCCTGATGGTGCTTGTCGTGGTGGATCTCCATCGTCCGCGCGTCGATGTGCGGCTCCAGCGCGTCGGTGGAATACGGCAGGTCGGGCAGCTTGAATGGGTACGCCATTGGAGCTCCTCGTTGTGTAGCGGAATGTCACGATTCCATTGCCTGAACGGCTAAAAGATCGGGTGGCGCCACGGACTGCAAGCCACGCGCCGACCCGCCGCCGCCTCTACTCCGCGAGCGCCAGCTCCCGGCCGCATTCGGCGCAGTAGCGGCTCCCGGGGGGATTGGCGAACCGGCAGCGCCCGCAGACGGTGCCGCCGGCGAGGGCCTGCCGATACCGCTCGACGTCGGCGTCCAGGGCGGCGACGTCCTCGTACCGCGCGCGCCCCGCCAGGAGGGGGAACGCCACCGCCGCGGCGACGATGAAGCCGAGGGCGAGGACCACGATCCATTCCGACATGTTCAGCCGATCCGGCTCACGAGGGTCAGTGCCAGGGCGACGCCGGCGGCGTCCCAGACCAGGTCCTTCAGGCTGAACGAGCGGCCGGCCCGGACGTCCCTCACCTCCTTGGCCACCCCGAGCCCCAGCGCGGCGACACCGGCGGCCAGCAGCGCCGCGTCCCGCTCCAGCGCCACGCTTGCGCCGCCGTAGCCGATGGTGGTGGCGGCGGCCGAGAGCGTGAAGTGCTGGATCTTGTCTTCCGCGAACCACCGGTCTCGTGGAGCCACGACCGCCTCGGCGCCTCCCGCGGAGCAGCCGACGATGATGCCGAGGACGATCAGGCAGGCGCTCACGGGACCGGGCGTGCCGCGGCGAGGGCCCGGGCGACGGCCTCGTCCGGCGTCTCCACCTCGGGGAGATCGAGCCCGGCCGTCAGTCCGGGGCGCAGGAGGACGACCGGGAGGTCCATCTTGCGAGCCAGGGCCACCTCGGAGAGCGTCCCCCATTCGCCGCCGATGGCGATCAGCGCCTCCGCGAAGCGGACCACCAGCACGTTCCGTCCCTCGCCCATGCCGGTGGGTAGCGGGATCCCCACGTGGAGGTTCGCGTTGCGGGCGTCGCGGCCCGGAAGCACGCCGAGGACGATGCCTCCGGCGGCCTGGGCTCCTCGCGCCGCGGCCTCCATCACGCCGCCCAGACCGCCGCAGATGAGCACCGCGCCCGCACGGGCAAGACCGCGGCCCACCCGCTCCGCCGCTTCGGTCAGCTCCTCCCCGCACACTCCCGCACCGCAGACGGCGACGCGGGGGGGCCTGGATACCGGGTCACTGCCCCGCATGTCCCTCGGCCCAGTAGAGCGCCGTCGCCACCGCCCGCTCCCATCCGGCGACCATGCGCTGCCGGTCACCCGGCGCCATGTCGGGGATGAATCGGTCCGGCGCGGGACGCGAGCCGAGGAAAGCTTCCGCGTCGGCCCATACGCCGGTCGCCAGACCCGCCAGCCCGGCGGCGCCGAGGGCCGTCGTCTCCAGGTTCTGCGGGCGCCGAACGGGCAGGTCCAGCATGTCCGCCTGGAACTGCATCATCCAGTCATTGGCGGCCGCGCCGCCGTCTACCGCCAGCTCCCGGGCGGCTACGCCGGAGTCGCGCTCCATGGCCAGCAGGACGTCCCGCGTGGAGTACGCCATCGCCTCGAGGGCCGCCCGGGCGAGGTGCCGACCATCGGTTCCGCGGCTCAGCCCCACGATGGTCCCGCGGGCCTCCGGCTGCCAGTGTGGAGCCCCGAGGCCGACGAACGCCGGGACCAGGTACACACCATCATTGGACTCCAGCGACGCCGCCATCCGCCCGCTCTCCGGCGCCTCCTCGAGCAGTCCAAGCCCGTCCCGGAGCCACTGCACGGCCGCCCCCGCGACGAAGATCGCCCCTTCCAGCGCGTACGCCGGCTGACCGGCCGCGTCGCACGCGATGGTCGTGAGGAGCCCCGACTCGGACGCGATCCGCTCGGTTCCCGTGTGCAGCAGGAGGAAGGCTCCCGTGCCATACGTGTTCTTGGCGAGCCCGGGTTTCCAGCAGCCCTGGCCGAACAGCGCCGCCTGCTGGTCTCCCGCCACCCCCGCCACCGGGATGGCACCGCTGAACAGCTCCGGGGCGGTCTCCCCGAAGATCCCGCTGGAAGGCCGCACATCCGGGAGGAGCGCCCGCGGCACGCCCAGCAGATCCAGGAGCTCGTCGTCCCACGCGCCCGCGTCGATGTTGTAGAGGAGGGTCCGTGAGGCATTGGTCGGATCCGTCGCGTGCACCCGCCCCCCCGTCAGCTTCCAGATGAGCCAGCTGTCGATGGTGCCCGCCGCCAGCTCCCCCGCCTCGGCGCGCGTCCGGAGTCCGTCCACGTTCCGCAGCAGCCACTCCAGCTTGGTCCCGGAGAAGTAGGGGTCGATGACGAGCCCGGTGCGGGAGCGGATCAGCGTTTCCGCGCCCTGTTCCTTCAGCTCGCGACACCGCGCCGCCGTCCGCCGGTCCTGCCACACGATGGCGCGGTGGACCGGGTCGCCCGTCTCGCGGTCCCAGACCACCACCGTCTCCCGCTGGTTCGTGATCCCGATCCCGCGGATGTCCACCGCCTCCACTCCCGCCGTCCCCGCACCCACGCGCCCGCCGGCCGCGGCGATCGCCTCCTGCGCCACCCCGAGGGTGACCTCCCAGATCTCCAGCGCGTCGTGCTCCACCCAGCCCGGTTGCGGGAAATGCTGGGAGAACTCCGAGTAGGCGCGACCCAGGACCCCGCCGTCCTCGCCGATGACGAGGCACGTGGTGCCCGTCGTCCCCTGGTCGATCGCCAAGATGGCGCTCATCATCGATCCTCTCTCTCGATGAGCAGGGAACCCCTCACCATCGTGGGCCGCTGCCCCGCCGCTGTAAAGACGACCCGTCGGGTCGTCTCACCTCTCGTCACTCCGGCCCTCCAGTCTCCCGAACGCATACCGATAGCCCAGCTCTTCCAGCAGCACCACGACCCGGGCCACCGGCAGACCCATGACGGCGAAGTAGTCGCCCCGGACCTCCTCCACAAGGACGGAGCCGTACCCCTGGATGCCGTACGCTCCCGCCTTGTCCGCCGGCTCACCGGTCGCCACGTAGGCTTCGGCCAGCGCCCTGTCGAACGGACGGAACCGTACCGCGGCGGATACCACCGCCGAAACCGTCCGGCCCTCCGAAGCGGCCACGGCGACGCCCGTAGCCACGCGGTGCTCACGACCTTGCAGCCGCAGCAGCATGGCGACCGCATCGTGGTCCTCCGCCGGCTTGGTCAGGATCTCCCCATCCAGGACCACGACCGTATCGCCGCCGATCACCAGCGCGTTCGACTCCGTCGCCGCCACCGCCTCCGCCTTCGCCCGCGCCAGCCGCTCCACGTGATCCCCGGGCCGCTCTCCCGGCAGCGCGCTCTCGTCCACGTCCGCCGGGCGCACCTCCACCGCGAGTCCGAGCTGCTGCAGGAGCTGCCGGCGCCGCGGCGACGCGGACGCGAGGACCAGCCGGGGAGCGCTCACCGCTCCAGGATCAGCGTCACGGGACCGTCGTTGACCAGCTCGACGTCCATCATCGCGCCGAACCGCCCGCTCTCCACCCCCCCGGGGACGCGCTCGCGGAGGAGAGCGAGGAAACGCTCGTAGAGCGGGACCGCGATCTCGGGCGCCGCCGCATCGGTGAAGCTGGGTCGGCGCCCTTTGCGGGTGTCCCCGTAGAGGGTGAACTGACTCACGACCAGGGCCCCGCCGCCAACCTCGTCCAGGGAGAGGTTCATCCGTCCGTCCCCATCGGGGAACAGCCTGAGCCCCACGATCCTGTCGGCCATCCAGGTGAGGGTGGACTCCTCGTCGGACGCGGCGAAGCCGGCCAGAAGCACGAAGCCGCGGCCGATCCGACCGACGCTTGTCCCGTCGATCCGGACCTCTCCGCGGCTCACGCGCTGCAGGACGACCCGCACGGCCTATTCGACGGTGACCGACTTCGCCAGGTTCCGCGGCTGGTCCACGTCGCAGCCG
>JAHWKI010000022.1:0-22873 GCA_019347975.1 Gemmatimonadota bacterium
CCATGTTCCAGCAGATCCTGCTGCGCCCCGACGAGTACGAGGTCCTCGCCATGCCGAACCTCAACGGCGACTACATGTCCGATGCCGCCGCCGCGCAGGTCGGCGGTCTGGGGATGGCCCCCGGGGCGAACATCGGCGACGAAGTGGCGCTTTTCGAGGCCACGCACGGCACCGCCCCGAAGTACGCCGGGCAGGACAAGGTCAACCCCGGGTCTCTGATCCTCTCGGCGGTCATGATGCTGGAGCATCTGGGCTGGAACGAGGCCGCCGACCTGGTGGTCCGCGGCCTGGAGGGCGCCATTTCGGCCCGCACGGTGACCTACGACCTGGAGCGGCAGATGGAGGACGCGACTCTCGTCAAGACGTCGGGGTTCGCCGACGCCATCATCGATCACATGGACTGACGGGACTCCGATGCCTCTGAATATCTCGATCCGCACAGACCACCCGGCCAGGGTCAGCACGCCCCTGCTCGTCCTCCAGCACTTCCAGGATGACAGCGAGCCGCTCGGCGCGGGCGCCGCGGTGGATGAAGCGCTCGGCGGGCTCTTCTCCCGCCTGATGAAGCGTGGCGACTTCAAGGGTCGTCACGGCGAGACGCTCGTCGTCTATCCCCCCGACGCCGGATTCCCGGCGGAGCGGGTCCTCCTCGTGGGGGTGGGGAAGCGACAGGACTTCGCGATGCAGCAGCTCCGCAAGGCCGTCGGGTCGGCGGTCCGGGAAGCGGAGCGGATGCGCGTGCGGGACATGACGCTGGCCCTGGGGCACCTGGACCGGAAGAGCGAGCACATGGGCGGTCATTTCGCGGCCCGTGGCGCGGTCGAGGGTGCGGTGCTGGCGGCGTGGGACTACCGCGAGCTGAAGACCGACGGCGGCTCGGAGGAAGACGAGCCGGTGGTCCGGCTCGAGACCCTGACGCTCCTTGCCCGCGACGATGAGGAGACGGAGGAGATGCGGGCGGGGGCCGACGTGGGCCGCATCGTCGCGGAGGCGGAGAACCTGGCGCGGGAGCTGGCGTCGAAGCCCGGAAACATCGCCACGCCCACGCACCTGGCCGAGGTGGCCCGGAGCATCGCGGCGGAGGGCGGCATGGAGATCACCGTCTTCGACCGCGCGGCGATGGAGAAGGAGGGGATGCGCGGGATCGTGGCTGTGGCGGCGGGCACCGAGGAGGAGCCGCAGTTCATTGCCATGGAGTACCGCGGCGGGGCGGAGGGTGCGCCGCCGGTGGTGCTGGTCGGGAAGGGCGTGACCTTCGATACCGGCGGAATCTCCATCAAGCCGGCGCAGAAGATGGAGGAGATGAAGTACGACATGTCGGGCGCCGCCGCGGTGCTGGGCACCATGCAGGCCGTGGCCCGTCTCCGCCCCCGGATCAACGTGGTGGCGCTGATCCCCGCCACCGAGAACCTCCTTTCGGGGCGGGCGACCAAGCCCGGGGACGTCATCCGCATGTACTCGGGGAAGACCGTGGAGGTGATCAACACGGACGCCGAGGGCCGCCTGATCCTGGCCGACGCCCTGGCCTATGCTCAGCGCTACGAGCCGGCCGCGATGATCGACGCGGCGACGCTGACCGGCGCGGTGGTGATCGGGCTCGGACACGAGGCCATAGGGCTCATGGGCAATGATGGCGACCTCATGGACCACGTCCGCGCCGTGGGCGAGCGGACCGGCGAGCGCTGCTGGCCGCTCCCGCTCTGGGACGAGTTCCGGAAGCAGATCGACAGCGACGTCGCCGACATCAAGAACACCGGCGGTCGTCCGGCCGGCACCATCACCGCCGGCTGGTTCCTCAAGGAGTTCGTCGGGGATGTGCCGTGGGTCCACCTGGACATCGCCGGCACCGCCTACCGGGACGAGCCGATGTCGTACCTGAGGAAGGGCCCCACCGGCATCCCGACCCGCCTGTTCATCGAGTGGATCCGGGATCGCGCGGAGCGGTGAACGCGCCCGTGACCCGCCGCCCCCGGCTCCGGTCGCTCCGGTCGGGGGCGTTTTTCTTTCTCGCGGCGGCGCTGACCGCTCCGCTCCAGCCTCTGTCCGGCCAGGACCCCGTCCCGCCGGCGGACACGACTCCCGCGGATACGACGGCGGGGCAGGACACCGTCCCGCCCCCTCCGCCGCCGCGCCTCCCCGACCTCGGACCGACGGGCCCGACCGGCTGGGAGGTGGGGGTGTGGGAGTGGACGCGCCGGGACCTCCTGATGATCGGCGACGTCTCGCTGCTGGACCTCCTCGAGCGCATCCCCGGCGTCACGCCCGTTCGCGCGGGGTTCGTGGGACAGCCGGAGGGCGCCGCCATTTTCGGGATCGCCGGCGGCGGCATCCGCTACGTCATGGACGGCTTCGCCCTGGATCCGCTCACGACGCCGACGTTCGATCCGTCCCGCCTCCCGCTCCTCGCCCTGGCCCTGGTCCGCGTGGAGCGGCGCGTCACCGGAGCGGTGGTCACGCTCGAGACGCTCTCCCCGTCCGATCCCCGAACGCACACCGTCGTCGAGGCGGCCACGGGCGACCTCGACGTCAACCTGTTCCGCGGGATCTTCCTGGCTCCGAACATCCTCGGAGGGCCGCTGGCCGCCGGCTTCGAGCGAGTGGGGGCCCGCTCCATCCGCGGCTCGAACCTCACGGGCGGGTGGCTCAAGTGGACGCTCGTGCGGGACTCCGCCGGCGTACAGCTCGAGTACCGCCAGAGCGAGATGGACCGCTCGGGCGTGGAGGAGGGCTTCCTCGGCGACCGGCGGGACTGGGCGGTCCGCGCCCGGGCTCGCCTCCTCGGGGTGACCACGGAGGGGTACGCCGGCGCCACCACCGTCGAAGACCGTGACGGCACCCTCACCCTCCGGGAGGGCACGCCGCAGGCCGGAGTGCGGCTCGGCTACGACCTCCGCGGCTGGCCGGCTTCGGGGGTCCGGCTGGCGCTGCGCCTGCGGGATCATCCGCGGCTCCCGTCCACCGAGGCCGCTGTCGAGCTCCACGCGGCCCCGCTGCCGTGGATCGGCCTGGGCCTGGAGACCGTCCAGGGGTGGTGGAAGGACGGGGACCCCACCCGGCAGCACGTGGCCCGCCTGCGCGTGGGCCCGTTGCTGGGCGTTTCGCTCTTTTCGGAGCTGTCCCGGGGCGGAGCGGGCATCGCCCGGATCCACGAACCGGTCGACTCGGTCGTGTTCGAGCCATCGCCCGCGGGCGAGCGGCTCGGCGCCTCGTTCGACGCGTGGGGCATCCACCTGGGGGCCGCGGCCGTCCGCCTGGAGGCGGACCCGGTATCCGGCTTCGGTCTCCCGTTCGATGTCGCCGCGCCGCGGTTCGCCGGTGGCGCGGTCACGGGGATCGAGGCGATCGCTTCGCTGCCCACCGGCTGGCACCCGCTGCGGCTGGAGGGCTGGTACGTCCGGATGGACCGCCCCTCGACCTGGCTCTACCTCTCCGATGACCACTGGCGGGCGGGGCTGGTCTACCGCCATTCGCCGCTACCCAGCGGAAACCTGGATATCCATGCCCGGGTCGAACACGTCTTCCGCGGCCGCATGACGACTCCCTGCACGGCTCTCATCGGCTGTGACGATGACGACCCCGAGGATGGGCTGGTCTCCGTCGGATCCTACCGCGCGACCAACCTCGCGCTCACGATCCGCGTCGTGACGGTGCGCGCCTTCCTGCGTTGGGAGAACGCCTTCAACCGCCGGTTCCAGCAGGACCTCCCGTTCGCCTATCCGGGTCCCCCCGGAACACAGGGCCGCTTCAGCCTCCCCGGGCAGCACATCGTCTACGGTGTGAAGTGGGAATTCTGGAACTGACCCGCGCGGCCCGTTTCACGACGCGCCCCCGCCCCGTACTTTCACGCCCATGATCAGGAGCATGACAGGGTTCGGGGAAGCCGAAGTCCGGACGCCGGCCGGACTGCTGAGGGCGGAGATCCGTACGGTCAACCACCGGTTCTTCAGCCTCAACGTCCGGAACCCCTCCGCCCTCGACCGCTACGAGCCGCGCATGAAGGACTGGCTCAAGCCGCAGATCTCCCGGGGCCACATCAACCTCACGTACCGGATCGAGGGGGGGAACGCGGAGTCCGGTCCCGCCCTCGCTCTCGACGACGCCCGGGCCCATCAGTACCTCCGGGTCTTCCGGGACATGAAGAAGCGCTTCGAGCTGCCGGGCGAGATCACGCTCGAGATGATGGCGCGGATCAGCGAGCTGGTCGTCCGGGAGCAGGCCGAGATCCCGGAGGTGCCCGAGGAAGCGGTAGCGGATGTCACGGCGCGGGCCGCCCGGGGCGTCGTCGCCATGCGGGAGGAGGAGGGACGGAGCCTCCACGCCGATCTGGAAGGGCGGCTCCGGGGCATCGGGTCGGCGCTGGAAGCCGTGCAGGAGCGGGCGCCCGCCCGACTCACCACCGAGCGCGACCGCCTCCGTCGGTCGGTCCGCGAGCTCGCGGGCGAGGCCGGAGTCGACGAGGAGCGGCTGGCGCGGGAGATCGCGCTCATGGCCGACCGTTGGGACATCAGCGAGGAGATCGTGCGCCTCCGGTCTCACCTCGACCACTTCCGCGGTATGCTCGACGAGGATTCCGCGGAGCCCGTCGGCAAGCGGCTGGCCTTCCTCGTCCAGGAGATGCACCGGGAGGCCAACACGATCGGCTCCAAGGCCAACGACGCGGAGATCGAGCACCGGGTCGTGGACATCAAGAACGAGATCGAGCGGCTGCGCGAGCAGGTGGAGAACGTCGAGTGACGCTCGCGCGCCCGGCGTTCCCCGTCGTCCTCGCCGCTCCCAGCGGCGCCGGCAAGACCACGCTCGCGCGCATGCTCGTCGAGCGGAACGAAGACGTCGTGTTCTCCATTTCCGCCACCACCCGCCCGCCGCGGAAGGGGGAGCGGGACGGCCGCGACTACCACTTCATCGACGACGATACGTTCGCCCGCATGATCGACCGCGACGAGCTGGCCGAGTGGGCGGTCGTGCACGGCCGCCGCTACGGCACGCCGCGCCGGGAGATCGCGTCCGCCCTCGAGCGCGGCCGCACGGTGGTCCTGGACATCGACGTCCAGGGGGCGAGGCAGGTGCGGCGGGTGTTCGCCGAAGCCCTTCTGATCTTCGTCCTGCCTCCTTCGGCGGACGAGCTGGCCCGCCGCCTCACGAGCCGCGCCAGCGAGGATCCGGCCGAGCGCCGCAGGCGGATGACCAACGCGATGCGGGAGATCGAGGCCGCGCCCGAGTTCGATTTCGTCGTCCTCAACGATGACCTGGAGCGCGCCTACGCCCGCGTCGAGTCCATCGTCCGGTCGGAGTGGAGCCGGGTGAAGCGGGTGCGCGACCTGGAGCGGTTCGCCGACGAGCTGGTGCGCGACCTGGAGGCCATCATCAGGCAGGAGGAGAGCTGAGCGGCTGGACGCGGACGGCCATCGGGCTTACATTTTTCGGTCTCGGTCGAACGCACTCGGAGCGGAGAAAACATGGACGTCGTCACCCCGGGCCAGGCATCGGAGCACACCGGCAGCAAGTACCTGGGCGTCCTCGTGGCGGCCAAGTACGCCCGCGAGCTGAACGCCCTCCCCCGGGACACCGTCCCCGCCGGGCTCGAGAAGAAGCTCACCACCAAGTCCATCGAGACCCTCGCCGCCGGCGGGATCGAGTTCCGCCTCATCAAGCGGCGCCGCAAGGGTGGGCTCTGATCCGCTGAATGGCGAGCCCGCAGCCGGGCGCCGCGCCCGGCGCGGGGCCCCGCCGGCCCTGGACCGGGAAGCACGTTCTTCTCGGCGTCACTGGTGGAATCGCCGCCTACAAGGCCGTCCAGCTCGCCCGTGACCTGACCAGGCTCGGCGCCGAGGTCGATGTCGTCCTGACCCGCTCCGCCCGCGCGTTCGTCGGGGAGGTCTCTTTCGAAGGGGTGACCGGTCGACCGGTCCACGCCGAAATCCTGGAGCCGGGACACGCGCTGGACCACATCCGCCTGGCGCGCGCGGCCGATGTGGTCTGCGTGGCTCCGGCGACCGCCGACTTCATGGCCCGCGCGTCGATCGGCCGATCCGACGACCTGCTCGCCGCCATCCTCCTCGCCACGCGGGCGCCCGTGCTCATCTGCCCGGCCATGAACGACCTGATGTGGAGCCACGCCGCCACGCGGAGCAACGCCGAGAAGCTGTCGCGCCTCGGGTATCAGCTGGTCGGCCCCGCCGAGGGGCCGCTGGCGTACGGCGAGGGGAGCGGCCCGGGCCGCATGGAGGAGCCGGACGTGATCGTGCAGCACGTCGGGCGGGCGCTGGAGGATGAAAGCCGGTTCCGCGGCCGCCGCGTCGTCGTCACCGCCGGCCCGACGCGGGAGGCCGTCGACCCCGTCCGCTTCCTGTCCAATCGCTCCAGCGGGCGCATGGGCTTCGCTCTCGCGGCCGCGGCGTGGCGTCGGGGCGCGGACGTGGACCTGATCGCGGGACCCACCGTTCTCGCTCCTCCCGCCGGGCTCCGCGTCCATCGTGTGGAGACGGCCGAGCAGATGAAGCGCACCGTGCAGCGGCATATCGCGGACGCGGCGGTCCTCGTCATGGCCGCGGCGGTGGCGGACTTCCGCCCGAGAGACGCGGCGGCCTCCAAGATCAAGAAGGACGCGACCCCCGAGTCCATCGCGCTCGAGGCCGTGCCCGACATCCTGAAGGAGACGGCCGGCGATCGCCCGAGCGGGTGCCTGGTGGTCGGCTTCGCGCTCGAGACCGAGGACGGCGAGGCGAACGCGCGGCGGAAGCTGGAGTCCAAGGGGATGGACCTCATCGTGCTGAACAAGACCGGGCCGGAGTCCGGGTTCGAGACGGAAACCAACCGCGTGGTGCTGCTGGACCGCGAGGGGAAGGCGGAGGCGCTGCCGCTCCTTTCCAAGGACGAAGTCGCCGAGCGCATCCTCGACCGGATCGAGCGCCGCATGCCGTTCCTCGACGAGTAGGACGCGAGAATGGACGAGCGTACCCGCCTAGCAGGCGTCCTGCGCGAGCTCCGTGAGCTCGGCGTCCGCGATCTCTATCTCGACGGCCTGACCGCCGACCAGGCGCTCGACCTCGTTCGTGGCGCCCCGGCCGCGGACGCGGAACCGTCCGCCCGCGTCCGGGACGGGGCCGTTCGCCGCGGAGCCGCCGCCGCGCCGGCTCGGCAGTCGCGCCGTCCCGCGGCTCCTCCGCCGGAATCGTTCCCCGGTCCGCCCCGGGGCCATGGAGCGGAGCGGGTCGTCGGGACCCCGCTCCACGTCCTTGCGGCCGAGGCGTCGGGCTGCACGCGTTGCGGGCTGGCGGGGAGCCGCACGCAGGTTGTGTTCGGCCGGGGCGATCCGGCGGCGGATCTGGTGGTCGTGGGCGAGGCTCCGGGCGGCGAGGAGGACCGGCAGGGTCTCCCGTTCGTGGGGCCCGCGGGGAAGCTGCTGGACCTGCTGCTGCTGGCGGCCGGGTTCCCCCGGGACCGCGTCTATATCTGCAACGTCCTGAAGTGCCGGCCGCCGTCCAACCGCGACCCTCAGGCGGACGAGGTGGCGAGCTGCTCGCCCTGGCTCCACCGGCAGCTGGAGCTGATCCGGCCGAAAGTCCTTCTCGCCGTTGGGAAGTTCGCGGGACAGATGCTCAGCGGGAGCGAATCGAGCATCTCGCGGTTGCGCGGGGTGGTCCACTCCTACCGCGACATCCCCGTGGTCGCGACGTATCATCCGGCTTACCTTCTTAGGAGCCCCCACGCCACCCGCGGTACATGGCAGGACTTCCAACTGATGCGACGGGTTCTCGATGAGCACGACTGAAGCACCCGTCGTCCCGTTCCGCGCGCCCGACCGCCAGCCGCCGTATGCCGCGGAGGCCGAAGTGGCGGTGCTGGGCGGCATGCTCATCGACACCGACGCGGTCGCGAAGGCCGTGGAGGTCGTCGATGACTCCATGTTCTACCGCGAGGGCCATCGCCGGATCTTCCGCGTCATGGCCCGGCTGTTCCAGCGGGGCGAGGTGGTGGACCCGACGACGGTGGCCGAGGAGCTGCGCCGCGCCGACGAGCTGGAGCACGCCGGCGGGCTGCCGTACCTGGCCGAGCTGCTGGACGCCGTCCCCACCGCAGCGAACATCGAGTACCACGCGCGGATCGTACGCGAGCGGGCGCTGACGCGTCGGCTGATCGAGACCTCGTCGCAGATCATCCGGGACGCCTACGAGCCCGGCGAGCGCACGGTCGCGCAGCTGCTGGACGAGGCCGAGCACCGGATCTTTCAGGTGGCGCAGAGCCACGATCGCCAAGGGTTCGTCTGGCTGAAGAAGCTGCTCTACGAGGCGATGGAGGGAATCGAGCGCGTCCAGGCGTCGGGCGGCGGCGTCACGGGGGTTCCCACCGGATTTCCGGACCTCGACAAGAAGACAGGCGGATTCCAGAAGGGCGATCTGATCATTCTCGCGGCGCGTCCCAGCATGGGCAAAACGTCGCTCGCCCTTAGCTTCTGTCTGCACGCGGCGATCGAGAAGAAGATCCCGATCGCCCTGTACTCGCTGGAGATGTCGTCCGAACAGGTCGTTCACCGTCTGATCGCCTCCGAGGGCATGATCGACGTGAGTCGCCTGCGCCACGGCGGCCTCCACGACGAGGACTACGTGCGGCTGAACCGGGCCATGGGACTGCTGAACACCGCACCAATGTGGATCGACGACTCGGCCGGACTGAATGTGCTCGAGATGCGGGCCAAGGCGCGCCGTCTAAAGGCGGAGCACCCGGACATCGGACTCATGATCATCGACTACCTCCAGCTCATGGATGCCGCCGGGTCGTCCTCGGCGGAGAACCGTCAGCAGCAGGTCAGCGAGATTAGCCGCGGCCTCAAGGCGCTGGCACGCGAGCTGGAGGTCCCGGTCATTGCGCTCTCACAGCTCTCCCGCGCGCCCGAACAGCGGACGGATCATCGGCCGCAGCTCTCCGACTTGAGGGAATCCGGTGCCATCGAGCAGGACGCCGACCTCGTGATGTTCCTGTTTCGCGAGGAGTACTATCACTCCGACCTCGAAGCCCAGGAAAAGGGCCTCGCCGGCAAGGCCGAGTTGATCATCGGCAAGCAGCGGAACGGGCCAACCGGAACTGTCGAGCTCTTCTTCCGGAAGGAAAGCACACGCTTCGAGTCGTTCACGTCCGCCGACCTGGCGTGACCCCCACCGAACGCTGATGGCCAAGACGAAAACCGCGTTCTTCTGCACGGAATGCGGCAACGAGACCGCGCGCTGGCAGGGCCAGTGTCCCGGCTGCGGCGAGTGGAACACCCTCGCCGAGGAGATGAAGGCACCGGTCCGGAAGGGCCGGTCCGCGGCTCCGTCCCGCGCGTCCGGCCGCCCCGCCACCGCCCCCGCGCGGCTCAGCAGCGTTGAGCCGGGCGCGACCATCCGCTGGTCGACGGGCATCCGCGAGCTGGACTTCGTGCTGGGGGGCGGCGTCGTGCCGGGGTCGCTGATCCTGCTGGGCGGCGAGCCCGGGATCGGGAAGAGCACGCTGCTCCTCCAGGTCGCCGCCCGGCTGGAGATCGCCGGGCACTCCACGCTCTATGTCTCGGGCGAGGAATCGGCGGCCCAGGTCCGGCTCCGGGCGGACCGCCTCGGGGGCGGTGCAGGGGAAGTCATCTTCCTCGCCGAGACCGGCCTGACCGCGATCGTCCAGCGCGCGACCGAGCTCGAGCCCGACATCCTGGTGGTGGACTCCATCCAGACCACCTACGCCGATGAGCTGGACGGCGCGCCCGGCAACGTCACGCAGGTGCGGGAGTGCGCGGCCCGGCTCCAGCGGTTCGCGAAGGAGACGGGCACCGCGGTCTTTCTCGTGGGACACGTGACCAAGGGCGGCACGGTCGCGGGGCCCAGGACGCTGGAGCACATCGTCGATACGGTGCTGTACTTCGAGGGGAGCCGGAGCCTGGACCACCGGGTGCTCCGGGCGAACAAGAACCGGTTCGGCGGGGTCGACGAGATCGGGGTGTTCCGGATGGTGGCCGACGGGCTCGAGGCGGTGGAGAGCCCGTCCGAGCTGTTCCTCGGCGAGCGGGTCGAGGGGGTGAGCGGCGCGGCCGTCGTATGCACCCTGGAGGGGACGCGCCCGCTTCTGGTGGAGGTGCAGGCTCTCTGCTCGAAGTCCGCCTACGGTGCGCCCCAGAGAGTGACGACCGGGTTCGATCGGCAGCGTCTCGCCCTCCTCCTCGCGGTCCTCGAGAAGCGGGCCGGGCTCGTGTTCGGCGACCAGGACGTGTTCCTCAATGCCGTGGGTGGCGTGCGCCTCGGGGAGCCCGCCGCCGACGCGGGCGTGGCGGCGGCGCTGGCGAGCGGGCTGCTCGACCGGTCGATCGCATCGGACGCGGTCTTCATCGGCGAGATCGGGCTGGAGGGCGAGCTGCGGGCGGTCAGTCAGCTGGAGCGGCGCCTGTCGGAAGCAGAGCGGCTGGGCTTCCGGACGGCCTATGTCCCCGCCCGGACACGGGCGGTATCGGACCTGACGCTGGTGCGGGCCGCGACCATCGGCGAGCTGCTGGAGGCGCTGTGAGCGAGCCGAGAGCCGCGGCGGTGATCCCGGCGGGCGGATCGGGGCGGCGCATGGGAGGCGTGCGGAAGCAGTACCTGGAGCTGGCCGGACAGCCCATCCTCCTCCACGCGGTGCGCGCCTTCCTCGGGCACCCGGCCGTGTCCTGGGTGATCGTGGCGCTGCCGGCGGAGGACGTGGGGAGCCCGCCCCCCTTCCTGCCGGAGGGCGTCACCGTGGTGGCCGGAGGCGCGGAGCGCGGCGATTCGGTACGGCTGGCCCTGGACGCCGTGCCCCATTCCGCCGAGGTGGTCCTCATCCACGACGCGGCGCGCCCTCTCGTCACCCGGGACGTGATCGACCGCACGCTGGACGCGGCCGCCGGCGGAGCGGGCGCCGTGGCCGCCATCCCGGTCTCGGATACGCTGAAGCGGGTCGGGGAGGGGAGCGCCATCCAGGCCACCGTGGAGCGGGCGGGGCTCTGGCGGGCGCAGACGCCGCAGGCTTTCCCCCGACGGATGATCGTGGACGCGTACGCCCGGGCGGCCGCCGAGGGCCTGACGGCCACCGACGACGCCGCGCTGGTGGAGCGCTTCGGCGGCCGGGTCGTCGTCGTGGAGGGATCCTCCCGGAATCTCAAGGTGACCACGCGCGAGGACCTGCGGCTCGCGGAGCTGCTGCTGGGGGTCGTGCAGGCGGGCGGATGAGCGCTACCGTGGAGTACTCGACCCCGCGCGAGCGGACGGCCGCGGCGGGACGGGTGCGGGAGCACCTGGAGACGGACGGGATCGTGGCGTACCCGACCGAGACGGTGTACGGCCTCGGGTGCGCACTGAGGGATGCCGCGCTTCGCCGCCTGGCCGCTTTCAAGGGCGACCGCCCCTTCCTCCTGCTGATCGCGGCGCCGGCCTCTATCGAAGGGCTGGTGTGGACGGCCCCCGCGCTGCGTCTGGCGGAGCTGTTCTGGCCGGGGCCTCTGACGCTGGCGCTGCCGGCCCGCGAAGGCGCGTTCCCGCCGCAGGTGGTGGGCCCGGACGGGATGGTGGCCGTCCGCGTGTCGCCGCACGCGGCGGTGGCCGACCTGCTCGCGGCCGCCGGCGGCCCCGTCACCTCGACCAGCGCGAATCGCCCGGGTGAGCCGCCGGCGCGGAGCGGCGACGCGGCGGCCTCCGCGGCGGCCGGACTGGAGCGGCTGCTCGTGCTGGACGCGGGTGAATTGCCTCCGGCGATGCCCTCCACCATCGTCCGATGCGGGGCCGGGCCCGTCCGGATCCTGCGGGAAGGCGTGATCGACCGGGAAGCCATCGAGAACGCCGTGGAGGTGGAATGACCGACGACACGGCGACGCCCGTGAGCTACAATCTCCTGTTCGTCTGCACCGGGAACACGTGTCGGAGCCCGATGGCGGCCGCGCTCGCCCGGGCGGCGATCGCGGGGCGCGGGTGGAGCAATGTCCGGGTCCGCTCCGCCGGCGTGGCCGCGTCCCCCGGCGCTCCGGCGTCCGATCCGGTCGGGCCCGTCCTCGCGGAGGACGGGGTCGAGCTCGGCGCCCACGAGGCCCGTCCGCTCACGCCCGAGCTCGTCGCCTGGGCCGACTCGATCTTCGCCATGAGCCCCGGCCACCTGAGCGCCGTCGAGGCCATGGGGGGGTCGGACAAGAGCGCGCTCGTCACGGAGTTCCTTCAGGGTGATGAGGCGGGCCGCGCCATCCCCGATCCGATCGGCGGCGATGTCGAGACCTACCGGCGGACCCGGCGGCAGCTCGCTCGCGCGATCGACGCCCTGCTGGACCGCCTCGAGCCGATCCTCGCCCCCTGACCACCGACGCCCTCGTGCACCCGGGTGCAGGGACGCGCCTGGTCGCCCTGCTCGGCGACCCCGTCGCCCACTCCCTCTCGCCACACTTCCAGAACGCGGCGTTCGCGGCGGCCGGCGTGGACGCGGTCTATCTCGCCCTGCGCTGCGACGGGAGCGCGTTCCCGGGGCTGCTCCGGGGGATCGCGGGCGCGGGAGGGGCCGGGAACATCACGGTCCCGCACAAGACCGCCGCCGTCCCCCTGCTGGACGTGGCGACGCCCGTGGTCGAGCGGACCGGCGCCTGCAACACCTTCTGGAGCGAGGACGGGCGCGTCCACGGCGACAACACCGATGTCGAGGGGTTCGCCGCCGCGTGCCGCGCCCTGATCGGCGCGCCGGCCGGCGCACGCGCCCTGGTCCTGGGCGCGGGAGGCGCCGCCCGGGCCGCGGTGGCCGCGCTGCTGGAGGGGCGCGCCGACGCCGTCCACGTGCTCAATCGCACCATCGAGACCGCCCGGGCGCTGGCGACGGCGCTGGACCCCGGCGGTCGCAGGGTCATCGTGCTCCCGTCCCGGGAGCCTCTCCGCCGCGAGGGGTACGACCTGGTCGTGAACGCCACGTCCCTCGGAATCGACGACGCCGATCCGTTCCCCCTGGATCTGGAGCTGCCCGCGCGCGTGGGGGCCGTCCTCGACCTGGTCTATCGACCCGGAGGGACGCCATGGACGGCCGAGGCCGCCCGGCTCCGCGTCCCCGCGGCCGACGGCACGGAGATGCTCCTGCAGCAGGGCGCTGCGGCGTTCGTGCGGTGGTTCGATCGCGCTGCGCCGGTGGAGGTGATGCGCGCCGCGCTGGCGGGCGGGGGGTGAGGGGTGCGGGCGTGCCCGTGTGCAGGCATCGGGACCTTCAGACGTTGTCTCCGGGCCATCAATCGGAGGGTCAGCCATGAAAAGATGTGTGCCCCTTGCGGTGCTCGCGGTCGCGTTTCTCGTCCAGCCGGCCGGGGCGCAGGAGCGGCGTCTCGCATTTTCGCTCCCTGGAATGGACGAGGTCCAGCGCATCGCCGATCTGCCGTACCGGTCGCTGGCCGGCTCGCCCGACACCGTGAGGTACGGACCCGAGCTCCGTTACGATGTGTTCGTGCCGGCGTCTGCCTCGGACGGCCTCCAGGGCGGAGTGCTCTTCATTCACGGTGGGCTGGCGCCCGGAACGGAGCGGGTCTCGCCCAAGGACCTGCTCCCCGCCTATGAGCAGTGGGGCAGACTCGTTGCCGCGGCGGGCCTGGTCGGAATCACGTTCTCCCATCGGATGACCACGGACGACGACGCGGAGAAGGCGGCGGGTGACGTGGAGGCGCTGCTGCGGGAGGTCGAACGCCGCGCCCCCGGATGGCGGCTGGACCCCCGGCGTCTCTGTGTGGCCGTGTTCTCGGCGGGCGGCCCGCTGGCTAGCCTCTTCCTGGCCGAGGGCGGCCACCCGATCCGGTGCCTCGCCCTCTATTATCCGTTCCTGGACGTGGAGCACGCCGCGGCTCACAGCCTTTTCCGGATGGCACATCCTCCCGAACGCGTCGCCGCGCTGCGGCGGTTCTCGCCGCGGGAGCGGATCCTCGCGAGCGCCGGTGACCTGCCGCCGATGCTGCTGGCCCGCGCGGGACGCGATGCGATTCCCGGGATCAACGCGTCCATCGACCGGTTCGTCCAGGCGGCCCTCTGGGTCGACGCACCGCTCGATCTCCACATCCACCCGACCGGGAACCACGGCTTCGACATGACGGCGACGCCGGACCCCCGGGCGACGGAGATCGTCGCCGCGACGCTGGCCTTCTTCCGCCGCCACCTCGAGACCGGAGCCTAGGGAGCGGGGGACCCGGCCCGGCCGATCCGGCCATTCCGGCGCCCACGCCGCGCCCCGAGGATCCCGCCATGGGACTCCTCGACGGCCTGCTCACCCTCGTCCTGGCCCCGCGCTGCCTCGGCTGCGGCGACGCCACCCGCGACCCCGCCGCGCTCGTCTGTGGCCGGTGCCGCTCCCTCATCCGTCCGCCTCCTCCGCCTCTCTGCCCCCGGTGCGGGATGCCGCGGCTGCGGACGGGACGGGCGGCGGGGTTCCGCTGCCAGGAGTGCATGGAGTGGCCGGCGGGGCTCCGCTCCGCCCGCTCGGCGTGCCTCCTGCATCACCCGGCGGACGCGCTGGTCCATCAGCTGAAGTACCGGGGCTGGAGAGGCCTCGGCACGTTCATGGCGGAGCGGCTGGACACCGTGCCGCTCCCCGCCGATGTGGCCGCGGAGACGCGCCTGGTCGCGTCGGTCCCGACGACCGAGGCTCGCCTGCGCGAGCGAGGCTACAATCAGGCGGAAGTCGTGGCCCGGGCCTACGCCGCGACGACCGGAAGAACCCTCGTTCCCGCGCTCCGTCGCGCGCCGGGAACGAGCAGCCAGACCACCTTGCAGCCGGTAGCGCGGATGGCTAACGTGGCCGGGGCGTTTCGCCTCGTGGAAACGACAAAAAACGAGATCGCCGGCGAGCATCTCCTGCTGGTGGATGATGTCCTGACCACCGGCGCGACCGTCGTCGCCTGTGCGGAAACGCTCATGGCCGCGGGCGCCCGGTGCGTCAGCGTGCTGACCTTCGCCCGCGCTGTGGGCCGGCGTCGAACGAACTGAACGGGAAGGGGAATTACGGAATGGCCACTCGCGTCGCCATCAACGGCTTCGGCCGGATCGGACGCAACATCCTCCGCGCCGCCAAGAAGAACGGCGCCGAGCTCGACTTCGTCGCGGTCAATGACCTGACGGACGCCGAGACGCTCGCGCACCTCCTCCGCTACGACTCCGTCCACGGAAAGTATCCGGGTACCGTCGAGGCGGGTGGCAACGGACTCGTCGTGGACGGCGACGAGATCCGGGTCACGAGCGAAAAGGACCCGGCCAACCTGCCATGGAAGGACCTGGGTGTCGAGATCGTCTTCGAATCCACCGGGATCTTCACCCAGGCGGACAAGGCTCGGAAGCACATCGACGCCGGGGCGAAGAAAGTGATCATCACCGCCCCCGCCAAGGGCGAGGACATCACGGTCGTCATGGGGGTGAACCACGAGAGCTACGACCCCGGCTCCCACGCCATCATCTCCAACGCGAGCTGCACCACCAACTGCCTCGCCCCGGTGGTGAAGGTCCTGCTCGATTCGTTCGGCTTCCGGCGCGGGATCATGACCACCGTGCACTCCTACACCAACGATCAGAACATCCTCGATCTCCCCCACAAGGACCTCCGGCGCGCCCGCGCCGCCGGCATGTCCATCATCCCGACCACCACCGGGGCCGCCAAGGCCACAGGCCTCGTTCTCCCCGAGGTGCAGGGGAGGATCGATGGGATGGCCATGCGCGTTCCGACGCCCGACGTCTCCGTGGTGGACCTGACCGCCGAGCTCGAGGCCGACGTCACTGTGGACTCGCTGAACCAGGCGTTCCGGGACGCGGCGGCTGGCGCCCTGTCCGGGATCCTCGAGGTCTCCGACGAGCAGCTCGTGAGCGTGGACTACATCGGCCATCCAGCCAGCTCCATCGTCGACTCGGCCTCCACCTTCGTGATCGAGGACCGGCTCGTGAAAGTGCTCTCCTGGTACGACAACGAGTGGGGTTACTCGACCCGGTGCGTCGATCTGGCCGCATTCATCGCCGAGCGCATGTAGCACGGCTTGGTACCCCGGTCGGTGCCATTGATTCCGGTTCGACGACATCACTCCGCCGAGCCAGCGGCGCAAACTCCGTAATGGCAGCGCTATTGACGCCCCCCGGGAGCCGCATTAGCCTGGATGACAGCGGGGGCGTGCTGGCGGGTGACCGTGCGGCCGCCCCCTCCTCGCAACCCTTTGGTTGGCACGTATCTGGCGCGACCCGTAGTGGGGGAGGGGCTTCCCGGGCCGGAGGAGCGGATGGCGGAAGCGGAGCAGGCGAGGAGCGGAACGTATCGGTGCCCGGTTTGTGGGCACCGCGACGTCGCGGAGCTCGCGCCGGGTCACGATTCGGTCGTGATCCAGTGCAGCTACTGCAAGACGCCGCTGGAGGTCGCGTCCCGGGGCCCGGACTCCCTGCGCTTTTCGGTGCAGGTCTCGGAGCAGTCGGCGGCGAGGTAACGAGGGCGACGGGCCCGGTGGGCTCGTCGTCGCGGAGCGGGTGCGGAGCCACGGTCTCGCGAGGATCGTGGCTTTTCCTTTGTCGAGGAGCGAATGAACAGGCGAACGATACGGGATCTTTCGGAAGCGGCGCTGGCCGGCAAGCGGGTTCTCGTCCGCGTGGATTACAACGTCCCGCTGTCGGACGGCGAGGTGTCGGACGATGCCCGGATCCGCGCGACCCTGCCGACGCTCCGGTACCTCACGGAGCACGACGCGTGCGTCGTCGTGGTCTCACACCTGGGTCGTCCCAAGGGGAAGTGGGTGGACTCGATGTCTCTTCATCCGGCGGCGGAGCGCCTGCGCGAGCTGCTGGAGGTGCCCGTGCAGTTCGTGTCCGACATCGTGGGCAGTGACGCCCGGGCCGCGGCATCGGCGCTGCGGGGGGGCGACGTGCTGGTCCTCGAGAACGTCCGCTTCCTCCCCGGCGAAGAAACGAACGACCCTCACCTGGCGGAGGACCTGGCCGGGCTCGGGGTCGTTTACGTGAACGACGCCTTCGGGGCGGCTCACCGTGCCCATGCGTCCACCGTGGGCGTGGCGGAGCACATGAAAGGGGAGGGAAAGCCGGCGGTGGCAGGGCTCCTCATGGAGGCCGAGCTGCGCTTCCTCGGAGGCGCCCTCGAGTCCCCCGAGCGGCCCTTCATCGCCATTCTCGGGGGCGCCAAGATCTCCGGGAAGATCGACGTCATCGAGAACCTCCTCCCGCGCGTGGACCTGCTCCTGATCGGCGGCGCCATGGCGAACACGTTCTTCCGCGCGATGGGGCTGAATACGGGCGCGTCGCTGGTGGAGGAGGAGCGGGTGGACATGGCCCGCGAGCTCCTGGAGCGGGCCGGGGACAAGCTGCTGCTGCCCGTCGACTGCGTCGTCGCCGAGGAGGCGTCGGAGGAGGTCACGACCCGCTCGGTGGGGCGGGACGAGGTGCCCGACGGATGGAAGATCCTCGACATCGGTCCCACCTCGGTCACTCGGTTCCGGGAAGCTCTGGAGGGCGCCCGGACCGTCGTCTGGAACGGCCCCCTGGGAATGTTCGAGCTCCAGCCGTTCGCCGGCGGAACGGCGGGCGTCGCCCGGGCGGTGGCGGAGATCACGAGGACGGGCGCGACCACCATCCTCGGCGGGGGTGACACCGCCGCGGCCGTCGACCAGGCGGGGCTCGTCGACCGGATCACGCACGTGTCCACCGGGGGCGGGGCGTCGCTGGAGTTCCTCGAGGGACGCGTCCTCCCCGGAGTGGCCGTCCTCGACGAGAAGGAGGCATGATGGCGGAGCCCTCGCCGACGCCCGTGATCGCGGGCAACTGGAAGATGCACAAGGGGCCGGAGTCGGCCCGCAAGTTCTGTCGCGAGTTCATCCAGGTGGCGCCCCCGACGACCGGGCGGACGATCCTCATCTTCGCGCCCGCCCTCTCGGTGTGCACCGTGCGCGAGGCGCTCTCGGAGCACCGGATCGGCATCGGCGTGCAGAACATCCACTGGGAGGACGAGGGCGCGTTCACGGGCGAGCTCAGCGCCGCCATGGCGAAGGAGGCCGGCGCGACGCACGTCCTGGTCGGCCACTCCGAGCGGCGCCACGTCTTCGGCGAGACGGATGAGCAGACCGCCTGGAAGGTCGCCGCGGCGCTGGCGCATGGTCTGGTGCCCGTCCTCTGCGTGGGCGAGACGATCGAGGAGCGGAAGGCCGGGCGGCTCGAGGAAGTCATTCTCCGCCAGCTCCACGCGGCCACGACCGAGCTCGATGAGCGTGACCTCCGCCGCCTGCTCATCGCCTACGAGCCGGTCTGGGCGATAGGGACCGGCGAGACCGCGACGCCCGCCGACGCCGCCGATGCCCACGGGCGCCTCCGGGGCCGACTCCGGGAGCGCCTCGGCGATCACGCGGCCGGCGTGCCCATCCTCTACGGCGGATCCGTGAAGCCGGACAACGCCCGGGAGCTGCTGGCCGCCGAGGACGTGGAGGGCGTGCTGGTCGGGGGCGCGAGCCTGGATCCCCGCGACTTCGCGAAGATCGCGGCGGCCTGAGGCTCGCGCGTCGGCGTCGCGGCCCGGCGCCCGGGCACCGGCGGATGTTGACAGCCCGTGACCGGCCGGCGACCTTACCAAGTTGTTCTCTCAACCGATTTTCGGAGACGACGATCCCGGTGTTCGGACTACTTCTTACGCTTCTGATTCTCGACGGCATTCTGCTCGTCGTCGTGGTGCTCCTCCAGGCCGGCAAGGGCGGCGGTCTCGCCGCCATGGGAGGGGGCGGCGCCGGAACCGACACCTTCATGGGCGGGCGCCAGGCCGCCGGCGTCCTCACCAAGGCGACCTGGACCACCGGGGCCATCTTCCTGGGCCTGGCCGTGGTCCTGTCGATCCTGTCCTCCCGCAGCCAGGACGACGAGCTGCTGCTCCGTGAGGAGTTCCGCCAGACCGCACCGGCCACGCCCCAGCCGATCCTGCCGGGAGCCGGCGAGGGTGCCGCTCCGGGTCAGGTGGTGCCCGGGGTCGAGGGCGGCGCCACGGGAGGGGACGAGCCGGTCTCGGACCGTTAGCCGGATGGCCAGGGGGTCGGGCGGAACGGTGGAGGCGGTGGAGACGGAGCTGAGCCGTGAGCAGCTGCACGAGATCTACTACTGGCTGCAGCTCACGCGTGAGGTCGAGCAGGTCCTGACCCACCTGTACAGACAGAACAAGGTGATCGGCGGTCTCTACCGCTCGCTCGGCCAGGAGGCCGGCGCGGTGGGGACCGCCTTCGCATTACGCCGCCGCTCGGACGGCACGGGCGATGTGATATCGCCCGCGATCAGGGACCTGGGCGCCATGCTCATGATGGGCGCCGATGCGGCCGACGTCATGAAGCAGTATATGGCGAAGGGCGATGGCCCCACCGGCGGACGCGAGACCAACGTCCACTTCAGCGACTACCGGAAAGGCTACGTCGGCCTGATCTCCCACCTCGGCGTCATGGTGGAGGTGATGACGGGCGTTGCGATGTCGTTCCGGCTCCGGAAGGAGGACCGGGTCGCCGTCGTCTACAGCGGGGACGGCATGACCTCGACCGGCGCCTTCCACGAGGGGCTTAACCTGGCCGCGGTCAAGAAGCTGCCGCTGATCTGCGTGGTGGAGAACAACATGTACGCGTACTCCACGCCGATCTCCCGTCAGACCGCCGCGGAGTCGTTCGTGGCGAAGGCGGACGGCTACGGGATCCGCGGCGAGCGGGTGGACGGGAACGATGTCATCGCCGTCTACGAGGCGACGAAGCGCGCGGTCGAGCATGCCCGCGACGGCGGCGGGCCGACGCTGCTGGAGCTGATGACCTACCGGATGAAGGGGCACGCGGAGCACGATGGCCAGAAGTACGTCCCCGCGGGCGAGATCGAGGAATGGGAAGCCCGGGACCCGGTGGTCCGTTACGAGCGGTGGCTGCTCGAGGGCGACCACGCCACGGAAGCGGAGCTGGAGGCGGTCCGGGACCGCGTCGCCGGGGAGGTGGACCGGGCGCGCGAGGCGGCGGAGGCGTCTCCCATGCCGGAGCCGGCGGCCGGGATCGACGACGTGTACGCCGGTGACACCGGCTGGACGCCGTGGACGCGGCGCGCGCCCCACGACCCTCACGAGGCCTAGATGAGCGCGAAGTCCGCGAAGGGCGCGAAGTCCGCGAAGTCCGCGAAGTCCGCGAAGAAGGGCGGGGTGGTCAGCGCCGATGGCCCCGTCGAGGCGGAGGCGGCTGGCGGGGCGAAGCCGGATCACGTCCGCCAGACGGAGCGGGGGGAGCCGGTGACGGTGCTGGAGGCGATCCGCGAGGCGCTGTGGGAGGAGCTGGAGCGGGACCCCGATGTCTTCATCCTGGGCGAGGACATCGGCGTCTATGGCGGCGCGTTCAAGGTGACGGATGGCTTCGTCGGCCACTTCGGCGAGGACCGGGTGATGGACACGCCGATCAGCGAAGCGGGGTTCACCGGTGCGGCCGCGGGCGCGGCGCACATGGGGCTGCGGCCGGTCGTCGAGATGCAGTTCATGGACTTCGTGAGCTGCGCCTACGAGCCGCTGACGAACTACATCGCCACATCGCGGTGGCGGAAGGCCGGCCCGCTCCCGATGGTGATCCGTGGCCCCGTGGGCGGAGGCGTGCGGGGCGGCCCGTTCCATTCGCAGAACCCCGAGATGGCGTTCTTCCACACGCCCGGGCTCAAGATCGTCTACCCGTGTACCGCGCGGGATGCCAAGGGGCTCCTGAAGGCGGCGATCCGCGACGACGACCCCGTGCTCTACTTCGAGCACAAGAAGATGTACCGGGCCCCGTTCCTGCGGGAGGTGCTGCCGGCCGAGGATTACGTGGTGCCGCTCGGAGAGGCGCGACTGCATCGCGAGGGCTCCGACCTGACCATCGTCACATACGGGATGATGGTCCACGAGAGCCAGAAGGCGGCGGATACGCTCGTCGAGGAGGGGATCGAGGTGGAGATCCTGGATCTCCGGACGCTGATGCCGCTGGACGAAGAGGCGATCCTCGAGAGCGTCAGGAAGACGAACCGGCTGCTGGTGGTCCACGAGGACACGCGGACCGGCGGCATCGCCGGGGAGATCGCCATGCGGGTGAGCGAGAAGGCGTTCGAGTGGCTGGACGCGCCGATGCTCCGGGTCACCGCCCTCGACACTCCGGTGCCCTACTCGCCGCCGCTCGAGGATTACTTCCTCCCGAACGTCGAGGACATCCTGGTGGCGGCCCGGTACCTGGCGGGGTATTAGGCCGCGGGCGTCAGGCGTTCGGGCGTCTTGACGTGCGGGCGTTTGGGTGTCACAGGCGTTTCGCGCGACCGCCGCAGGCGCAAGCGAGCGAAGCGAGCCACGGCTGGGCCGGGTGGACGCCCGCACGCCATAACGCCATAACGCCGTAACGTAACGCCAGACCGAAGCCTGACAGTGCCGGGGCACAGGCTCTGGCCGAGGACTGAACCGAACCCGAGAAACCGGACCGACGATGCCGAAAATCGAAGTCCCCATGCCCCAGATGGGCGAATCCATCGCAGAAGGCACGGTGTCTCGCTGGCTGAAGCAGCCCGGAGACGCGGTCGAGCGCGATGAGCCCATCCTGGAGATCTCCACGGACAAGGTGGACGCCGAGATCCCTGCGCCGGCCGCCGGTACCCTGGTGGACATCCAGGTGCAGGAGGGCGAGACGGTCGAGGTAGGCACCGTCGTCGCCTTCATCGACACGGAGGCGAAAGCCGGCGCGGCGGCGGGTGGCGGAGCGGCGCCCGCGGCGCCGAAGGAAGAGGAGGCCGCGGAGCAGGAGGAGGCGCCGGCGCCGGAGACGGGCGTCGACGCGGCGGGAGACGCGGAGCCTGTGGAGTCGCGTCGGGAGCCGGCCAGGCAGTCGGCCTCGGCGGGGAACGGCGCGGAGGAATCCGCGGATGAGCGGCTGCGCCGCCGGTCGACCCCGCTGGTGCGCCGCATTGCGGAGGAGCACGACGTGGACCTGACCGAGGTCGAAGGCTCCGGCAGGGCGGGGCGGGTGACGAAGCAGGACATCATGTCCTTCCTGGACCAGCGGGAGAAGGCGCCCGCGGAAAAGGCCGCACCCTCCAGGGCGCCGGCGCGGCAGCCCGCGCCGGCCGGTGGCGGGGCCATGGGCGCGGATCAGCTGTGGGACCTGTTCTACGGCAAGGTGCAGCACCCGGAGTTCCCCGCGCGCGAGGGGGACGACGTCAAGCCGATGGACCGGATCCGAAAGCTCACCGCGGATCACATGGTGCTGGCCAAGCGCGTGGCCCCGCACGTCCACTCGTTCATCGAGATCGACTTCACCCGGGTGGACCGAATTCGGCGGAAGAACAAGCCCAAGTGGGAGCAGCAGGGCAACAAGGTCAGCTACACGGCGTTCGTCGCGTGGAGCGTGGCGAAGGTGCTGCCCGAGTTCCCCATGGTGAACGGCACCGTGTCGGGTGACAACCTCATCCTGCGCGGCAGCATCAACATCGGGATCGCGGTGGACCTGAATCCGGGGCTGATCGTCCCCGTCGTGCGTGATGCCGATGACCTGACGCTGGTCGGCCTCGCCAAGCGGATCGGCGATCTGGCCGGGCGCGCCAGGGACCGCAAGCTCAAGCCCGACGAGATCCAGGGCGCCAGCTTCTCGATCACGAATCCCGGCGTTCTCGGGACCTACGTCGGCATGCCGATCATCCCGGAGGGGACCTCGGCCATTCTGGGCACCGGGAGCATCGAGAAGCGCCCCGTCGTCGTCGAGGCGGACGGCGTGGACAGCATCGCCATCCGACTCCGCTCGATGTTCTCCCTGGGCTACGACCACCGGATCGTCGATGGCGCCGACGCCGCGCGCTTCCTGGCGCGGCTCAAGGAGGTGCTGGAGACCTTCCCGGAGGAGGTCGCGTAGAACAACAGAACA
>JAHWKI010000022.1:22973-24501 GCA_019347975.1 Gemmatimonadota bacterium
GCTCAAGGAGGTGCTGGAGACCTTCCCGGAGGAGGTCGCGTAGAACAACAGAACAACAGAACAACAGAACAACAGAACAGCAGAACAGCGGGATCACTGCGAGCTGTGGGCGGGGAATGCCGAAGACGCGGAGTGTCGAGGAGGGGGCCGGGAGGCGGACGCTGGAAGTCCGTCGTCTCGGCCTCGTTCCGTACGGGGAGGCGCTGCGGCTCCAGGAGGATCTGGTGGAGCGGCGGCGGGCGGGCGCGGTCGGCGATCAGCTCCTGCTGCTCGAGCACCCGCACGTCATCACGCTGGGAAGCTCATCGGATGGCAATCACGTGCTGCTGGACGCCGCCGAGCGGGCGCTGCTCGGGATCGAGCTGTTCGAGACCGGACGAGGCGGGGACGTGACGTACCACGGCCCGGGTCAGCTGGTCGGCTACCCGATCCTCGACCTGAAGCCGGACCGCAAGGACCTGCACGCGTACGTGCGGGACCTGGAGGAGGGGCTGATCCGGGGGATGGCCGAGCTGGGGATCGAGGCCGGTCGGAAGGCCGGGCTGACCGGCGTCTGGGTCGGAGAGGAGAAGCTGGCGGCCATCGGCGTCCGGGTCTCGAGCGGCTGGATCACCTCTCACGGCTTCGCCCTGAACGTCGCCACCGAGCTCGGCTTCTTCGACTCCATCGTGCCGTGCGGAATCCGGGACCGCGGCGTCACGTCCGTCGGGCGGCTCCTGACGGAGGCGCCGCCGATGGAGGAGGTGGAGGAGGCGGTGGTCCGCGGGCTGGCGTCCGTGTTCGGCTTCAGAGTCTAGCCGCCGGGGACCGGAGCCGGGTCGAACCGGTCGTCCTCCGGCGGCCGGAACTCGAAGAAGTCCAGGTAGCGCTCGTGCGTCTCCCGCTCTTCTTCCAGCCACGCGCAGAATCCCGAGTCCACCAGGCCGTTCGACGCGCTCTGCTCCTTCGCCGCGCGCGTCGCCAGCAGGTTGGCGTACTCGTTCTGGGGGTGCCCGGCGTGGCCGCGGACCCACCGCCAGTCCACCCTGTGCCGGCGCGCGACCGGGAGGAGCCGCTTCCACAGGTCCGCGTTCTCGACGACGCCGGTCTTCCGCATCCAGGCCCGCCGGACCCAGCCCGCCATCCACTCGCGCATCCCCTTGATCAGGTACTGGGAGTCCGACGTGAAGATGACCCTGCACGGCTGCTTCAGCGCCGCCAGCCCCTCGATGGCGCTGCGGATGGCCATGCGATTGTTGGTGGTCCCCGGCTCGCTCACCCAGTAGTCCCGACGGACCCAGCCATCGTCCTTCCAGTACTCCACGAGGCCACCGGCCCCCCCGGGAGAGTCCCGGTCCGTAGCCTGGTTCCCGAGACACGACTCGTCCGCGTAGATGTGCACGAGGGGCTCCATGGGGGCGAAGGTTACGGTGGAGGGGCGGGGTCGCAAGAGGGCGGCTGGCGCCGCAAGAGGGTGGCTTCGCCACAAGAGGGCGGCCTGCGCCGCAAGAGCGCGGCTGCGCCGCAAAAGGCGGCCTGCGCCGCAAGA
>JAHWKI010000189.1 GCA_019347975.1 Gemmatimonadota bacterium
AGACGTTCTCGTAGATGGAAGCGGGAGCGTCGAGGTTGTTGACGACCAGATCGAGGCGCCCGTCGTTGTTCAGGTCGGCATGGGCCGCGCCGTAGGAGAACCCGGCGTGGGCCAGCCCCCACTCCCGGGTGCTGTTCGTGAAGGTCAGGTCGCCGTCGTTGCGGTACGCATGGTTGGGGACCGAGTAGGCGTGCAGCTCGGCCAGGAGCTCGCGGATCCGCTGCTGCGACCGCTCGGCGTCCCGCATCCTCCTCGCCGCGAAGTTCGCGGACTGGTAGTCGAAGTCGATGACCGCCTTGGGATACCCGTTGGTGACGAAGATGTCCTTCAGGCCATCATTGTCATAATCGCCGAACAGCGCGCTCCAGCTCCAGTCCGTGTAGGCGACGCCGGCCAGGCGGGCGATCTCGCTGAAGATGACCTGCCCATCCGCGGTGACGCCGTGACTCAGCTGGAGCGTATTGGCGTTGTATTGAGGGGCCTCCCCCCGGCCGCTCAGCCGCCTGAGCTCGCTGTAGCTCGTGGAGCCGCTGACCCGCTTCCGGGCGCCGAGATCCTCCGGCATCATGTCAACCTGCAGGATGTCCGGCCAGCCATCATTGGTGAAATCGGCGATATCGACGCCCATGCCGGCGAAGCTCGTGTGCCCGAGCCATTCGCCCGCCCGGTCCGTGAACGTGCCATCCCCGTTGTTGATATAGAGGGCATCGCTCGGGGCGATGTCGTTGGACACATAGAGGTCGGGCCAGCCGTCCCTGTTCAGGTCCGCCGCCACCACACCCAGGCCGTACCCCAGCTGCCGCCGGATCCCCGCCGCCTCCGAGGTATTCGTGAACGTCCCGTCGCCGTTGTTGCGATAGAGCTGGTCGAACCCCGCCGGATTGGCGGTGCGCGGACCGAACGACGGCCGCCCCGTCTCGCCCCGTCCGAATTCCCCGGGTGAGTTGGCGAGCAGAAAGAGGTCAAGCGGCCCGTCGCCGTCGTAGTCGAAGAACACGGCGTGGGTCGTATACCCCGTATCATCGATGCCGAAGGCCGAGGCCGCTTCCGAGAACGTCCTGTCCCCGTTGTTGACGAACAGGAGATTCGCGCGCTCCTCGGGCGGGGTCCATTCCGGGCCGGCTACCGAGACATGGATGTCCAGGTCGCCGTCCCCGTCGATATCGACCATGCTCGCGCCCGTGGCCCACCGGTCCGTCCCCACGCCCGCCGACTCGGTGATGTCCTCGAACCGCATGTCCCCCCTGTTCAGGTAGAGGCGGCTCGAGACCATGTTTCCGGTCAGGTAGATATCGGCCAGGCCGTCGCCATCGATGTCGCCCACCGCCACGCCCGCGCCGTTGTACAGGAAGAAGTCGCGGTCGAACGTGTGCGAGTCGGTGGGCGTGATCGTGTTCGAGAACGTGATCCCGGTCCGATCCGGGCCGAGCAATCGGAAGAGGGGCGGACCCGGCTCTTCACCACCGCAGCCCTGCAGCGCCAGAAAGGCCAGGAGCGCGAGGAGTGGTAGCGGCCGTCCGGAGCGCAGCTTCATGTGCGGGACGTTCTCGGCGTCGAGTCGGCGGCCATATCGCTCCGGGACAATTATGGAACCGAGACAGCAGGGACCTTCGTACCCGCCACGCGGATCTCCCTGAACTCTCCCGTATCATCGAACGAGCCGAAGCCGACGCGCCCCTGTTTCAGGGTGGCGTCCCTAGCCTCGAGCACGGGGCCCGCGGAGCCGTCGACGTAGACCTCGATCGTGCCGGCATTCCCATCCCACTCGACCCGCACGTCGTGCCATGCTTCATCCGTCAGCTGCGGCAGGCCCGTCCCCGAGTCGATCCGCCTCCGATCCGCGTCGGCCACCAGGAAGATACCGTTGTGGACCGCGTCCGTGACACCAGCCAGATGAACGTAGTAGAAGCGCGTCGCCGATTGATAGCCGACCACCACCTGGAGATCGCGTTGCGACACTCCGACGGGCGCGGTCGACTGGACCTCCGCACGAACAGTGGCGCGCCGGAGGGGCTCGGTGCGTAGAATCGCGAGCGCGGCAGGCCGGCGGATCGGCCCGTCCGGAATGCCGGGCTCATAGAGGACGAGCATGCCATCCCTGACGGCCCAGCTACCCGATCCATCCAGAATCCACTCGGACGTGTTTCCCGGGTCTGCGAGGTCCGGGCGAATCGAAAGTGGAGCGCCGGACTGGCGGCCGGCATGATCTCGCAGGCGCGCCATCACGGAATCCTCGAGTATGCTGCTCAGCACGTTTTCGTCCGTCCGTTCGGCCGGGCACTCATGCCTGATGTGGAGGACCCTGACGGCCGATCGCGCGTCATCCCCCTCCAGTAGCAGGCGGGCGGTCACTCGGTCGAAGCAGCGATCGGAGGGAATCCGGATCTCGAGGCTGTCCGGACCGGCCTGCCCGAGTATCCGCGCGCCGAAGTAGTACGTCGGATAGCCGATGCTGTCGACGTAGCTGGCCAGGACACCTATCGGGACCTCGAAGCGATACACGGTCTCGTAGGGAACGACGGTTCGATACTGCGTCGCGGCAAACGCAACGAGCGAAATACCAGCCACGACCACACCCCACCCGGGCCTGAAGAGCGCCCTCCCCGGCCGGGCGACGCAGGCGCCGGCCAGGGGAAGCACGGCCAGGGCGAACAGGTCGCTGAAATCGACCGTTCTGCCCACCCGAAAAAGCCCCAGCGCGTTCCAGCCATCGATCAGCGGCTGCGAGAGATCCGATTTCCAGACCGCGAACGCCACGGCGACCAGCCCCAGCACCAGGCGGCGCCGGCGGGGGAGAACGGCGCACAGAAAAACGCCGAAAGCGAAGAGACCCGCGAAGTCGGACAGCTTGCCGGTGAAGCCGTTGCCGTACACCGGCTTCAGGATCCAGTCGTTCACGATCAGCAGCATGAGCGCGACCAGGAAGGGCGCACTCACGAGCAGCTGCCAGCGAGCCCGTGTCCGTTCCGCCCGCTCGGCTGCACCCCTCATCCGTGTTCCTCGCGATTTCGTTGGCTGGCAGGGTCGGGAAAGACCGGCCTACGAGGCCGGCGCGTAGGCGAGGGAGACGATGCGCCAGCGGCCGTCGTGCTTCATCAGCGTGAACGCATCGATGCCGGACCACTCGGCGACGTCGCCGGGGTCGCCGAAGCGGGCCTCGTAGCGGGCCCACGCCTGCGCGAGCGGCCCCTCGATCGTCACCGCCACCTCCACCATGCGCTCCTCGAAGATGGCCCGGCTCCCGGGCCTTCCGGCGCCCGCCGCACGAACTCGGGCACCGTCGTGGCGACCACACGCGGACCGGGCTCGCCGGGCGGCGCCCAGATCGTGGTCAGCGCCGCGTCGGGCCAGAAGTGGTCGGCGAACGCGTCCCAGTCCGGGCGGAGAAGTCCGCGTAGTAGCGCTCCAGCTCGGCGACGACCTCGGCCCGCGCGGCGTCGGGAGTCGCCGGCGGAACCCCAGCACTCGCGCAGCCGAAGGCGGCGGCGGCGAGTGGCAGGAGGCCGGCCACGGAGCGCGCGGGAGGTCGTCGCATGGGCGTGGGAACGCGCGGGCCGTCCACCGATTCTCCCACTGGTGTCAGCCCGGGACCTTCCGCATCCGAACGGCTCCGCACTGCGCTTCCTCCGGCGTGGGGCAATCACGGGTGGTCGATCGACCGCTCTCGAACCCCGGAACTCTCACCACCTCGCCCCGTCATCGCAATGTTCCTGGCCCGCCCCTTCGACCGCAGTCACGACACGGACCCGGCGAGCACGCTCCCGAAGCCGGGGCGCGTGATGCAGCCGGTAGTCCACCGAGGTCATCTCGAACTGGTGAACCGGGCGCGGCGACCCGTCCGGGTACTGGACGGTGACGCTTCCGGTGAGTCGAAAGCCGAGCGCCCGCGCCACGGCCTGGCTCGCCGCATTGGCGATATCGCACCGGGCGACCAGCCGATCGACGCCCCCGTGGTCGAAGGCATGGATGGCGAGCGTCGACACGGCCGCGGTCGCGACGCCCTGCCGAACCGCGGATCGCCGGACCCAGTAGCCGACATCGTGGGCCGCCGGTCCCACGCGGGAGCTCAGATGCGCCCCACCGAGAATCAGCGACGGCCGATCCGGGGGAGTGATCGCGTAGCGAAAGGCGCGGCCCCGCCGGAACTGTTCGACCCATTCGCGCAGACGGACCCGCGTGCCCTCGAGCGTGGTGGGCTCCTCGAGCGTCCAGCTCAACCAGGGCTTGAGATGCGCAACGTCTTTATCGATCGCTTCACGCAGCCCCGACGCGTCCGATTCCGCCCACGGGCGAAGCAGAAGAGCGGGGGACTGCTCGCCTGGGCCCATCGATTCGTCCATCCGCGGCAGAAGTCGCTTATCGGGCCCTGATGGCATCGGCCACCACGACCGCGCCGGCGTCACCGCGCCGCGACAGCCGCACCTCGTTCCAGCCGGCGGGGAGGTCCCAGCGGCCGAGCTCGTGCCACGCGCCGCCGCCCTCGCGCTGGTCCATCTCGACCTCGCCCGCGACGGTCCCGTCCGCCCGGACGACGGCGTAGCGGGCGCGGGCCGTGCGGTTGTCGCCGGCGGTCCAGCGCGCCTCGACGAGGTGCTCCCCCGCCGACTCCACGCGGAACCGGAAGACGACCGGGTCGTCGGCGCTCTCGCTGGTCGACGCCCACCGATAGCCGCGGCCGTAGTACCCGGGCGTGGCACGGGTATGGGTCCAGTCCGCCGGCGCCTCGACGGCCGCGCGGGCGGCCACGTTCTCGGCGTCGCTGTCGTCGACGACGATCTCGCCGCAGTGCCGCTGGATCGCCCCGATGTACTCCGTCCACGGCCAGTTCGGCCCCGGGTCCGTCCTGTTGTGGGGCTGGAGCTGACCGTGCGCCACGATGTGCTGGGGGTCCCGCGGGATCGCGTGCTCCCGGCTGATGTCGCACACCAGCGACGCCGACACGTCGATCTGGTCCGCGGGGAACGACGGCTGGGACGCGAATCCCGCGTGCTCGATGCCGATGGTGAAGTGGTTGCTCTGGACGTCGTTCAGCCAGCACTCGTGACCGTGGTTGAGCGAGCAGTCGTAGCGCGCCGCGATGTGCCACGCCCGCGCCCGCTCGCGCACCAGCTGCGTGATCTCCCGGCCGTCCTCCTCCACCACGTAATGGCTGCTCACGCCCGACTGCTCGTTCGCCAGCCAGCTCCAGCACCCGCTGTACGCGCCCTCGCACGTGTGGATGATCACCATGTGGACCACGCCCGTCTCCCCCGCCGGCCGCTCGTTGAAATTGGGCGAGGCCCGCCAGATGGCGCCGGGGTAATCGGTCTCGACGGGCGGGCTCGGCTCCGGGCAGGGATCCGCCGAGGAGGAGGATGCCGGCACGGCCACCAACCGCAGGGAAGGGGACCCGGCCGCCCGCGCTACGCCGTCGCGCAGGACAGCATACGCCCGGCCGACATAATCGTCGCGCCCCGCGGGCAGCTCGATCCCGCTGAATCGCGCCACCGCGGGCGCCCACCGCTCGAGCCCGGCGCCGTCCACATCGAGTCCGCGGGCCTCGTCGGCCAGCAGCGCCGCCGCCGCGCGGATGTTCGCGGCCGGGTCCCGGCGCGCCGCGGCCACCGACACCGCCGCCAGCCGCGCACCCCGCTCCAGCCGCTCGCCGCGCAGCGCCATGACGCCGTACGCCGCCGGGAGGCCCCCGTGCCCGTCCTCCCCCTCCACCATCCGCCAGCGGGTCTCCACCCAGCCGAGCGCCTTCAGCATCGCCGCGGGCACGCCGAACTCCGCGCCCGCTGCCCGGAACTCGTCGTCGAACGGGGAGGCGGGAAGGGCCGCCGGCGTCGTCAGCGGCGCCGGCACCAGCGCTGTGGACGCGGCCTCCGTCGTACACGGCGGCTCCACTGGCGAGCCCCGGTCGCAGGCGGGCACGAGCACCGCGACCAGGACGGCCGAAGGGACCCGCGACGGCCGGGATCCCGTCCGGCCGCGGCCGCGGAGGCGGCGCCGGCGTAGGCGACGATGGGAGCTGGAAGCGAGAATCATCAAATGCCGGTTCGCGAGAAGAGCGAGCAGGAGCGAAGGCTCAATCTAATGCATTTGGATCGGCCCGAAGCCAGTCCCGGAGCGGGCGACCGGTGCATCCGGTCCCGAGCGGCACCGTCTCACGAAAGGACGAACTCCAATGGCGGATAGTCGCTGGGTCCACGATGCGCCTCGGCTGCCTCCTGAAATCCGGCGCGGGTATAGAACGATACGGCCTCGTCGCTCGGCCAGACGATCAGGAACTCGTGCTTCCTCTCCCGCGCCGCAGCAATGACGACCCCGAGCAGCCTCCCACCCAATCCTTGATCTCGATGGGACGGTGCCACGTACGAGTTCGTCACGTACCCCCCAGGCACGCTGAATCGCACCCGGATCCGGTACCTTGCTGACCTGAGAAAGATGCAGCCGACCAGTGCGTCATTCCCGGCGTCGGCCACCGCAGCCATCCAAATACCCGAAGCAAGGGCCTCCGCAAGCCACCCTGGAACTCTCGCGTGAAGTCGTCCAACCCCAAAGCTTGCTGATCCCGGCGACGGAACTCCCATCGGAGACGGGCAAGCTCCGGCGCATCCGCCGACGTCGCCCGCCGTACTGTGATTTCCATCGAACGGCCGTTCTCGGCCTCGGTCGAATCCATCGAATCAGGACCTTACTCGGTACTTCAAATACACCATCCCACCTCGAAAACGCTGCTCATG
>JAHWKI010000023.1 GCA_019347975.1 Gemmatimonadota bacterium
ACGACGCCGTTGGCGCCGCGCGACCCGTAGATGGCCGACGCCGCCGCGCCCTTGAGGATATCGACGCTCTCGATGTCGTCGGGGTTCAGGTCGATCACGCCGTTGCTCGTGACCGTCCCCGCGTGCGATCCCTCGGTCCGGTGCGACGAGTTGTCGATCGGCGTGCCGTCCACCACGAACAGCGGCTGCGTGCCGCCCACGATCGACGCGGCGCCGCGAATACGGATGTAGGCGCTGGCGCCGGGGTCGCCCGCGTTGCTCGTGACCTCGACGTTGGGCGCCTTGCCCGCGAGCGCCGCGACGGTGTTGGTCTCGTGCGCCTCCGCGACCGCCTCACCCTCGACGGTGTTGATGACCACACCGAGCTTGCGGCGCTCCTGCTTGGTCCCCTGCCCGGTAACGACGATCTCGTCCAGCCGGAGCGGGTCCTCGCCCAGCGCGAAATCCACAGTGGTGGTTCCGCCGGTCAGCGTGACCGTCCGCGACACCGAGCGGTACCCGAGCTGCGAGGCGGTGATCGTCACCGGACCGCCCGTTACGCGCGATGCGGGGACGGTGAGCCTAAATCGGCCGTCGGCGTTGGTCAGTGCGCCGAAGCTCGTGCCTTCGACGACGACACTCGCCCCGACGAGCGGCTGTCCGGCCTCACTGGTGACCTGGCCGGCTACCGTCGCGGGCTCCTGCGCCACCGCCCCCAGGGGCGTGAGCAGCAGGACCGCCGTAACGGCCAGTAACTGTCGAACTACGATTCTCATGTGACCTCCTTGGCAGGGGAGTCGCCGGCGGAGCCGGCGTTGTACCAGGACCCCGGTCAGTCGCCTGACCGTGTCCAGCAGGAATGCCGCGGACCTCGGGCGAGGACCGGCGTCCCTGGATAACCTTCAGCGGCTTGGTAGCTCTGGTCGTTGGATCGGACGAGCAGGGTTCGTGTGCCGCGCTCCTACTTAATGGAATTCAGGACTCTTCAATCATGAAGAATTACGGGTCCCTTTCTTTGCTGTCAAGGTCAGGTCCTCATTGCCGCACTTTCAACCACACGGCGACGACGCCGCATCGGGTGTCACGGCCGCGGCGGAACGCCGGGGGAACTTCCGAAAGCCCATTGTACACTTCGATGCCCGCGATCTCCTCCGGGCGCATGATCTCGACCATGTCCTTGCTGACGGAAGAGCCGTCGAGGAAGAACTGGACGGGACAGGCCTGCCCAAGGGCCTGTGCGCGCTCGAACCGGATCATGCACCCGGTGCTGACCACGGTCGCCATCCCGCAGTTGACCTCGAGGCCGGGCACCTCGCGCAGGATGTCGCTGAGCTGCCGCGGCTTTCGCCGATCGATCTGCTCCGCCGTGACGAACCGGCCCTGAGCTCCACCGAGCCGTGCGTAGAATCCGTCCAGGCCGGGCGAGCTGTACCGTCGCGTCACTGTCACGTTCAGGGGCTCGAGCACGATGGCGTCCGCCGTGAGCGCGACATTCAGCGACACGGTCGAGTCCGCCCGGATGCGGAAGGTCTCGGCCCGCACGCCGTATGCGATATGCTCCACCTCGAGGACGCGGGCGCCCTGCGGCCCGCCGGCCAGAACGAAGGCCCCGTCGGAATCGGTGCGAGTGGCCAGTCCGGTACGGCGCACGTGGACCGTCGCGTCCGCGACGGGGGCGCCCGTGGCGTGATCGGTGACCCGCCCCGCGAGGCGCCCTGTGCGCAGAGTGTCGATCCGGAGCTCCGTCCACGCCACCCCGCCGGGCTCCGCTTCCGTGTCCCGCGGCTCGCTCGTCAGCCCCTCGTGTACGGGGCGGGCGAAGAGCGGCGTACCGGGCGGAGCATCACAGAAGGCGAAGTGTCCGCGGGAATCGGTCTCCGCCACGCGCTCGCTGATCTGCCCGACAGACGACCGCCATGCCAGGAGGACGCGGGCCGCGGGAACCGAGCGGCCGTTCGCGTCCCGCACGATCCCCGCCACCACGGCACCGCCGGGCTCACGGCAGGCGCTGGCGACGATGCTCCTTTGCGACGGGACCGCGAGACGCACCTGCCGAACTACGCCTTCGCGCATGGAGATCGGCGTCGAGGGCGGCCGGAATCCGAGCGAGTCGAGGCGAGGATGGCGGAAGGCGAGCTGGTAGTCACCGCTTCCCGACGAGAGAAGGAACCTTCCGTGCCCGTCCGTCTCGGCGGCGAGATCGGTGCCCACCAGGAAGACCTCGGCACGGGCGAGAGGAGAGCCGCGCGTGCTGTCGTACACCGTCCCCTGCACTCTCGGGCGGTCGAGGTTCTCGATGCGCCCCCGACCGAGAGTCTCCACCGCCAGGACTTCCCCGCCGCGCTCCCGGATGCCCGTCAGCACCTGCCTGTCGAGGGCCAGCCCCAGCCGTCTGATGCTCCGTATCTCGATCTCCGGCATGCGGATCCACCAGCGCCGCGGGATCCACGCGCCGCTCGGCAGCCGCTGGAAATCCACGCGGCCGCCGAGGTTGTGGGTCGCGACATCGAGGGGGATGTCCGCGTAGCGGTACTCCAGGAACCTGAGTTCATGGGTGGACGCATCCAGCCACAGGAGCCCCTCGATATCGACCTGCCGGCCTCTCCCGAGCGGCTCGAACGCGAGCCCTACGAGATCGGGCTCTGCCGGCGAGCTCCGCATGCTGAAGCAGTGGCCGTCGAGAAAGACCGAGCTCAACAACACCCGCTCGTCGGGAGCGAAGTAGTAGGTCCCGCTATCGGTCTGCTGAACGTATCCGCGAGCCGCCAGCAGCTCGGGGTCGAGACTGCTGAAGGGCCGGCTGCCGGAGGCGTCGCGGCGCTCCGACTGCTCGGCGCGGACCTCGAGCGTCTTCGGATCCAGGTCCCGCTGATAGACGACGGTCTCGAATCGGACGAGGTCCTGCTCGCGGGCCCAGAAAACGCTCTCGAGCGCCTTGCGGGCCTCGTTCCAGATCGTCGCGACGGCATCCCCCCGGCCGGGACCTCTGCTGCACCCCCTCGAGGCGGTCGAGACCCGAAGCGCGGCCAGCGATACGGCCTCGACGGGGGACTCCAGCGGGATGAACAGCTCGTCGCCGGCGGCGATCCGGAAGGGGGCGGAATGAACGCTCCGATGCCCGATGCGGTCGGCCCGAACTCGCCAGCGGCCGGGCGGCGGCGAGAGGACGAATTCGCCCGAGGCATCGGTCAGCACGCCGATGCTGGAGCTGTCGCCCCGAGGTGCGACCAGGAGGATGAGAGCCCCCTCGATGGGAGTCCCGGTCCCCTCCTCCGTGACGACGCCCCGGACCGTCTGGGCCGCCAGCCCCGTCGCGGTGAACAGCAAGATCGCGGCGAGCCGAATCCCGTGCGTGATCCCGGATTCCCACTGGCTCATCCTCGAACGATGTTCTGAAGGCTTCCTGGAGGCAAGCGATTTCGGTCGCGCGCGCCCGCGCGCCGACCCCGCCGGGGCGCGGATCGATTCGGTCTCCCGCCGCCGGAGCTCAGCGAACGAAGCGCACCCGGCCGAATCGCCGCTTTCCGCGCCTGAGGACGCGCGCGTCTCCGTCCGCGGCCGCGACGGTGGCGTTTCGGTCGGTCACCACGTCACCGTCGAGGGCGATCGCACCCTGCTCGATCAGCCGTACGGCCTCGCTGTTGGATGCCGCGAGGCCGGCCGCGACCAGGACGCCGGGCAGCCATGCCCGACCGCCCTCGTAGCGCAGCCGGTCATCCGTGAGGCGGACCGGAACTTCCGCGATTTCGTCCGGCTCCTTCTTGTCGCGGAACACCTGGTCGAAGTGCCGTCGACCGGCCTCCGCCCCGCCCTCCCCGTGGTACGCCCGCACGATCAGCGAGGCCAGCTCCTGCTTCGCCTCGTACGGCGCCTCGGCCGCGCGGCTCAGCGCCGCCGCCAGCGCCTCGCCCTCCAGACCGCTGGCCATGCGGTACCACTCCTCCAGGAGCGTGTCCGGGATCGACATGGTCTTCCCGTACATCTCCTCTGGCGGCTCGGTGATGCCGATGTAATTGTCGTACGACTTCGACATCTTCTGCTCGCCATCCAGCCCCCGGAGCAGCGGCATGATCAGGCAGACCTGGGGGTCCTGGCCGTACCGCTCCTGGATGGTCCGCGCGACCAGGAGGTTGAACTTCTGGTCGGTGCCGCCCAGCTCCACGTCCGCCTCCAGCGCGACCGAGTCGTACGCCTGCATGAGCGGGTACATCAGCTCCATCATGGAGATGGGCCGGTTCTCGGCCAGCCGCTTGGCGAAGTCGTCCCGCTCGAGCATGCGCGCCACGGTGTACCCGGCGGTCAGCCGGAGGATGTCCGCCAGGTCCAGGGGCGCGAGCCAGTGGGAGTTGTACTCGACCCGCACGCCGCTCGTATCGAGGATGCGTCCGACCTGATCCGCGTACGTCCGGGCGTTCGCCTCGATCTCTCCGGGCGAGAGCGCCGGGCGCGTCTCGCTCCGACCGGTCGGATCGCCCACCCGCGCGGTGTAGTCCCCCACCACGAAGACGACCGTATGCCCGAGCTCCTGGAATGTGCGGAGCTTCCGGATGGACACGGCGTGGCCGATGTGGAGATCCGGCCTCGTGGGATCGAAGCCCTGCTTCACGACGAGGGGCGTGCCGGTCTCCAGGCTCCGCTCCAGCTTGCGGACCAGCTCGTCCTCGGGGATGATCTCCAGCGCGCCACGCCGGATCTCATCCATCTGCTCCCGTACACCCGCGAATTTCGCCACGCCCCGCGCCCGCCTTGCGGCCCCTGCCGCGTCCGTTTTCGAATCCCGTGAACCGCGGAAGGTGCCGGCCGGGGGCGCGAGGTGTCAACTCCCGCCGCCGGTCGTCAGCCGCCGCCCGTCAGCCGCTCCACCACGTCCACCTTGATCTCCGCCCGCGCCTCCTCGAACCCGTCCCCCGGATCCCCCGCATGGGCACGAGCCCGTCGGGCCACGGAGTGGACATCGTACCCCGGTTCCCTAGCGTGCCTGCGCCGGCGGGACCTATCTTGATTCCGTCCCGGGCACCATGCCGGCTCCCGAGCCATCCTCCCCAGCGGAGGCAGCGCGTGAACACGACGATCCGGACCGTCCTCCCCCTCCTCGTCCTCTTCGGCGCCACCGCGGCCTGCGCGCCCGCCCCGGGGACCAACCGGCCCGTACGCGAGCGGACCCTCACGCTGCCCGGCGGCGAAATGACGATCGGCTACCGTGGTGACGAGGCGATCGTGCGGCGCGTCGTCGGAGCCGCTCCGGACGCGGTCGAGTCCGCCCTCTCGGAGGCGTATCGCCAGGTGGGCTTCGGAACGGACCCGAAGGCATCCGGCCGGGGCCGCATCGCGACGCCGTTCCTGCGTGTGAAGGGCGACCTCTACGATGGCGAGCCGAATTCCCGTTACCTCGACTGCGGCATGACGACGCCCGGCCGGCCGGCGGTGGACGCCCAGAGCGACCTCCGGTTCCGCCTCCTCGGCCAGGTCGCGGCGGCCGACACCGGCGGCACCCGGCTGGACGTCTGGATCGAGGGCGAGGCGCGGCCGGCGGCGACGACCGAGGCCGCGATCCCGTGCTGGGGGACAGGCGTCCTGGAGAACCGGGTGATCGGCCGCGTGATCCTGACCCTACGCGCCGGAGCCGGAGGTCGCGACTAGCGGACGCAGTTCACGGGCGTCTCGTGTCCTCGCGAGCGGGAGAGGATTCAGTTGTAGGGCGCTCTGCCGTTCGTCTGGGGCCGGTAAGGTCGCGTTCGCACGTGCTTCGCTCTCATGCGCTTCACAGCGCGCCGAAGGCGCGGTGAAGGTGCCGGCCGGGGCCGCGAGGTTTCAACTCGATCAGCGTACGAGGTGCCACGTGACGTGGACCGTCGCCCGCACCACGGACTCGCCGGGGATCAGCCGCGCCCACCGCTCGAATCCGCCGCCGTACGCCATCATCTGGTGCTGCACGCGGGCGTGGTCCGGATAAGCGACCAGAGACCGGAGGGGGCCCAGGCGTGCACCGGCGGCGGCGGCCATCGCCTCGGCCTGGGCGCGGGCCCGGGTCACCGCGTCGCGGGTGGCCCGGGCCACGGCGGCATCCTCGTCCTCGGGCTCCACGGAAAGGAAGGTGAGGCTCTGCATCCCCGCCCCCGCCAGCGCCGAGAGCACCGCGTCCAGGCGGGAGAACGGCTGCACCTCGACGCTGAGCCCGAGGATCGCCTGACGCGGCTCCGCCGCCGAGGGATCCGGCCGTCCTCGCATCGGCCCCGGCGCCGGAGCACCGAAGCCGGCTCCCATCGGTGTGACCGCCTCCGCCGGAAGGCCCAGGTCCCGCAGGGCCGCCATGGCCCGATCCCGCGCCGCCACCGCCCCGGCCACCGCCTGCTCCGCATCGGGGCCTTCGCCCTGGAAGGCGGCGTGCAGCACCACCCGCGCGGGCGCGGCTCTCACCTCGCTCGTGGCGGTCACCGCTATGGACCCGCTGTCCGGCCTCTCCGGCAGGAACTGACCTGCAGCGGGTGTTGGAATCCACGAACCGAGGCACACCACCAGGACGGCGTCGCGGAGCACCTTTCGACCGGCTGACTGCATCAGACCTCCCGGGTGCGGGTCACTGGAGAACCGGACGGAAAAGCTCAATGGCGCGACCTCGCCACGATTGTTCGGGCGGGAGGGCGGCGCAAGACCAGCGGAACCGCCGCTCCGAGGCCGGGTTCGGTCACACGACCCGCGTCAGCCGCTCCACCACGTCCACGGTGATCTCGCGGCCGTTCCGCGACCACCGATCGATGCTGGTGACCCGGGTCCCGGCCCACGTCGATGCTGGTGGGGCGCGCTCGTCTCATGCGCCGCGCCCGGCGCAATCGGCGTTCCCGGTCGTCAGCCGATCCGTGCGGGGGCCCGGCTGCCGCGGAGCGCCGCGCTGGCGAGACCCACGGCTACGGTCAGCGCCGAGCCGATCAGCGCGAACCAGAGCGTGTCCACCACGCGCTCGATTCCACCGAACGTCTGCACCCCCCACAGCGTGGTCATGACGACGACCGCGACCGCGATCCCGGTCACCGCGTCACGCTCATCGGGGTGGCGAAAGAGGGTGCCCAGCAGGAACCCGCCCAGGAGCGGCCCGAACGTGAACGAGGCGATCTGGAGCGCGATCACCACCACCGGCGTCCCCTGCTGGGCGAAGCGGAAGAGGATCGCGCCGCCGATGAGGATCGCCGCCCACAGCAGGGTGAAGATCCGCCCGACGCGCAGGAGATGCTCCTCCTGCCCCTCCCGGCGGGTCACCGGGGCGTACAGGTCGTGGGTGGCCGCGGAGGCCAGCGAGTTCAGGGACGACGACACCGTCGACATCGCCGCGGCGAGGATCCCCGCGACGATCAGCCCCGTCAGCCCCGCCGGCAGCCCCTCGATGATGAAGAGCGGGAACACCTCGTCCGGCGTCGCGAACTCCCGCCCGCCGTAGTGCGCCAGGAGCCCCGCCCCCACGACCAGGAACAGGGCGAACTGGAGGAAGACCAGCACGCCGCTCCAGATTACCGCCTTCTGCGCCCCGGCCAGGTCCGGCGCCGCCATCAGGCGCTGCACGGTGAGGTGATCCACGCCGTGTGTCGCCATCGTGAGGAACGCCCCCCCGACCAGCCCGGTCACGAGCCATGTCGCGCTGGACGGGCCGCCCTCCAGGTGGAAGATCCTGAACGTGTCCCGCGCCTCGCCCGCGGCGCGGATCCCTTCCCACCCGCCGGGAACCACGTCCAGCAGCACCCACAGCGCCGCCGCGCCGCCCACGATGTAGAGGCACAGCTGCACCACGTCCACCCATACGACGGCGCGCAGTCCGCCGTACCACGTGTAGACCAGGGTCACCGCGCCGACCAGCAGGATCACCTGCCAGTAGGGCCAGCCGGTGATCAGGGCGATCGGGATGGCCGCCGCGAAGATCCGCACGCTGTCCGCGAAGGCCCGTGTCACCATGAAGATCACGGAGGCGAACCGGCGCGCCCCCATGCCGAAGCGCTGCTCGAGCAGGGCGTAGGCGGTCGTGAGCTCGCCCCGGAAATAGCCGGGCAGGAGCACGTAGGCGACCGCCACCCGACCCACCAGATAGCCCAGCGCCAGCTGGAGGATCCAGAAACCGCCCGTGTAGGCCGTGGCCGGGATGCTGATGAACGTCAGCGCGCTCGTCTCCGTCGCGACCACCGAGAAGCAGATCGCCAGCCACGGCATGGAGTGCCCGGCCAGGAAGTACTCCCGGGCACCGCGCTGGCTCCGGCCCATCCACGTCCCCAGCGCGACCACTCCGCCCAGGTAGGCGATCAGGACGGCGACATCGAGGAGGGTGAAGGTCATGGCGTTGGGGCGTTAGGGCGTTGGGGCGTTGGGGCGTTGGGGCGTTGGGGCGTTAGGGCGTTAGGGCGTTAGGGCGTTAGGGCGTTAGGGCGTGCGGCAATCTATCGGGTGCCACGCCTAAACGCCCGAACGCCTGAACGCCTACCTGACCACGAACGCCTCGGCCGCGTGGAACTCAGGGAGGCCGAGTCGGTCCAGCTCCTCGGCGGTGGCGCGGTTGCGCGCGTCGACGCGCTGCCAGAACTCCCGCTCGTCGTGGCCGCCCGGAAAGGGCGCGCGGTCCTTCTGGGACTGGTGCTTGAAGATGGCGAAGATCTTCCGTCGCAGGTCCTCGCGCGTGAGGGGGACGAACACGTCGGCCTCGTGGACCGCCCACTCCTGCCAGGCCCCGCGGTACAGCCATACCTCGGGGCGGGAGCCCCCGTACTGCTCGAGCGCGCGATCGATGGCCTGCTTGCACTGCCGGTGCGTCCCGTGCGGGTCGCTCAGGTCTCCCGCGACGAAGATCACCTCCGGCTCGACCTCCTCCAGCAGCTCGAGGACGATGCGGACGTCGTCCGGACCGATCTCGTTCTTCCTGACCTTGCCCGTCTGATAGAACGGAAGGTTCAGGAACCGGCACGCCTGGCGGGAGATCCCCAGCGCTTCCACGCCGCTCACGGCCTCCGCCTCCCGGATGTGCCGCTTCATGTCCTGTACTTCCCGGATGTCGACCTCCCCGGGCGACTTGGACGCCAGCGCGGCCTCGATCCGGCAAACCAGGTCGTCCAGCTCCCTCACCGTGTCTCCCAGCACGTCGTGCTCGAAGCGCTGGATGAAGTCCAGGTAGCGGCGGACCTCGTAATCGAACACCGCGATGTTGCCGGACGTCATGTACGCGACGGTGAGGTCGTTGCGGTTCTCGTTGAGCTTCCGGAGCATCCCTCCCATGCTGATGACGTCGTCGTCGGGGTGGGGGCTGAAGACGATGACCGGCTGTTCCATGGGCAGGCGCGGATTGTCGCGGACCCGGGCCTCGAGACGGGCGAAGGTGGACAGGTTGAGCACGTCCACCGACTGCTGCTGGGCCAGAAGGGACGCCAGGTGATGCTCGTGGTAATCGGCGGCGGACAGGCGCAGGATGGCGTGACCGGACTTCTTGGCGAGCCATACGACGGCCCTGAGCGTAAGGTCATCGTTCCATTCCACCTCCCGGATCAGCCACGGCGCCTTGACGCGCGTCAGCTCCTGTGCGGCGGCCGCGTCCACGTAGAACGTGGTGTTCGGGTGCTCCTGCAGGTACGTCGCCGCGACGTCCGGCGAGATGTCGCCCTCCACCGCCCGGCGGACGATCGCCGCCTTGTGCTCGCCCGTCGCGATCAGCGCGATCTCCCGCGCCTCCATGATCGTGGCGACGCCCATGGTCACCGCCTCGACCGGCACGTTCTCCTCGCCGAAGAAGTCCGCGGCGGCGTCCTTCCGCGTGATGGTGTCCAGGTGGATCGCGCGCGTCCGGGAGTCCCGTCCCGACCCGGGCTCGTTGAAGCCGACGTGCCCGGTCTTCCCGATGCCCAGGATCTGGAAGTCGATCCCGCCGGCATCGCGGATCGCCTGCTCGTACGCCGCGGTATGGGCCTCCAGGTCGGACCGGGGGATGTCACCCCTGGGCAGGTGGACGTTCGAGTCCGGCATGTCGATCTGGTCGAACAGGTTCTCCCGCATGAACCGGTGGTAGCTGTGGATGCTCTCCGGGTCCATGGGGAAGTACTCATCCAGATTGAACGTCACCACGTTCCGGAAGCTCAACCCCTCCTCCCGGTGCATCCGGATCAGCTCACGGTAGACGCCGATCGGCGTCGATCCGGTGGCCAGCCCGAGCACCACGTTCTTCCCCGCGTCCGCCCGCGAGCGGACCAGCTCCGCGATCCGCGCCGCGACGTGACGCGCGATCTCGTCGTACTCCTCGAAGACGACTACGTCGATCTTCTCCGGCTTCATTCCCCGCCCTCCCCGCTCTCGTTGCCCCTCATGGCTCGCGCCGCCAGCGCGTGCACCCGGCGGCGCAGCTCCGTGATTCCGCTCCCGTCCCTGGTCGGATTGACCCTGTTCGTCAGCAGCACCACGAACAGGCCCGACTCCGGGTCCACCCACAGGCTGGTCCCCGTGAATCCCGTGTGACCGAATGCGGCCGCGCCGAATGGCGCACCGATGCCGGCCGGAGACCGGCGCTCCCAGCCCAGCGCCCGGTTCGCTTCTGCAGGAGCAGCAGTGAACCGGGCGATCGTCTCCGGGCGCAGGAGTCGTACCTCTCCGATCCGACCGCCGCTCAGCAGCATGGTCGCGTAACGCGCCAGGTCACGGGCGGTCGAGAAGAGCCCCGCGTGGCCGGCGACGCCGCCCATGGCGTACGCGTTCTCGTCGTGCACCACGCCGTGCACGTGCGTGTGGCGATAGACCGTGTCGACCTCCGTGGGCGCGATGGCCGAGCGGCTCACTCCTCTCTCCAGTGGAAGGAAGCCCGTATCGCGCATCCCGAGCGGCCGCCACACCTCGGAGGCCAGCCATTCGTCCAGGGGGCGCCCGGCCGTGGCCTCCGCGGCGGCGGCCAGGAGGATGAAGCCGAGGTCGCTGTACAGCGTCCGCGCGCCGGGCTGATAGGCCGGCTCGAGCCGCGCGATCGCTTCGACGACGGCATCGCGACCGCGCAGCGCGCCGGCGGAGGGGTGCCAGAACCGGACGAAGGGAGGGAGACCGGCCTGGTGGAGGAGGAGCCGTCGGATGGTGACGCTGTCCCGCCAGCCGCCGACCGGCCAGGCGGGGAGCACGGCGGACAGCGGTGCGTCCAGATCCAGGAGCCCCCGCTCCGAGAGGAGCATGATCGCGGTGGTCGTCCCGACGACCTTCGTGAGCGACGCCACATCGTAGAGCGTGCTGTCGGTCACCGGCGGCGCCCCGCTCCTCCAGTCGGTGGCGCCGTACCCCCGAAACAGGAGGAGGCCCTGTCGCGTCCCGATGGCCAGCGCCGCACCCGGCGTGACGCGCGCGGCGATGGCCGCCTCGATGGCCCGGTCCAGCGAGTCCAGCACCGCGCCGGGAAGCCGCAGCCTCTCCGCCGCAGCCGCGCCGCCGCGGCCGGGCCCGATCGCGGAGCGCCCCCGGTCGAGCCCTTCGCCCAGCCGGTGGAAGGGCGGGATCGCGATGGGGAGGCGGCCGGTTATCGGCGCGCGCCCGAGCAGCGCCCCGGCCGCGGCCTCGTGGCTGGACCGGTCCCGTCCCCAGCCCAGCAGATAGCTGCCGACGTCCGGAACCTGCTGGAGCACGTAGGGGCTGCCGAACGAGACGAGGACGGTGGGGCGCGAGCGGGCGATGGTCCGGAACAGCGCGGCCACCGGCTCCTCGATGGCGACGCTCCCCTTGCTCGACCGTACCCGAACTTCCGAGACCAGGACGACCAGGTCCGCGGAGGCGGCCCGCCGGGCCACGCCGTCCAGGACCGCAGCGGGCGCGCCGGGCTGGATCAGAACGCGGTCGATCCGCGGCACGCCTCCGGCCAGGGCCGTGTGGAACGCGCGCCCGGCGAACGGGTCCACGTCGTCCGTGTAGGTGATGGTCAGGACGCGGCCCGGAGCGCTCCGGAGCGGGACGAGCCCATCCCGGTCACGCGCGAGTGTGATCCCTCTGCGCGCGATGTCCCGGGCGGCTCTCTCGTGCGCGCGGCTACCCACCCGCTCGGCCACCGCTTCCAGGTCGATCTCGCGATCCAGGTGGAGACCCGTGCGGGCCTTGGCCTCGAGGATCTTGCGAACCGACCGGTCCAGCCGCGCCTCGCTCACGCGCCCCGCGGCGACCGCCGCGGTCAGCGCGTCCACCGTCCGGAGCGGATCCATGGGCTGGAGCAGGATGTCGGCGCCGGCGTCGACGGCGAGGAGCGCCGCCTCCTCCGGACCGTACGCCTCCACGATGGCGCCCATGTTCAGCGCGTCGGTGACGACCAGCCCCCCGAACCCCAGCTCGCCGACGAGCAGGCTGTCCATCATCCGTGGCGACAGCGTGGCCGGGCGCGTCGAGTCGCCCGTCAGCGCAGGGAAGGCGATGTGGGCGCTCATGACGGCCGCGACGTCCTCGGCGATCGCGGCCCGGAACGGAACGAGCTCCACCGAGTCCGCCCGCGCGGCGCCGATGCGCAGGATCAGCGGCGTGAGGTGGGAATCGTCGGACACATCGCCATGACCGGGGAAATGCTTGGCGGTCGCCAGCATCCCGTTCTCCTGCAGACCCCGGATCTGCGCCGCGCCCAGCCGCGCCACCGCCGCCGGGTCCTCGCCGTAGCTCCGCGTGTTGATGATGGGATTCGCGGGGTTGTTGTTCACGTCGAGCACCGGCGCGAAGTCCAGGTGGATCCCCACCGCGCGGCCTTCCACCGCGGTGACGCGCCCGAGCTCGTACGCCAGCGCCGGGTCGCCCGCCGCGCCGATCGCCATGACCGGCGGGAAGTCGGTCCCGCCGCCCAGGTCGGAGCCCCAGGGGAGCAGCACGCCGCCCGCCAGGCGCTGCCCCGGCCCGTGCTCCATGTCCGTGGCGACCAGCAGCGGGACCTTCGCCATCCGCTGGAACCGGTTCAGCTTCTCCGCGAGCGCGAGCGGCTGACCGATCGAAACGATGACACCGCCCACCCCCGCATCCCGGATGGACCGCTCCGCCGCCTCCAGCTCATCGCTGTCCACCGGCAGGTACCGCCCGCTGAACCAGGCCATCACCATCTGGCCGGCCTTTCCTTTTGCGTCCAGGGAGGCGAGCGTGGAGTCTACCCAGCGGCGAGCCCGCTCGTCGAGCGGCAGGAGACGGTCCGCCGGAGCTTCCGGCGCGGACGGAGTAGCCGGGACCGCGGCCGGGACCGCGGCCGGCGCCGGCGGCGCCGAAGACGCGGGGTACGAAGGTCCGCACGCGAGCGCGGCAGACGTCGTCGCAACAACCAGGATGGAGGTCCGTAAGAGCATGGTGTCCCCGAAAGTAGCCCGGCCGCCGACGCGAGGGCAATTCACCACCCTCGTCACGCTTGCCCTGGTCGCATGCGCTGCACCCGCGCCCGAACCGGCAGGCGGGCCAGCCACCCCCGCGGACGCATCTGTCACGGCGCAGCCGGCCGGGGAGCCGGCGTCGACGTCCCCCGTCGACCCCGCGGCCGCGCGGGTGGAGACGGGGCTGGAGGTGTTGCTGCGGGACAGCCTGCACCTGGTCCGCGGACGACGCGTGGGGCTGATCACCAACCACACCGGAATCATCCCCGCCACCGGCGACCCCGCCGGAGTGGCGAGCACGATCGACGTCCTGCACCGCGCGCCTGGCGTGGACCTGGTGGCGCTGTACAGCCCCGAGCACGGGCTCCAGGGCCGTGCGGAGGCGGGCGAGAAGGTCGCGAGCGGCCGCGACCCCGCGACCGGGCTGCCCATCCACTCTCTCTACACCACCGAGCGGAAGCCCACGCCGGAGATGCTCGCCGGCGTCGATGTCCTGCTGTTCGACATCCAGGACATCGGCGCGCGGTACTTCACCTACGTCTGGACCATGGCGCTGGCCATGGACGCGGCGGGCAGGGCGGGGCTGCCGTTCATCGTGCTGGACCGCCCGAACCCCGTCGGCGGTCACCTGGTCCATGGCAACGTCCTCGATCCGGCGTTCTCGACGTTCGTCGGCCTCTATCCCGTCCCGATGCGCCACGGGCTGACGGCGGGCGAGCTGGCGAGGATGCTCGTGGGCGAGCACGGCATCCGGGTGGACCTCTCGGTGGTGCCCCTCCAGGGATGGCGGCGCCACCAGTGGTTCGACGACACCGGGCTCCCATGGGTCGCTCCGTCCCCGAACATGCCCTCGCTGGCCAGCGCCACTCACTACCCGGGGACCTGCCTGTTCGAGGGGACGAACCTCTCCGTCGGCCGCGGCACTCCCGCCGCGTTTCAGCATATCGGCGCCCCCTGGCTCGACGCCGACCTCCTCGCCCGCAGCCTCAACGACCGCGCGCTGCCGGGCGTCCGCTTCGAGGCGGTGACGTTCACCCCCGAAGCACCCGGGGACGGCAAGTTCCCTGGCGAGACGGTCGCCGGGCTCCGGTTCGTCGCCACCGACCGCGATCGCTACGACCCCACCGTCGCGGCGATCGCGGCCCTGATCGAGATCCGGCGCGCTCACCCGGACACGCTGCGGTGGAACGTGGCCCACTTCGACCGTCTGGCGGGGACGGACCGGGTCCGGCTGGCGATCGTGGGGGGGGCCGGGCTCGACGAGATCGTCGGGAGCTGGCCGGCGCAGGTGGAGCGGTTCGAGAGGCGGCGGGCGGCGTACCTGCTGTACGAGTAGCGCCTGTCTCAGCTCTCCAGCATCGCCGGGATGGAGGTTTCCTTCGCCGAGGGGTGGACCAGGACGGCCACGTCCGCGGGGAGCCGGACTTCCACCGGCTGGTCCCGGACGGCTCGCCGGAACCCCTTCCCCTCCAGCACCCTGTGGATGTAGATCCGGCGGACGATCACCAGGGCCGTGGCCAGGACCGGGACGGCGACGAGCAGGCCGATGATCTCCATGAGGTGGGCCATCACCAGCACGCTGAGCAGCGTGAGGACGGGCGGGAGCGAGACCTGGCGCTCCATGATCATGGGCGCGATCACGTTGGCCTCGACGATGTGCACCACCACGCCCAGGAGCGCCACCAGGATCGCCTTCACCAGGAAGCCCTGGCCCAGCACGAACATGGCCGGCAGCAGCGTCGAGATGAGAGTCCCGAAGAACGGGACGATGGCCACCACCCCCGTGAAGACGCCGAACGCCAGCGCGTAGGGGACCGCCAGGAGGATGAGGCCGATCCACGTCAGCACGCCCAGGGAGACCATCGCCAGCATCTGCCCCACGATCCACGCGCGGAGCGTGACCGCCAGCTCCGTCAGGATGTCCCGGACCAGCTCCCGGTGCACGGGCGGGGCCAGCGCGATGAGCCCCTCCCGGTACATCGCCGGCCGGAGCGTCATGTAGATCCCCATCACCAGCACCGAGATGAAGTGGATCAGGAAGGTCATCCCGCTGAACACGTACGGCACGATGCCGCGGAAGTAGCTCCCGATCTCCGCGACGATGTTTCCGACGTAGCTCTCCCCCTCCTCCACGTTCCCGAAGAAGTTCGCGACGATCGGGCTCTCCTCCGCCAGCTCGATGATCTGGTCCTCCCAGGCCGCGAGCTGCGTGGGCAGCTGCGTGATCAGCTCCGCGGTCTGCTCCGCCACCGGCGGCACGATCAGGTACATCGTCCCCGTCGCGCCCGCGAGCGTCAGGAGGATGGCGGCCGTGAGGCCGAGGGGGCGGGGGATGGCGAACCGGCGCTGGAGCGTATCGGTGATCGCGCCGAGGTACAGCGAGAACAGGACGGCGATGAAGAGCAGGAGCAGGATCTCCGCGATGCTGTAGACGAACAGCAGCAGGAGAAGGAAGAAGACCGTCGAGAATACGACGCCGATCCCCTTTCGGTTCACATCGGCCATTGGAGATCCACTGTCATTCCTCCTCGAGCCGCCCCTCCTGCGCCTCGCCCCCGTCCTCCTTGGGGCTCGAGCCGCTGGTCAGCGCCGCGCGGCGGGAGTTGCCCGCGGGGAGACCCATCTGCTCCTTCAGCGCGGCGAGCCGCTCATCGACGTCGTCGGTACCCTGCAGCCGCTTGAACTCGGTCTCCAGGCTGTCCCCCGACAGCGTATGGGTCACCTCCGCCGCCGCGATCGCGCGCCGCTCCGACTCCTCGATCTTCTCCGCCACACGCTCGAAGGCGTCGAACGCGGACTTGTCGCTCATCCCCGCCATGGTCTCGTGGATGCGCCGCTGCGCCTGCGCCCGCTTCTGCTTGGCGACCAGCAGGTTCTTCTTCCGCTTCGCTTCCTCGATCTTGTCGTTCAGCTCGCGGAGCGACGCCTTGACCTTCTCCGTTTCCTGCGCCTGCCGCTGCCACGTCTGCTCGAGGGACGTCGCCCGGCCCGTGTGCTCGTGCTGGCGGACGAGCGCCTGCTTCGCCAGGTCGTCGCGCTCCTCCCGCACGGCCAGCATGGCGCGCTTCTCCCACTCCTTTGCCTGCCGCGCCTCCTCCTCCACCTGGCTGCGGAGCTTCTGCTCGTCCGCGATCGCCACCGCGACTTCCTGCTTGGCCTTGCTCAGCTGCTCGCGCATGTCGGCGATCAGCTGATTCAGCACCTTTTCGGGGTTCTCGGCCCGCGCGATCGCGTCGTTGATGTTCGAGCGGAGGAGCAGCGAAAGCTTCTGGAATATGCCCATGATCAAATCAGCCCTTCTGTGCGACCGGGACCAGATCGGCCAGGTCCGGCGTGTGGCTCGAGGCGGCGAAGACGATGCTCTCGTAAGACGCCCGCAGCTCCTGGAAGTCCAGCGTTTCCAGCTCCAGAGCATCCGAGAGCGCCACCGACCCCTGCTCGATTCCGTAGCTGCCGTGCACGAGATCGCTCGCGTTCAGCTCGAGGAGCTTGCGGAACAGTCCCGTCAGCGCGGTGTCGGGTGCGTCCTGCGGCAGGTCCATCACCTTGATCCGGAGCAGCGCCACCGGCGGCGCGTACGTGACCACCACGTCCACGGAGCCATCCTCCCCGTGCAGGACCCACATGTTCTCTTCGACCTCTTCCGCTTCCACATCCATACGGATGAAGTAGCTCTCGAGGTCCTCTCGGCTCATCATTTCGCCTCTCCGGCTTCGGGAAATCCGGCGTCCCGTACGGTATGGAAAGCCGCGGGGTTTCGCCAGCGTGCCGGGGCGCGGAGGACGGCGAGGTGACCACGGGCGAGCGAGAGCCTCCGCAGGTCAATCCCACGACCGCGAGGAGAATCCTTGCCTTCCGCCGATGCTGCATGCAGCGTAGCCGGTAACTGGGCCCTTCCAGCAGGGCCCACGGCCACGGCCTCCGTCGGGAGTCGGCATTGGCGCTCCGCATCGACACCCTCGGCACGCTCCGCATTGCAGCGAATGGCACCGAGCAGAAGGCGCTGCAAGCGCAGAAGCTGCGCTGCTCGCTGCTCGTCTTCGTCGGGGTGGAGGGCACCACGACCCGGGACCAGGTCCTCCTCCACTTCTGGCCGGACCGGCCGGATGATCGCGCTCGCCACGCCCTGAGCCAGAGTCTGTACGAGCTCCGCCGCACCCTTGGCGATGATTGGCTGGAGACGCACGGCGACCAGCTGGTGGTGACGGACGCGGTCACTGTGGACGCCACCGCGTTCGAGCGGGCGCTGGCCAGCGGAGCTCGCGAACAGGCGCTCCGGCTGTACCGGGGACCTTTCCTGCAGGGCCACCACCTGCACGAGACCCGGGGCTTCGAGGGGTGGGTCGAGCAGCAGCGGGCTCAACTCGCGCGTCGCCACAGGCAGGCCAGGCGGGAGCAGATCGGTGAGCTGATCGCCGCCAACGCGCCGGACGAGGTGTACCGGGCTGCACGGGACTGGGTCGAGGTCGAGCCGCTGGAGGACGAGGCGCAGCACCGGCTGATCGAGGCCATGGTCCAGCGAGGCGAGCGTGCGGCTGCGATCCGGCAATATGAGCGGTATCGGGAACTGGTCCGGCGCGAGCTGGACGTGGAGCCGCTGGAAGAAATCACGGCCCTGATCGAGCGGGTCCGGACAGAGCGGGCGCCGGCCCCGCGGGAGCGAGCGGGCGCGCGCGAGCCGGAATGGCAGCCCCTTTCGGACTCACCCGCTGTTGGGGAGCCCACGGGAGGCGACCCGGACCCGCGGCCGGTCGAGCCGCGGGAGAGTGGGCCGAATGGGCGACAACCGCTGGTCAGCGCTGCGCCACGTGCTGCGCCCTCGGGCCGGCGCCGCAGGATGAGCCGGCGGACGTGGCTGGCCGGGGCGGCGGCGTTCGGCGCGGCCTTCGTGGTAGCCGTCGTGGCGTACGGGCGGATGGGCGGTCCGGACGCGACCCCGGTGTCGGAAAGGTCCCGCGCGGTGGTGCTGCCGTTCGAAGCCCGGGCCGACACGGACCTCGCGGCCACTGAACTGGAGGATCAGCTGGCCGGGTGGCTCGAGCTGGGACTCCACCTGCAGGTAGTGGAACGTTCAGCCGGCGCCGGGGCCAGGCCGGCATCGACCAGTGATCCGGCCTCTTTGGATCGGGTGCGGAGTGCGGGCGCCACGATCGCGATCGCGCCATTCGTCGCGGACGGTCGGCTGGTCGCCGATGTCCTCGACCCCACAACCGGACGCACCCTCTTCCGCTCGTCCGCTCCGCCCGCGCCGGACCTGCGAAGCGCGATTCCGCACCTGGCGCTGCAGCTCATGCGGACTCTCGCGGGTGCGGGACTCGCGAGTGCGGCGGATCCGGCCGCGCTGGAGAGCACGACCTCACCCGAAGCGCTCCGCCAGCTCCTCGAGGCGCGGCTCGCATTCTTCCATGGCGACTCGGACCGGGCGGAGACGGCGCTCCGGGCGGCGAGCCGCGCCGATTCCGCTTCGGCCTTGCCCTACCACCGGCTCAGCATGGCCTATCTGTGGTCGCCACGCTGGGATTACCCCCGCGGTATTGCGGTGCTGGACTCGGGGCTCCAGCGGCTGGCGCCGTCGGACTCGCGAGGACGTCGCTTGCTGGATGCTCAACGGCACTACGCGGCACGGGAGGGCGAGCGCGCGATCCGGGCGTTCGAGGGGGTGACGGTGGACCATCCCGATCTGACCGACGCGTGGGTAGGACTCGGTGAGGCCGTCTTCCACTTCGGCGGCAGCCTCGGTCTGGACCGCCTGACCGCCGACCGGCCACTGCGGGAAGCGATCCGGCGTGACAGCCTGGCCGCACCCGTGTATTACCACCTCGCGGAGCTCGCGGTCCTGAAGGGTGAAGACGAGGAGCTCGCCCAACTGCCCCCCGCGTTCGAGAGCACCCCCGAGGCGAAGGAGATCAGGGCGATGCGGGACCTCCGGTTCGGTGACAGCGCTCGCGTCGCGGCGACCCTGGAGCGGCTCCGGCGGGAGGACCGCCGCACGATTCTTTTCGCGCTCGCGTCCGCGGCCCGCGGCAACCGCGATCCTGCTCTCGCCGATCGCCTCGCCGCACTGCTGCTCGAGCCCGGCCGCACCCCGGAGGAGCGCCTCTGGGGTGCACGGTACGACCTGATCACGTCCGCCGGCAGGGACGACTGGCCGGAAGCGCTTCGCCGGTGGGACGAGCACGTGAAACCGTCAGGGTTCGACCCGTGGATCGTCCAGGCCGAGCTCGCGGGCCACCCCACCGGCGGGCGGGCCGCCGAGATGCTGACGCGCGCGCGCGCCACTCTCGAGGCGGAAGGCCCGCCCGACCTCGCCGAGCGGCCGAACCAGCCGCTGCTGCAAATGGGGGGCGCCCTGGTTACGCACGCGCTGCTCCACGGCGCGCTCACCGACGTGGCCGAGCTCAGGACGCTGCTACAGCTGCCGGCGGATACCACCCCCCGCATGGCCGATCCCGCACCGCATTACTGGCGTCAGGCGCTGTCTGCCCGGGAAGCCCTGCTCACCGGCGACACGACGGCGGCGATCGCCGCGCTTCGGTCGGCCGTTTCACGGGTGGCATATCCATATGTCTTTACGCCGTTCCTCGGCGCCTCCAGCGAGCGGCTCATGCTCGCGGAGCTGTTGTCCGCCACCGGCCGCGCCGAGCTCGCCGACAGGTGGCACCGCTCGTTTGCGGAATCAGAATTCCTGGTGGACGTGCTGTTCCTCAATCGGCCGCGACAGGCGCGGTCAGCTCCCGGCACCTGAAGGAGGTACAATGAACGGCGAAGAGGAAGAAATTCAGAAAGCTATCGGAACCCTCTGCTTCATCCAGGATGGCCCGATCACGGGGCAGAGAAACAAGCTGAAGGCGGTGATGGAAGATGGCGAACTCGACCTCGACCGGGCCGTCTGGATGGCGCTCGCCTTCTGCTTCGACCTAGTGCGGCGGTGCGAGTACAGCTATCTCGCACTCCGCCCGTTCGGCAAATATGCGGACCGTGAGATCGTGAGCCGGATGTCCGAAGAGAACCAACGGCTCGCCGACCTGGGTCAGGATTACCGCGCGCTCGCCAAGGCCCTCGAAAAAATGATCATCACCCTCGCCAAAGAAACCGTGGACGACCACAACGCGCTCCGGGACGAGATCCTTTCAGACTAGGGGATACCGCACCCGCCCCCGCGGGCACGATCCCCACACGGCACGCAGCCGGCCGACGTGAGCCGCGGGGTGTCCACCTCCCGTGGCCGTCGGGCGGCTGCGGCCCAGGCCGGGACACCGCCGTTCAGCCGCGGCTCCGCTTGGGTCGGAGCGCCGACCAAGCCGCGCTGCCGTCACCTGCCGCGGCCGCTGTCACCCCCGCTATCAGATCCCGCAACTGATTACTCCCAAAGGAGATGCAAGTAATTGATCTCCTGCCATGATCCGCACATGAAAACGGGCTGAAACCCGCATCCTCGCTCTGACGGGACGCTGATCGGGCGCTGAGGGCGGCTTGCCATCCTCCATTCGCGAACACCGGCCGCAGGTCGCCGGACCGAACCCAGCAGAGGAGGACCCGATGTCCGCGATGGATCAAGCCAGCGTGCAAATCAGCCACGGCCCTGACGAGAACGGCCATGCCCCGGCGTCCCGCGGGGCCCCGGGCGAGGCAGACCGGCACGAGCGGGATCGGGACCGGCTGCTCGGCCGGATCGGCGACCTGCTTCCGGTGACCTCGAGCTGCGAGGAAATGTTGCGGCAGGTGGCGCGGATCGCGGTCGAGACGTTGGCGGACGCGGCCCTCGTGGACGCCGTCGAATCGGGCGTCCGCATCCGCCGCGTGGAATTCGGCGTGAGGGGACCGGACGGGACCGACGATGCTGCCGCGTCGCCCGCAGCCGAGTTCCCGCTGACGGAGGCCCCTGCGGCGGTGCGTGCCGCGGTCGAGGAGCGCCGGACGTCCTCGCTGCCGGACCTGCAGAACCGGAGCATCGATGCCATCGCGCTGGACGTCCGCCAGGCGGCGCGGCTGCTCGGGTTCGGCAGCCGCACGGCTCTGGTGCTCCCTATGGTCGCCCGTGACCGTGTGGTCGGCGTTCTGACCTTGCTCAGAAAGACCCCGCGCAGCGGCGACCGCTCCCGGGAGGCCGCCCTAGCCCGCGAGCTGGCGGATCGCGCTGCCGTCGCCATTGCCATCGCGTGCGAGTTCCGCAAGCTGCAGGAGGAGGCACGGGCGCGGGAGGGCGCGCTGTCGGTGCTGAGCCACGACCTGCGCGACCCGATCCACACGATCTCGCTGGCCGCTGGCCTCCTGCTGGAGGCGCCGGGCGCAAGCGAGGACAGCCGGAAGCACCTACAGACCATCAGCCGCATCGCGGCCGACATGCACCGCCTCATCGAGTACATGTTCGACGTGCAGCGGCTAGCCGCCGGTGCGGTGGTCCTGCAACTCCGCCCCGTGGATGTGGCCGCGATCGTCGGCGAGCTCGTGCAGAACCAGCAGTACGGCACGGGCGGGGACGTCAAGCTGGAGACCGACATCGATTCCGACCTGCCCCCCATTCGGGGCGACCGGGACCGCCTGCTCCAGGCGCTGACGAACCTGGTGCAGAACGCCCGGAAGTTCACCCCCAGGGGCACCATCCGCATCGAGGGGCGCCGCCAGGGAGACCGTGTCCGGATCGCGGTCCGCGACACCGGCTGCGGCATTGACCCCGCCGACCTCCCCCGCGTCTTCGACCGGTACTGGCAGGCCGGCGGTGACAAGCGACGCAACGGCGCCGGCCTCGGCCTGGCCATAGTCAAGGCGATCATCGACGCTCACGGCGGCGACATCGGAGTGGAGAGCGCGATCGGGGTGGGCACCACGTTCGCGTTCACGCTGCCGATCGCGGCAGTCGCCGAGGGCGTCGCGGCGGAGCCATACAGCCTGGCCTCGGCGAGTTGACCACGCGGTGCCGCGTCGCCACCCCCGGGAGCGGCACGGCGGAGGTGGCGGGGCGCCCGTGTACGGTCTGAGCCCATCGGCGTGGGCTGCGAGAGGGTGAGGCGGAGCGCGCCTGAGGGACCGACGGGGCGGGGATGCGCGCTGACGTCCGGTCACCCCACCGGCGCCATCCCCAGGATGTCCGCCAGGAACCGGCCGGTATGCGACACCGGGTTGGAGGCCACCTCCTCGGGCGTGCCCTCCGCGACGATCTCGCCGCCGGCCGCGCCGCCGTCCGGCCCCAGGTCGACGATCCAGTCCGCGGTCTTGATGACGTCCAGGTTGTGCTCGATCACGATCACCGTGTTCCCCTTGTCCACGAGGCGATGGAGCACCTCGAGGAGGAGACGGACGTCCTCGAAGTGCAGCCCGGTCGTCGGCTCGTCGAGGATGTAGAGGGTCTGACCCGTGTCCCGCTTGGCCAGCTCCGTGGCCAGCTTGACCCGCTGGGCCTCGCCGCCGGAGAGAGTGGTCGCCGACTGGCCGAGGTGCACGTACCCGAGACCGACGTCGTTCAGCGTCTCCAGCTTCCTCTTGATGGACGGGACCGCGTCGAAGAACTCCAGCGCCTCCTCCACCGTCATCTCCAGGACGTCGGCGATGCTCCTGCCCTTGTAGAGCACCTCCAGCGTCTCCCGGTTGTAGCGCTTGCCGCGGCACACGTCGCACGGGATGTAGACGTCCGGGAGGAAGTGCATCTCGATCTTGACCAGCCCGTCCCCCGCGCACGACTCGCAGCGCCCGCCCTTCACGTTGAAGCTGAAGCGACCGGGCGAGTAGCCGCGGATCTTGGACTCCGGCAGCTCGGCGAACAGCGACCGGATCGGCGTGAAGAGTCCCGTGTAAGTGGCCGGGTTCGACCGGGGCGTCCGCCCGATGGGAGACTGGTCGATGTCGATCACCTTGTCCACCTTCTCGACCCCGTCCAGCCCGTCGTGGGCGCCGGGGATCGTGCGCCGGCGGTAAAAGTGGCGCGACAGCGCCTCGTAGAGGATCTCGTTCACCAGCGTGCTCTTACCGGACCCGCTGACGCCGGTGACGCAGGTGAACATCGACAGCGGGAAGCGGACGTCGATATCCCTCAGGTTGTTGGCGCGCGCGCCGCGCACCACGAGCCCGCCGGCGCGCGGCGAGCGACGCTTCTTGGGCACCGGCACGGCGCGATCGCCGCGCAAATAGGCGCCCGTCAGAGAGGCCTCGGCAGTGACCAGGTCCTCGACCGTGCCCTCCGCCACGACGTGTCCGCCGTAGCGGCCGGCCCCGGGGCCCAGGTCGATCACGTGGTCCGCGGCCCGGATCGTCTCCTCGTCGTGCTCGACCACGATCACCGTGTTCCCCAGGTCGCGGAGCTGCCGCAGCGTCTCCAGGAGGCGCTCGTTGTCCCGCTGGTGCAGCCCGATGCTGGGCTCGTCCAGGATGTACAGCACGCCGACCAGCCGGCTGCCGATCTGCGTCGCCAGCCGGATCCGCTGCGCCTCGCCGCCGGAGAGCGTCTCGGCGCTGCGGCCGAGCGTCAGGTAGTCCAGGCCGACGTTGTCCAGGAACCCGAGCCGCTCCGTCACCTCCTTCAGGATCGGGCGGGCGATCTGCGCCGGGAGGGCGTCCGGGTCGTTCGGCGCGTCATCGGATACGGGCAGACCGGAGAACAGCTCCAGCGCCCCGGATACGCTGAGGTCGGCCACCTCGCCGAGGGAGCGACCCGCAACGGTGACCGCCAGGCTCTCCGGGCGGAGGCGGTGACCGCCGCACGCCCGGCACGGCTGCGCCATCATGTAGTCACGGAGCTGCTCCCGAACGTTCTCCGAGCCGGTCTCCTCGTAGCGCCGCATCACGTTCGCGAGAATGCCCTCCCAGGCCTCCTCGTAGGTCCCCTTCTTCCCGCCCGTCCGGAAGGGGAAGGAGAGCACCTCGCCGCCGGAGCCGTGAAGGAGCGCATGACGGACGTCTTCCGGGATGCGGCCCCACGGGGTGTTGGCGTCGAAGTCGTAATGCGCTTCGAGGCCGGCGATCACCGAGCGCCGGAGGTGCCCCGTCGGGGCGCCCCATGGCAGGACGACCCCCTCCAGGATGGAGATGGATGGGTCGCCGGTCACGAGCTCCTCCGACACCTCAAGCCGGGTGCCGAGGCCGCCACAGCTCTCGCACGCGCCGTACGGGCTGTTGAAGCTGAACTGCCGCGGCTCCAGCTCGGGGATCG
>JAHWKI010000190.1 GCA_019347975.1 Gemmatimonadota bacterium
CCCTCGGCCGGACGGCGAGGTCATGATGGACGGACAGCTGGTGCCGCCCTCCATGGGGATCGGGAGCTGGTTCGCCTTTCGGGAGACGCGGGACGGTCGCGAGGCGGTCATCACCGGAGACATGGCCCTGCGCGAACCGCAGGTGAACCCCGCCATCGCTGCCCTTCGCGAGCACGGCGTCGACGTGGTGGTCCTGCACAATCACATGCTGATGGAAGAGCCGCGCATCGCCTTCTTCCACTTCCAGGCCCGCGGAGCTCCGGAAGCCCTCGCCCGAGGGCTCCGCGCAGGCATCGACGCCGCGGCCCGCATCGCTCCCGTGACCGGCGCCCGCCGTTAGACGCGGCCGCCTCGCCCTCCGGCCAGTAAACCATTTCCAGCGCCCTCACATCCTGTCGGCGAGTCCCCGCCCTTGACCCTGGAGCCGACTCCAGGGTTTAGATTCGGGACCTGAGGCCTGTGAGGGGAGAAGCGGATGACCGACAGGGATCATTTCTTCATCGGTGAGCTGGCGGAGCGGACCGGAATGAGCCGGGACGCGATCCGCTATTACGAAACGATGGGCGTGCTGCCGGAAGCGGCGCGTTCGGAGAGCGGCTACCGCGTCTACGGAGTGAGCGACGTGGAGCGACTGGGCTTCATCGCGCAGGCCCAGACGCTGGGGCTGACGCTGGAGGAGATCGCGGAAGTTCTGGGGATGGTGGACGAGGGGCGGCAGCCGTGCGTGCACGTGAAGGAGCGGCTGGCGTTACGACTGGAGGAGACGCGGGAGCGGATCCGGTCGATGCGCGCCCTGGAGCGGCGGCTCGAGCGAGCGCTCGCGCGAGCAGGAGAGGCGGCGTGGCTGGAGCGCGGGTGCCGCTGCCGGATCATCGAGGTTAGCGGGCACCGGCCCGGCGGCGGTCCGGGCGCCGGGTCTCGGAGGAGGAAATGATGAGGGATCGTACGATCTGGATCGCGCTGGTTTCGACTCTGGCGCTCGGCGGGTGCGACCTGCGGGAGGCGCCCGGCGGGATGGACGCGGGCGGACCCGTGATTCCGTCGGTAGCGGGGTACGCGGAGGGGGAGAGGATTCTCTTCATTCACCCGGAGGCCTCGGATTCGGCGGTCGCCGACACACTGACGGCGATGATGAGCTCGCCGGTGCTGGTGGTGCCCGAGCTCGCCGACGTGCCGGAGAGCGCGCTGGCCAACGTGTACGTGTTCACCAATGGCATCCAGCCGCGGGGCGAGCGGGGCCCGTTCGAGTACCAGCCGGACGTCTTCGATGCCCCGCCGGGAACGCCCGGATACAGGCCTTTGCGCGCGGTCAACCTGGTCAGCTGGAACGATCCGGCGCAGGCGCGGCTGCTGAAGTCCGCAGCCGAGGTGCGGGACGGCGAGGCGCGGGGCGAGCTCACGATCGAGCGGCCCGGCGCCGTCGTCAACATGCCCTTCCTCACGTGGCCCGGTGGAGGCGAGCGATAGATCATGACGTCCACAGCGCGTGAAGCCGAGGCTCCGCAGGCGAACGGTTCCTCCACCCTGCAGATCAAGGTGGGTGGCATGAGCTGCTCCTTCTGCGCCGAGTCGATCAGGAAGGCGATCGGTCGGGAACAGGGCGTCGACGAGGTACACGTCTCGATCGCGCATGAAGAGGCGCTCGTCCGATACGATCCGGAGCGGGTCACGGAGGCCCGGATTCACGATACGCTGCGCGGGCTGGGCTATACCGTGCGCGACCCCCGCAAGGTGCAGACGTTCGAGGAGCAGGAGGCGCTGATGCGGCACGCGAGGAAGAACCTCTACGTCGCCGCATCCTTCGCCATCCTGCTCCTGCTCGCCATGGTGGCGATGTGGCTGGACCTGTGGCAGATGCAGCGGTGGCACATCTACACCGCCTTCCTCGCCGCCACGTACGTCTTCTTCTGGACGGGCCGTCACATCCTCCGCATGGCCTGGGGCGCCGCACGGCGTGGCATCACCAATCAGCACGTGCTGCTCACGTCGGGAGCGATCGCCGGCTACGTCGGTGGGCTGATGGGCACGCCCATCCCCTTCACCGGCTGGAACGGCTTCTACGGGTTTCCGCCCGTGGACTTCTACGGCGTGGTCGTCTTCCTCACCACGTACCACCTCCTTTCCGGCTACGTGTCGCTCCAGGTCCGCACGCGGGCTTCGCAGAGCGTACGGAAGCTGCTCGACATGCAACCGCCGACCGCGCGCGTGGTGAAGGAGGGGGAGGAGGAAGAGGTCGCCATCGAGGCGGTGCGGATCGGCGACCTCGTGCGGGTGCGCCCGGGAGAGAAGGTGCCCGTGGACGGCGAGGTGGTGGAAGGCCGGAGCGCGGTGGACGAGGCGCTGGTGACCGGCGAGCCGATCCCGGAGGAGAAGCAGGCCGGCGACGAGGTGATCGGCGGGAGCGTGAACCAGACGGGGGCGCTCGTGGTGCGGGTGACGCGGGTGGGAGAGGAGAGCTTCCTGCGCCAGGTGGCGCGGCATGTTGAGGAGGCGAAGGCGCTCAAGCCCGGCATCATCGAGCTGGTGGATCGCGTCCTCAAATACTACGTGCCCGTCGTCCTCTCGATCGCGGCGGGCGCCTACCTGTTCTGGGTCGGCGCTCCGCTCCTTTTCGGTGCGGGCCCGCTGTATTCGCGGGCGATCTACGCGGCGGTCACGGTCCTGGTCATGGGCTACCCCTGCGCGCTCGGGATGGCGACCCCCTTGGCGCTGATCCGGGGCGGCGGCATGGCCGCGGAGCGCGGGATCCTGATGCGCTCCGGCGAGGCGTTTCAGATCCTGAAGGACATCCGGGTGATCGTGCTGGACAAGACGGGTACGATCACGCAGGGGAGGCCCGCGGTCGTCGATATCCTGCCCTTGAGTGGCTACGCGCGAGAAGAGGTGCTTCGCTACGCCGCGAGCGCCGAAGCCCCCTCCGAGCACCCTCTGGCGCGCGCCATCGTGGACTTCGCCCTCGAGCAGGCCGTGGGGATGAGCTCTGCGGTGGACTTCGACGCGATCACCGGTGGGGGCGTACAGGCGACGGTCGATGACCGGGCGGTCCTGATCGGCGCGCCCCGGCTGCTGAGGGAGCGCGGAATCGAGACCGCGGAGGCCGAGGAGCTCCTCCCACGCGAGGAGCAGAGAGGTCGCACCACGGTGCTCCTGGCGGTGGACGGGACGCTCGCCGGCGTCGTCTCCATCGCCGATGCGCTCAAGGCGGACGCGAAGGAGGCGATCGCCGCCCTTCGGCAGGCTGGGATCCGGCCCGTGATGCTCACGGGCGATGCCGAGCGGACCGCACGCGCGGTTGCGGCGGAGGTGGGGATCGACGAAGTGCGCGCCCGCGTGCTTCCGCAGGACAAGGCTGCGCGGGTGCGCGAGCTCCAGGCGGACGGGACGCGCGTGGCCTTCGTCGGCGATGGGATCAACGATGCGCCGGCGCTGATGCAGGCGGACGTAGGGATCGCGATCGGCGCGGGGACGGACATCGCGATCGAATCGAGCGACGTGATCCTGATCGGAGAGCGACTCGGCGCGGTCCTCGATGCCTACCACATCGGCACGAAGAGCTACCGAAAGACGGTGCAGAACCTCGCGTTCGCCTTCCTCTTCAATGCCGTGGGGGTGCCGCTGGCGGCCACCGGGCTGGTGCACCCGGTCTGGGCCATGATCGCGATGGCGGCGAGTGTGACCACCGTGCTGCTCAACAGCTTCGGCGGCCACCTCATCCCCAAGCGCACCGCGCCGCAGAAGGCGGCGGAAGCGTCAGCCGGGCGAGCGGAGGTCTCTCCGGCCACCGGACTGACCGAGGTGGCGGCGCTGGAAGAGACGCCTGCGGAAGCGCCCGCCCGGGTCGTCCTCGAGACGCCCGACATCCACTGCGCCGGGTGCGAGCAGAACATCGAGACGCTGCTGGGCAGCCGTGAAGGGGTCGAGGCGGTAAAGGCCAATGCCAGGGAGCATCGGGTGCATGTGACCTATCGTCCGGAGCGCATCGGCCTCCATGCGATCGAGGAGGCGGTCACCTCCCTGGGCTATCGCGTTCAGAGCGCGCACGGGATCGGCGGCGCCGGTCCGTAAGGCGGTGACACGGATGGCGACAACCACCGCTCGGGCGCTTCCATGGGGAACCGCTCAGGAACTCACCGAGAAACCGAACCGGTTGGGCTCCAAATAGGAGTTGCGGCAGGGGCGCGCGGGCGCCAGCCGACACCCGAGCAGAGGAGGCGTCATGAACATCAAGACCGGCAGGGCGATCGCGGCAGGGATGATCGGCACCGCGGTAATGACCGCCGTAGGCCTCTGGGTGGCCCCGCTCATGGGCATGCCGCCGATGAATCCGGCCGAGATGCTGGCGGGACCCATGGGGGGCAGCATGGCGCTCGGGTGGATGGCGCACTTCGCCATCGGGACGATCCTCGCGCTCATTTACGCCGTGGTCGCGCCGTGGCTTCCCGGACCGCCGGCAGTGCGCGGCGCCCTGTACGGCCTCGCCCCGTTTCTCGTCGCCCAGATCGTCGTGATGCCGATGATGGGGATGCCGGTCTTTTCCGGGTCGGTCGCAATGGCCATGGGCAGCCTCATCGGTCACCTGATCTACGGCGCGGTGGTCGGCGGCGTCTACGGCGAGGTGCCCTCGCGGCACACCTCGGCGCCTCAGCACACGGCGGCGGTCGGGCATTGAGCGAGAGGCGCCCCGCCGATCCGGCCATGCTGCTGGTCGGCTGCCTGGTGGTGATTCTCTGTCGGTGCGGCGGCCTGCCGGACGGCTCCGACCGGACGAGTGGACGCTGATCTTCAGTCGGGCGCACGACGTCTTCCGCGAGCCGTACCCGGAGGGGCGCGACGCGCTCCGGCTCCAGGTGCGGCCGCGCGAGGGCCCGCACATGGAGACGATGGCGTTCAGCTTCCCCCTCGCCACGCGGGATTCGGCGGAGCTCGAGCTCCAGGCTCTGGACGGATCCGCTGGCTGAAGGCCCCAGCCTCGCTCAGCCCGCTCGCGCCATCACCTCTTCGATGGCCGCGGCCACCTCCTCCGGGTGGTCCTCGGGCGTGAAATGTCTGCCTCCGGGGATCCTGTGCAGCGGCGCGCGGAGGTCGCGCGCGAACCGCTCGCCGTAGCCGATCTTCTGGAACCCGTCCGCCGCGCCCCATACGACGGCCGCCGGCAGCTCCAGCCGCTTCAGCTCGTCCTGAATGGCGAGGGTGTCCCGGACGTCGAGGGCGCGGATCTGGCGCACGAATGCTTCCGATCCGCCCTTCCGGGCGTAACGGGAGAGGTGGATGTCCCCGGATTCGGAAGCGAGGCCCCGATCTTCATGGCCGAGTACCATGAAGCTGCGGAGCGTCCACGCGAGCCACGGCGACGGCATGTGCCGGAGGAGCCCGCCCATGGCGCGCAACGCCTTCACGGCCGGGATCGGCCAGGAGTCGTAGCCGATGGCGTTCGTCAGCACGAGGCCCGCGACCAGCTCGGGTCGACGGACGGCGAGGATCTGGACCACGCCCCCGCCGAGGTCGTGGCCGACGAGGACGGCGGGCCGGATCTCCAGGTCATCGAGCCAGCGGGCGAGGTGCCCGGCCTGGGCAGCCACGGAGATGTCGCGACCTTTGCCCTCGCTCATGCCCTCACCGTAGCCGACCATTTCCCACGCCAGGGCGCGAGCGTCGCGGATCCGGGGGATGACGTAGCGCCAGAGCTCGGGAGAGGTGGGGATGCCGTGAACGCAGACCACCGCCGGCCCTTCGCCTTCCTCGATCCAGCGCATCTCGATTCCATCCACGCGCGCCCGTCGCTCGTCCATGCCTCTCCTCCGCTGATCTCCGGCCACGCGTCTGCAGGCGCCGGTAAGGGGCGGTGCGGCCTCAGGAGGCCTGGCGGCCGGAGTCGTCGCGCTTCTGGCCGCCCGCTCTCTCCACGGCGGCCGCCAGGATCCCGTACGGCTGACAGCCGACGACGACCTCGTCGCCGATGAAGAACGTGGGAATTCCGGTCACGCCGGCGTTGATGGACTCGCGGCGGACCGCGTCGACGCGGCCGAGGAAATCGGGGTCGCTCATGGCGGCGACGGCGGGGTCCGCTTCCAGACCGACGCCGGCGGCGATCCGCCGCACCACGGCCTCGTCCTCCAGGTCCTCGCCGTCCCGCCAGTACGCGTTCATGGCCGCCTCCCGGAACGGATCCAGCCGGTCACGGTCGCGGGCATACTCGGCGGCGGCCAGCACGCGCCTGGTATTCGGCAGGTGCGACGGGTGGCGCATGTCGGTGATGCCGAACTGCGCGGCGAAGCGGCGCATGTACTGCCGCATCGGCTCGACCCGGTCGGCGCCGAACAGGCGCGCGATCTCCACGCCGCCCTCGGGGGTCTCCGGATGCAGCTCGAACCCCCGCCAGTCCAGCTCGATGTCATATTCGTCCTGCAGCCGGTCCAGGCTGCTGCGCTCCGCAATGAAGCAGAACGGTCAGACGAAGTCGGAGTACAGTCGAATCCTCACGGTCATGAATTCACGCGGTCCGGGATCGTGCGCACCTCGCGGTGCTCGGACGGACAGGCTCCAGCGACGTGCAACGGGTGTGCCGATCCGACAGGGCGGAACTGCCGCGGCGCCCGCGCCAAATCGCCGGTGGCGCCGAACACCACGAGCACGTCGGTGCGGTCGCTCATGACGAGCGTACGGCGTGGCCGCCGAACTGGTTGCGCAGCGTCGCGATGGCC
>JAHWKI010000191.1 GCA_019347975.1 Gemmatimonadota bacterium
CGGCCTGGCCTGGCTCGCCTTCGTCGTCTCGGGCATGACCGCCCTCCGCTACTTCGCACGGCGCAAGCCCGAGATCGAGGAGGAGGAGCGGGATCTCCACGCCGAGGAAGAGCGCGAGCAGGGGATCCGGGAGTGATCGTGGCCTGAACGGACGCGGGGCGGCAGCCGACTGGCCACCGCCCCGCTCGCCCCGACCCGCGGGCGCCGCCCTGCATGTGGTGCTACAGCTCGAACTCCAGGACGGCCGGGAAGGGGTCGTGACGGAGCCCGTACAGGGATTCACCCTCCGGATCCACCGCGAGCGCGATCACGTGCGCCTCCAGCCTGACGATTTCCAGCAGCGTTCCGCTCCAGTCGAAGACGTGGAGGGTGTTGCCGTAGTTCGCCCGCCCCTCTCCGCGCGTGCGGCCGGAGAACAGGGCGTAGATGCGGTCGTCCGTCGTCGCCACGTCCAGGTAGCCGAAGCGCATTTCCTCGTTCGACGCCATGCTGACCGCCCGCGTCGAACGATTCGCCTCGTACACCGGCTCGAACCGGTACGGCCGCGTGCCCTCGGCCACCAGCACTCCCGCGGCGTCGTAGATCTCCAGCCGGTCCGCGTACCGCGTCGCCACGACCCACCGCGTCCGCGCGGGGTTCGGCTTCAGCTTGGACTGGTATGCCTGCATCCGGATGTCCGGCGGTACGTTCTGCCCGTCCATCGGCGTCGGACCCGATGTCCGGAGCAGCGCTCCAGCGTCATCCAGGTGGGCGAGCCGCCCTTCCTCGAGGATCCCGAGACCCAGCATCCCGCGCGGGGTCCAGGACGTCTCCAGCAGCATCGTCCCGGCCTTCAGCTTGACCGACCGGTCCGCCACCCAGGCGTCGCCCCGGAAGTCCTCCCGCACGTCCACCCACGTGACCCGCTGGAGCGCCAGGTCCAGGACCATGAACTCGCCCCCCTGGTCCACCACATCGATGGACCACGCGCTCTCGAACTCGCGAGGACCCTCGCCCTTCCCGCCGAACGACCGCTCGATCGCCCCGTCCGACCGCCGCAGCAGCCGCAGCGACCGGTCCGCGAAATCGTCCGCGATCACCAGCGACGGTCCCATCACCTCCACGTCCGTGGGCGCCGCGAGCGCGTCGCTCTCGTGGAGCACCTTCGCGGGCAGCACCCGCGACGGCTCCAGCCGCGCTTCCACGGCCGCTTCCACCGGCTTGGCTGGTAGCTCACGGTCCGCCACCATGCCGATGCTCAGCGCGGCAATAGGGAGGACCAGGAGCGTCTTCAGATTGAGGTATTTCATGGTGACTTACTGCACCTCCGTGCTGCCGCACGTGCCGTCCGAGGACTGGTAGTGGTGGGTGGTGGTCGATCCATCGATGGTGCACGCGGACATGAGTTCGCGGCAGCAGCTCCCGTTCGCGCAGGCATCGTTCGCGTCCAGACCCTGATTGGGCGAAACGCTGACCGGGATAAGCAGCCCGACAACGGCGGCGGCCATGGCGGTGCGGCGGGCGAGCTTCTTCTGGGACGTGGTCATGCTGACCTCCTTACAGGGGGTGAAAATTCCGGCACTACCCTCGAGGCGGTGCCGTCCGGATCCTTCTCACACCGATCGGGCTGTTGCTCCTCGGTGTGCGGACCACATCTGGCGTCACCAAAGTGACGCTAATCCGTGATGACCGACGAGACGTCGGATGACGTGCTGATCGCCCAGACCTGGCGGAGGATCTCACTCGGCGCGCTGTGTTCGAACCGCACTCTGCCGGACGCGTCCAGGACGAAAAAGTCGGCGGTCTTAGAGCTGTGGAAAACGGAGCGCGCCTCTCCGCGATCATCGCGGTATACGGGGCCGTGGTATCCAAGCGCCTCGAGATAGGGTTCGAGGGCGCCGGTGTTGTCCACATCCACCACCACAATGCGGGCTCCCACCTCCTCCAGGGCCGCGGCGAGCGCGGGAAGCCGTTCGGCATCGTGCAAGGCCGGAGCACAGTAGCGCGAGAAGAAGGCGATCACGGTCGGCTGCCCCGCGCGTATGCTGGAGAAGCTCAGCCTGGATCCCTTCTGAAGCAGCCGCGGATCCGCATTCAGATACCGGATGACACCGTCCGCCATGAGGTACTCACGGAGCTCCTGTCGAGCGCGAGCGAGGCGAGACGCCCATGTGCTGCCGCGGGGCGGTGCCCATTCCGCCGTTGCGGCGGAATGGGCCGTTTCCGGATCGGCTTCGGCTCGTACCAGTGCTTCGAGCGCTCGTGTCCGCTCCCCGGCGGTCCATAGCGTACGAGCGATGCGAAGGAGGGCTTCGGACTCCCACGCTAGATCTAGGCCCAGCTCCGCCAGGATGCGGGCATGAAGCGTATCCTCGGCCTCGGCTGCGATTACTGCCCCCTGACTCAGTACGCGCTGGAATCGCCGAGCTTGCGCTCTGACATGGCCGTCCGACGGGAGGTGGAGTGGCCGAGCCGTTTCGTCGCCTAAGCCGGGGCTCGCGAGAAACTCGCGTGCCTCCGACGCCAAACGGGGGCGCAGCCCTCCGGCTGCATAGGCGACGGGGACGAGGGTAAGTCGTGCGCTCGGGCGTTCCTTGCTGTATCGGTCGGCCCAGCGGAGTACCGCCTCCTGATCTTTCGTTGCGATCGCGGCCTGCCAGCCCACGTGCGCGATGGCCCGAGACCGGTATCGATCCCACAATGCATCCATCGCTGCGACCCGAGCTGCGGCATCCGAGGCGTGAAGTACCGATACCAGCAAGGCATAGGCGTCTCCCGCTGCCGGCGTGTCTGAGCTCGCCACCGCGCGCCGGATCCACAGCTCCGCACTATCCATGGTGCCGAGATCGAGAGCATAGACCCCGAGCCAGGCCATGGCCTCGGCGTCCTGCTGCGACGGCTCCGCCATCGCTCTTTCCAGGCGTGCGAACTGCTCCCTGTGAGCTCCGAAGATGCTGTCCCGGTCGAAGAGGCGCAGCTCATAGGAAAAGCGCGTCGCCCAGCTCTGGGGGGAATCGGGGTAGGCCCGGGTCATTTCCCGGGCGACGTCGTACGCTGCCCCCCAATCTCTCGGCTCCAGATCGCGGAGCCGCGCCGTCATGGCGTCGAGGGTCGGCAGGCCGTCCTCGCCGTGCACCATCACGTCCCACAGCTCGCGGTTGTTGCTGTCCAGCCGCTGGCCGTGGAGGTCCTCGACGGCGAACGCGGCGTAGACGACGGAGTCCGGGAGCTGGACCTCGGTGCGGTAGAGGCCGTCCTCGTCGCGCGCCAGGATCCCGGCCAGGAGCTGCCAGTGCCGGTCATCGGCGGTGCGGTAGCGGGCGCGCAGCGCCAGGTGCGTCTGGTCGGCGAACAGGGCGCCGCCGTGATACTCCACGGTCAGCGCTTCGCCGGCCACCGGCCGCTCGGGGTACAGGCGGAGGGCGGGGCGGTCGGCCTCGAGGACCCGGACGGAGACCACCAGGCTGGCCACCATGAGCGTCAGCATGGCGGCGATGGCCGCGGGAGCGAAGCGCGTGGCGCGCCTGGGGCGCGGCGCTCCCGCGTCGTTCATGGGGAGGAGCACGCGCTCGCCCGCGGCGCGGCGGGCGAGAGCGCGACGCAGCACCTCATCCCTCGCGAGGGGCGTCGGGATCATGCGGACGCCGTCCGCGATCCGCCGGACGAGCGCGACCTCCTCGCGGCACCGGGGGCAGTCGGCGAGATGCGCGGAAACGCGGGCGTGCTCGCGGTCCTCGAGCGCGCCGTCCGCGAACCGGTTCAGCTCCCGCTCACCGGGATGCCGTATGAGCCATTTCATAGCTTGCCCCTGAGTCGTTCCTTCAGGAAGCGGCGCGCGCGGTGCAGCCGCACCTCCGACGCGCCGGCCGTGATCCCGAGCAGCTCCGCGATGTCCGCATGGGCATACCCTTCGACCTCCTTCAGCACGTAGACGACCCGGAGGTCCGACGGCATCCGTTCGAGGTAGCGCTGCAGCGTGATCCAGCCCTCCACCGACGGCGGCCGCTCCTCGGAGCGCCCCTCCATCGCCGCCCGCTGCTGCCACTTCAGCCGCCGCCGATCGCTCCTCAACCGCAGGAGCGCCGCTCGTGTAGCCAGACGCCTCATCCACGCTCCCAGTGAGCCGGTTCCGTCATAACCCCGCAGTGCCTCGGGCAGTCCCACGAACACGTCCTGGAGCACGTCATCAGCCTCGTCTGGGGAGGCCGTGAGGCGGTACGCCACGTCCAGCACCTGCTGGGAGTAGCGCCGGAAGATGTCCGTCAGCGCGTCGTGGTCTCCCCCGCGCGCGCCGGCCAGCAGCCCGGCTTCCGTGGGATCGGCGCTCATCGGCTCATTGCGTGCTTCCATCGTCGGTTCGCACTGCCTCATCATGCACTAGATGCCGCTCGAAGCCGAAAGCTTACAGGAATCTCGGCAGCGAGCCGGCGACCGGCTGATTCTCGGGGTCGAGTTCGGGTAAACGGGTCCACGCGCACGACGTCGTGGCAGGCGGGACACAAACGGCCGCGAAACGGGCGGCGCGCAAATTTTCTGAAAGGTTTTCGCTCCGAGCGGCATCTAAAGGGTGAGCGGCAGGACCGCCGGAGCGAATCCCCAACGTGCACGAGGCAATGCGATGCGGCAAGGAGCAAGCGAGGTGACGGCGACCGCGGGGCGTAGGGATCCCGTCCGCGGCGGGGGCGGAGAACCGGTGGAGCGGTCGGCCCGGCGGCTCTTCGCGGATGAGAACGGCGTCCTCTGGACCGCCGAGCTGCGGCGGCCTCGCCTGGCCGCGGACCCGGCCAGGACGGGCGGCCCGCTCATCCTGTTCTGGTCGGAGACGCGCGCCTGCCTGGCCAGCGTGCGAAACTCGCGGCCCCTCTCGGATCTGAGCGAGGACGACCTGCGCCTGCACCTCCGGGCGTGCCTCTCGGGGTGACGGGGAGCCTTGCGCGCACGCGCTCGGGGCTTCACAATTCGGCATCATTCCCCTTCGGAGGCCACGCGTGCGGAAGCTTCGACGCATACTCCATCTGATCGTCCCCGCGGTCGGAATGGCCCTTGTGATCGGTGCGGTTCTCTTCGGCGAGTCGCTGCCCGTCCAGCTGTTTCTGGTCCTCGCGGGCCTGCTCCTGACGGAGGCCGGGATCTGGCGCCTGGCCGACCCTCTCCTTCCCGATGAGCGGAAGTACCTCGCGCTCCGGGCGGAGACCGACCACTTCATGACGCTGGTTCGTCAGCTGAACGCCGCGGCCGTGGCCCTCGACGAGGGGGAGGAGCGTGGGCCGCGCTTCGCCCTCGACGAGGTGCGAACGGAGATGCACCGCTCCATCGACCGGATGGTGAACTTCGCCGGGAAGGCCGGAGAAGAACCGGTCGCGCAAGCGGGCCGGTCCGCCGAGACGCCGATGCGCGCGGGGGCTTGAGGCGCGGCTCACGCCTCCCCGCCGCCGCGCTCCTCCTGGTCGCGGCGCCCCTCACCGGCCAGGGTACGGCCGACCTGGCCGGCCCGGGGATCTCGAAGGCGCTCGCCGTCCACCGCGCCGCTACGCTCAGCGACCTCCGCTATCGGCTCGCCTTTCGACTCCCCGCCGAGGCCGATTCCGCCGTGCTGGGCGAGCTCGACCTCGAGCTGACCCGGACCGGCGCCGGTCCGCTGATCCTCGATTTCGCGCCTTCCGGCCGCGTCCTGGCCGTTCGGGCGGACGGACGGGCGGCGGCGTTTCGCCACGAGCACGGCCACCTCGTGATCCCCTCGGACGCCCTGTCCCCGGGGAGAAAGACCGCGATCAGCGTCTCTTTCGTCGCCGGCGATGCCCCGCTGAACCGCAGGGATGACTTTCTCTACACGCTGTTCGTTCCCGACCGCGCCCACGAAGCGTTCCCCTCGTTCGACCAGCCGGACCTGAAGGCCCGCTTCGAGCTCGAGCTGACGGTGCCGCCGGGGTGGACGGCGGTAGCGAACGGGGCGGAGACGGGCCGCAGGGAGGGGAACGGCGCGGTCGTGGTGCGGTTCGCCGGGACGGAGCCCATCCCGACGTACCTCTTCGCGTTCGCGGCCGGACGCTTCCAGGTGGAGGAAGCGGTCCGCGACGGCCGCACTCTCCGGATGCTGCACCGGGAGACGGACGAGGAGAAGGTCGCCCGGAACCGGCAGGCCATCTTCGACCTCCACGCCACGGCGCTGCGGTGGCTCGAGGAATACACCGGGATCCCCTATCCATTCGGGAAGTTCGATTTCGTGGCGATCCCGTCCTTCCAGTACGGCGGGATGGAGCACCCGGGAGCGATTCTGTACCGCTCGGATGGCCTCTTCCTGGACGAGACGGCGACGCGGAACGAGGAGCTCGGCCGGGCCAGCGTGATCGCCCACGAGACCGCGCACATGTGGTTCGGCGATCTCGTGACCATGCCCTGGTTCGACGACGTCTGGATGAAGGAGGTGTTCGCCAATTTCATGGCGGCGAAGATCGTCAACCCGTCCTTCCCGGACATCGACCACGACCTCCGCTTCCTCCTCGCCCATTATCCCGCCGCGTACTCGGTGGACCGCACCGCGGGCGCCAACGCCATCCGCCAGACGCTCGGGAACCTGGACGACGCGGGGTCGCTGTATGGCGCGATCATCTACCAGAAGGCGCCGATCGTAATGCGGCAGCTGGAGCGCCTCACGGGAGAGGAGCCGTTCCGGACCGGGCTCCGCGCGTACCTGGCGGACCACGCGTTCGGCA
>JAHWKI010000192.1 GCA_019347975.1 Gemmatimonadota bacterium
CCGATGGCGATGCTCCCGCCCATGACGTTGATCCGGTCCTCGGGGAGGATGCCCACCTTGCTGTCCCGTCCCAGCTTCTCGCGGGCGATTCTGTCGGAGTCCAGCCACTGGAGATTGGAGAGGACCTGCGCCGCGAAGGCCTCGTGGATCTCCCACAGCTCGATGTCCTTCATGGTGACGCCCGCCCGGTCCAGCGCCATGGGCACGGCCCACGACGGACCCTGGAGCAGCTGCTCCCACGGCGCCAGCGCCGTGTACGCCCAGCTCCGGATGTAGCCCAGCGGCTCCCGCCCCTCACCCTTCGCCCGCTCCTCGCTCATCAGCAGCACCGCCGATCCGCCGTCGGTCAGCGGCGAGGCGTTCCCCGCCGTCACCGTGCCGTACTTCCGGTCGAACACCGGACGGAGGGACGCCAGCTTCTCCAGGCTCGTATCCGTGCGGATCCCGTTGTCGCTGTCGATCACCTCGTCATAGTCCGGCGGCAGGTAGACCGGGACGATCTCGGCCGTGAGCCGGCCGTCCTCCGTCCCCTTCGCCGCGAGCTGGTGGGACCGCAGCGCCCACCGGTCCTGCTCCTCCCGGCTGATGCCGTTCTCCTTGGCCATCCGCTCGGCGCTCTCCCCCATCGTCTCACCCGTCGACGGCTCCGCGATCGCCGGCGTCTGGGGCGTGAGCTCGCCCGGACGGAATCCCGCGAACGCCTTCAGCCGCCCACCGACCGACTTCGCCTTCGACGCGGCGACCAGCCGATCCCGCAGCGGCTTCGAGACCAGGATCGGGATGTCCGTGAGCGACTCGGCGCCCCCCGCGATCACCACGTCGCCGTGCCCCAGCGCGATCTTCTCGGCCGCGGAGGTGATCGCCTGGTTCGAGCTGGCGCACGCGCGACTCACGGTGAACGCGGGCGTCTTCGGATCGATCCCGGCCTTCAGCATCACCTCGCGGGAGATGTTCGGCGCCTGGACCGAATGGACCACCGTCCCGTAGACGACCTCGTCCACGCCGTCCCCGGTCACCTCCGCCCGGCTCATCAGCTCCCGGACCGCGATCGTCCCCAGGTCGATGGCCGTCATGTCCCTGAACGCCGAGCCCGACCGCGCGAACGGCGTCCGACACCCGTCGATGATCGCCACCCGACGACCGATCCGCCCCGCTCCCCGGTTTGCGCCGCCGTTCATGCCCGCGCCTCCGCTCTGGTTCCGGCCAAGCTCGCCCCCGCGCCGCTCCCGATGCAAGCGGACGACCACGGTCCGGAGTTCCCGACCTCCGGCGGGTGGGCGGCCCGGGTCGGCGGGTGAACTCCCGACGACCCGGGTGCGGATCCGCCGCAGGAATCTCAATGCCCTCAGGGCGGAAAAGGCCCCACACCGGGCGCCGCCGGGGATCGCGTAGGGGTTTCACGGCCCTCAGTGCGGGAAACACCCCAACATTGGCCGCGGCCGGCGATTCGCGTGGGGATTTCATGGCCCTCAGCGCGGGAAAGCCCCGACATCGCCCGCGGCCGGGGATCGCGTGGGGGTTTGCCCACACCTCCGCACCGGCCACGCCGTGACCGGCCGGAGGGGGCGAAAGACGCCACCAACCCAGCCGCAGCGACGCGGCCAGCGCATTGACGCCGCAGCGCCCGACGGGCCATATCCCCGCATGGATATCCGCTTCGCCCGGCCCGCCGAGACCGAGGAGATCGCTGCCCTCTGGGCCGAGGCGTTCCCCGGCAAGCGAACCATCGCCGACCGCGCCCGCATGCTCGAGACGGGCGGCCGATACGGTGGACTCGAAACCGTGCTGGTCGCCCGCGACGCCGACGGGCGCCTCGCCGGCGCGTGCAAGATCTACCGGATGACCCAGCACCTGGCCGGCGCACCGCTCCCCATGATGGGACTCGCCGCCGTTGCCGTGGCGCCGTACGCACGGCGCCGCGGCCTGGGCGCCACCCTGTGCGGCGCGGCCGTGGAGGAGGCCCGCGCGCGCGGCGACGTCCTCAGCACCCTCTACCCTTTCCGCCCGGACTACTACGAGCGGCTCGGATGGGGCCTCGCCGGATCCCTCCTGCGGTACCGGTTCCGCCTGGAGCACCTGCCCGAATACGACGAGGCGCGTCATGTCCATCCCGCCCGGCTTCCCGAGGACGCGGAGCCCATCGCCGCGTGCTATCAGCGGGTCGCCTCGCGCTCGAACGGCGCCATCGCGCGGGATCGACGCATCTGGGCCTACCGTCTGGCCGGCGAGGAGCTCGGCGTCCGCCCGATCGATGATGAAGCCGTTCTCACCGGTGCCGGGCCAGGAAAGGACCGGATCGTCGTCTGTGACCGGGATGGGGTGAGCGGCTATGCGATCCTGCGGCCCACGCCAGGGCGCACCCGGGAGGCCGCCCTCCACGTCCGGGAGCTGGTGGCGGAGACAGAGGAGAGCTACCGGGCGCTGATCGGCCACCTGGCCGCGCAGCGCGACCAGTGGCCGCTGGGGCTCCACTACGCGCGCCCGGAAGAGCGTTTCGAGGAGCGGCTCACCGACCCGCGGCCGCCGCGCTTCACCGCGTCCCGCTCGCTCTATTTCCCCACTGCGACCGTGGTGCGTGGTCCCATGCTCCGGGTCCTCGACGTTCCGGCCGCGGTCCGTGCTCGGCCGCTGTTCCCGGGTTCCGAATCGCGGGGGTACCAGCTTGTACTGGCGGTGCAGGACTCACAGGTGCCGGCCAACGAGGGGCCATGGCGGGTGATCCCGGCGGCGCACGATGGGGATTCGAACGTGGTGGAGCCCGCGAAGGGAGGGGCGACATCGCCAGAGGCGAGGCTACAGACGGATGCAGCGACGTTCGCCAGAATCCTCGCCGGAGAGCTCCGGGCCTCCGACGCCGAGCGGCTCGGCCGCGCACGAGTCGAAGGGTCGGCACGCCTGCTGGACTCGGCGTTCCACGCGAACGAATCGTTCTGGCTGCCGGACGAGTTCTGATCCGATCGCTCCGTTCGAACCGCCCGCCGGCTTGTCGGAAGCGGGCCACCCGTACCTAGCCCTGCCGTTCGACCGCCTCCTCGAAGGCGTCCCAGCCTAGCAGCGCGCATTTCACACGGGTGGGGAACTTGGAGACGCCGGCGAGCGCCCGGGCGTCCCGCAGCGCCTTGTCCTTCGCCGCGTCGGCGTCCCCGTGCATCATCTCCTTGAAGCGCTCCGCCAGCCGGAGCCCCTCCTCCACCGGTTGCCCCTTCAGCATCTGCGTCATCATGGAGATCGACGACTGGCTGATGGAGCACCCCTCACCCTCGAACGCCACGTCCCGCACCACCCCCTCCTCCACGACCAGGTGCAGGTGCACCTCGTCCCCGCAGGTCGGGTTGTTCATGTGGACATTCACGGTGGCGTCCTGCAGCGCGCCCTTGTTCCGCGGGCGCCTGTAGTGCTCCAGGATGATGTCCTGGAAGAGGTCGCCCAGCGCCGGTGTCGATCGATCGATCATGTAAGCGTTCCTTCGTCTTCCTTTGCTCGGAAACAGCCGGGTCACGGTCCCGGGTCACGCCAGGAGGGCCACGGAACCGCGGATCGCGCTAACCGAAAACCCGCGCCGCCTCCTCGAGACCCTCCACCAGCCGGTCGATCTCGTCCGTCGTGTTGTAGACCCAGCAGGACGCCCGCGTCGTGGCAGGGACGCCCAGCCGCCGCATGAGCGGCTGCGTGCAGTGGTGCCCGGCGCGCACGGCGATCCCCTGCGCGTCCAGTATCGTCGCCACGTCGTGCGGGTGCACGCCCTGCATGGCGAACGAGAAGACCGCGATCCTGTCCTCGGGCTCCGCGGGGCCGAACAGACGCAGGCCAGCGACGCGACCGAGCCGCTCGAGCCCGTACGCCACCAGCCTGCTCTCGTGCTCCTTCACCGCCGCCGGGGTCAGCGACTGCACGAAGTCCACCGCCGCCGCCATACCCACGGCGCCGCCCACGTTCGGCGTCCCCGCCTCGAACTTGTGGGGGAGCTCCGCCCACGTCGACTCGTCCGGGTGGACCACATCGATCATCTCGCCGCCGCCCTGGTAGGGCGGCATCGCATCGAGCAGCTCGCGCCGCGCCCACAGCGCTCCGATCCCCATGGGGCCGCCCATCTTGTGCGCGGAAAGGGCATAGAAGTCACAGCCGAGCGCCTCCACGTCCACCGGCAGGTGCGGCGCGCCCTGGGCGCCGTCCACCAGCACCCGGGCGCCCGCGGACCTCGCCCGCTCGACCACCTCGGCCACCGGGTTGATGGTCCCCAGAGCATTCGAGACGTGATTGAGGGCGACCAGCTTCACCGGCCCCTTCAGCGCGGCATCCAGCTGGTCCAGGCGGAGGCGACCGCTCTCGTCGATGTCCACGTAGCGGAGCCGTGCCCCGACCCGGCGCGCCAGGAGCTGCCAGGGGACCACGTTGGAGTGGTGATCCAGCATGGTGAGCAGGATCTCGTCCCCAGGGCCGACGTTCCCGGCGCCCCACGTCGCAGCGACCAGGTTGATGCCCTCTGTCGTGCCGCGTGTCCAGACCACCTCGGCCGTGTCCCGGGCGCCGATGAAACGCGCCACCGTGCTCCGCGCCTCCTCGAACCGCTCCGTGGCGCGACGCGAGAGCTCGTAGAGCCCCCGGTGGACGTTCGCGTTGTCGTCGCGGTAGAAGTCGTTGATCGCGTCCAGGACCACGTCCGGACGCTGCGCGGTGGCGGCGCTGTCCAGGTAGACGAGGCCGGCGTTCGGACCCTCCGGCCGGAAGATCGGAAAGCGGTCACGCAGCCGCGCGGGATCAAACGGACCGGGGCCACTACGCCCGGCGTTCTCCGCCGCGAGTGTGGCCCCGCCCGTATGCGCGCCGCCCGGAACGCTCTCGCTCATGTCACCCCAGCTCCACCAGGACGTCCTCCCCCTCCACCTTCACCGGGTACGTCTTCACCGGCCGGATCGCCGGCAGGGCCACCGCCCGTCCGCTGGCCACGTCGAACTTCGCGCCGTGGTAGATGCATTCCACCCGCCTGTCGTCGCTCATCAGCTCGCCGTCCGAGAGAGGGTAGTCCTCGTGTGAGCACCGATCCTTCAGCGCGTACACCGCGCCGTCACCGGTCATCACCAGGCAGATCTTCTCCCCCCCGGCCTCCACGTGCGCCAGGCCGCGCTTCGGAAGATCCGACCGCGCGGCCACCTTCACCCATCCGGCCATCAGCGGAGCTTCGCCTCGATGGCCCTCTTGAGCTCTTCGACCACGCCCGGCAGCGGCAGCCGCTCCAGCACCTCGCCGAAAAAGCCGAAGATCACCAGCCGCTCCGCCTGCGCCCGCGTCAGCCCCCGGCTTAGCAGGTAGAACAGCTCCTCCTCGTCGAGCTGCCCCACCGTCGCGCCGTGGGAGCACTTCACGTCGTCCGCCTCGATCTCCAGGTTCGGCAGCGACACCGCTTCCGCGTCCGGCGACAGCAGCAGGTTCCGGTTCGTCTGATAGGCGTCCGTCCGCTGTGCGCCCGGGTGCACCCGGATGATGCCGCGGAACACCGCCTTCGACCGGTCGTACAGCGCACCCTTGTACAGCAGGTCGCTGTTGGCGTGGGAGCTGACGTGATCCTGCCGCGTGTTGTGGTCGAAGTGCTGATCGCCACGCGCGAAGTAGAGCCCGAGCATGTCGCTCCGGCTCCCGGGACCCTCCAGACGGGCGGCCAGGTCCACTCGGGCCACGCTGGCGCCCAGGTTGACCACGAGCGTGTCCAGGTTGGCGTCACGACCGGCGATCGTCTTCTGGATCGACAGGTGACGCACCCCACGGCCCCACTGCTGAAGCGCGACGTACTGCACGTCCGCACCCGCCCGCGCGAGGACCTCCACCACCCCCAGCGACACCGCAGGCTCCGCGAAGTCCGGGGAGCCGAACTCGTCCACGTACGCCACGTGGCTGTGCTCCCCCGCCACGATCAGCGTCCGCGGGAAAACGGCGACGCCGCTCTCCGGCAGCCACCGCGCCACGCGGATCGGCTTCTCGACCCGGACGTTCTCCGGGACGTAGAGGAACAGCCCCGCCGTCCACAGGGCGGCGTTCATGGCCGCCAGCTTGTCCCGGTCCGCCGGGACCGCGGTGCCCAGGTGCTCGCGTACGAGCTCCGGGTGCTCACGGGCCGCCGTACCCAGGTCCGAGAAGATGACGCCGCGTCGCGCGAGCTCCGGATCCAGGGTGATCTCGGCGAGGTCGGCCCCGATCAGCAGCGCCGTCCCCGCGGCGTCACGGCCCTCCAGCAGCGCCCGGGCCTGAGCCGGTACTTCCGCACGGAGCCCGGCTTCCACCGGACGGACGTCGTCCAGCGCGAGCTGGGAGACCTTCGTGTAGCGCCACTCCTCAAGCGCCCGGGTGGGCAGCGGCAGCGACTCGTAGGCCGCCCACGCCGCCGCGCGGAAGGCGCGCAGCCATTCCGGCTCGTGCCCGTGCCGGCTCAGCGCGTCCTCGCGATCCAGCCCCTCGAGAAGTCCCTCCGCCGCCTCGCGCGGCGCGGTAGCGACGTCAGCCAACGCTGCCCTCCATCTCCAGCTCGATCAGTCGGTTCAGCTCCACCGCGTACTCCAGCGGCAGCTCCTTCGAGATGGGCTCGATGAACCCGCGGATGATCAGCGCGGCCGCCTCGTCCTCCGCCATGCCGCGGCTCATCAGGTAGAACAGCTGCTCCTCGCCGATCTTCGAGACGCTCGCCT
>JAHWKI010000193.1 GCA_019347975.1 Gemmatimonadota bacterium
CACCCGCTGGGATGCTCGGGGGCGCGGATCCTCACGACGCTGATCCACGAGCTGCAGCGGCGCGGGGGCGGGATCGGGCTGGCGACGATGTGCATTGGAGTGGGCCAGGGAATCGCCACGCTGGTGGAAGTGGAGAGCGCATGAGCGGCACCGACACCATCACGATCGAGCGCGACGGGAACCTCGGCTGGATCCGGATCAACCGCCCGGAGCGGCTGAACGCATTCGCCGGGGACATGCGCGAGCGGCTGGACCAGGCGCTCCAGGAGCTGGACGGGAACGGGGCGGTGCGGTGCGTGGCCATCACGGGGGTGGGACGGGCCTTCTCGACCGGGGGCGACGTTCAGGTGATGGCCGAGCTGGCCGAGAACGGGGACGCGGAGGGATTCGAAGAGCTGGTCCGCACGGGGATCCGCGTGGTCAAGCGGATCGATCAGATGCGGAAACCGGTGATCGCGGCGGTCAACGGCGCGGCGGCGGGGGCCGGCGCGTGCCTGGCGCTGGCGTGCGACCTCCGGATCGCCAGTCAGAACGCCACCATCGGTCTCACGTTCATCCGCGTCGGGCTCCACCCCGACTGGGGCGGCGCCTACTTCCTCCCGCGCGTGATCGGCTCCGCGCTGGCCGCCGAGCTGGTGATGACCGGCGGGATGATCAACGCCAAGCGCGCGGAGCGACTGGGGCTCTTCAATCGCGTGGTTCCGGCCGACGAGCTCGAGTCCGCGGTCCGCGGGCTGGCAGGGCAGATCGCCGGCGGTCCGCCTGACGTCATCGCGGACGCCAAGCGAACGCTGCGCCGCAGCCTGGCCGCGGACCTCGATGAGATCCTGGAGATGGAGGCGGACGCGCAGCTCAAAGCGTTCCGGTCCCCGGATTTCAACGAGGGGATCGGCGCGTTCCTGGAGAAGCGGGCGCCGCGGTTCGGGAGGTAGAGAGGCATGGCGGGAGAGATCCGGACGGTGGTCGTGGTGGGAGCGGGAACGATGGGGCACGGCATCGCCCAGGTCGCCGCCATGGCCAGGTCGGAGGTGGTTTTGGTGGACCGCACCGCGGAGCTGGTGGAGGCCGGCCTGGCGCGGATCCGGGCCAACCTCGACGACGGGGTCGGCCGGGGGAAGGTGGCCAGCATCGATCGGGAAGCCGCACTGGAGCGCCTGCGCGGCGGCACGGATGCGGGCGCGGCGGCCGCGGCCGCGGACCTGGCCATCGAGGCGGTGCCGGAGCGCCTGGCGCTGAAGCGGGACCTCCTGAAGACGCTGGATGACGCGGCGCCCCGGTCAGCGATCCTGGCGACGAACACCTCGAGCCTGAGCATCTCGACGCTGCAGGAAGGGCTGGCTCACCCGGAGCGCGTCGTGGGGATGCACTTCTTCAACCCCGTGCACATCATGAAGCTGGTGGAGGTGGTCCGAGGGGAGGCGACGTCGGAAGAGGTGGTGGAAGCGGCGAGCTCATTCGCGAGGCGGCTGGGCAAGGAGCCCATCGTCGTCAACGACTCGCCGGGGTTCGCCTCCTCGCGGCTGGGCGTGGCCCTCGGACTCGAGGCCATGCGGATGCTCGAGGAGGGTGTGGCCAGCGCGGCGGACATCGACACGGCCATGACGCTCGGCTACCGCCACCCCATGGGGCCCCTGCGGCTGACCGATCTGGTCGGGCTGGACGTGCGCCTCGACATCGCCGAATACCTCCACGATTCACTGCGGAGCGAGCGCTTCCGACCGCCCGAGATCCTGCGCCGCCTGGTTGGCGAGGGGCACCTGGGACGGAAGACCGGGCGTGGCTTCTTCGTCTGGGACGACTGACATGAGCTTCGAAACCCTGCTGCTGGACCGCTCCGACGGGATCGCCACCATCACCATCAACCGTCCGGAGAAGAGGAACGCCCTGAGCGCGGCCGTCCGGCGGGAGCTGGTGGCGGCGCTCGATGCCGTGGAGGCCGATACGAGCGTACGGGTGGTGGTCCTCACGGGAGCCGGCGAGAAGGCGTTCGTGGCCGGCGCGGACATCGCGGAGTTCGCCGAGCGCACGCCGATCGAGCAGCGCGAGGCGATGGAAGGCCGGCGCGTCTTCGACGTGGTGGCGTCGTTGCCGAAGCCGGTGCTCGCAGCGATCAACGGGTTCGCCCTGGGCGGCGGCTGTGAGCTCGCGCTGGCGTGCGATATCCGGCTGGCCGCGCGCTCGGCGCGCCTGGGGCAGCCGGAAGTCAACCTCGCCATTCTCCCCGGCGGGGGCGGGACGCAGCGCCTGCCGCGGCTGGTCGGACACGGCACCGCGATGCGCCTGATCCTGACCGGCGAGCTGATCGATGCGGCGGAGGCGCACCGGATCGGGCTGGTGGACGAGGTGGTGGACGATGGCGCCCTCGCCGCGCGGGCCCGAGAGCTCGCCGGGTCCATCGCCCGGCACTCGCCGGTGGCCCTCAAGCTCATCAAGCAGTCGGTCCGCGCCGCCGCCGAGATGCCGCTCAGCGCCGGGCTCGCGCTGGAGCGGGAGCTCTTCATCACCGCGTTCTCCAGCGAGGACCGGGTGGAGGGCGTCCGGGCATTCCTGGAGAAGCGGACCCCGAACTTCGAGGGACGGTGAGGCCATGGGCAAGAACCCGTTCGGCGACGACGCTCCTCTGCCGCCGTCGCGGCCGGAGAACCCTTTCGGCGAAGAGGATCGCGAGACCGCGGCCCCGGCGGAAGCGGCCGGCGCGGTGGAGCACGCGGCCGCCCGTATCCGTCGCCTCAAGGCGATGGTCGGAGCGGAAGGGCTGACCGCTTCGGCGTCCCGCGAGCTGATGGATCAGCTCAATGATGCGCTACGGGCGATCGCCCGGGCGCTGCGCGGGCTGGACCGGTCCTGAGGCCGGGTCCGGCTCAGGCCACGGAGTGGTTTTCCGGAGAGCCTTCGGCCTCGCGGCTGATGTTCAGCTCCTCCGCCTCCTCGTCCAACGGCTCTTCCTCCCCCGCACCATGCCGGAGCTTCGGCGTGCGGCTGAGCAGGCGCACCATCAGGATCCGCTCCGCGCGCAGGTCGTGGCCCATGTCGACGATCAGGCGCACCATGTCGCCCCCGCCCCACAGCACCACGGCCAGCACGGCGGTGCGGGCAGTCTCGCCCAGGAGCCCCGGCAGCGCCCCGGGCCCCGCCATACGGAGTCCGGCCACGAACTCTGCCGCCAGCGCCACGAAGATGAAGACCGCCGCGGCCTTGAACAGCGTGGCCGTCCACCGGAGGCCGGTGTAGGGCTCCAGGTCCGTGCTGCGGATCGCGCCAGCGCGTCGGCCCCGGGGCTTCTCCTCTTCTTCCACTTCGATCGGCTTCACGGCTTCCTGTTTCGGGGTGCGGGTCGGCCGCGTCCGATGCACGAACGGGGCCACCCTTCGGGTACGCGAAGGGCCCCCCACGTCGGCGACGCGGAGGGCCCTGGCGATTTCCGGCGCCGGACCGTCTACTCGGCCGGGTAGACCGAGACCTGCTTCCGGTCCCGACCCCGACGCTCGAACGTCACCACCCCATCGGTGAGCGCGAACAGCGTGTCGTCCTTACCGCGGCCTACGTTGAGGCCCGGGTGGAACTTCGTCCCGCGCTGCCGGACGATGATGTTGCCGGCGAGAACGGCTTCGCCGCCATACTTCTTCACGCCCAGGTACTGGGCCCTGGAGTCGCGGCCGTTCCGGGTCGAGCCTACGCCCTTCTTGTGTGCCATCTCTTCCTCCTCAGCCGGCCGAGATCTCGTCGATCCGCACGGCCGTATACTTCTGCCGGTGTCCCTGCTTCCGACGATAGTTCTTCCGCCGCTTCCACTTGAAGACGATCACCTTCTTGCCCTTCCCGTGCTCGACGACCTCGCCCGTGACCGTCGCGCCCTGCACGGTCGGGGCTCCCACCGAGATGCCGTCGTCGGTCTGGGCGACCAGGACGTCATCGAACGTCACGGTCTCTCCGACTTCCGCCGCGAGCGACGGGATCTTGATCGTCTTGCCGGGCTCGGCCCGGAACTGTTTGCCGCCGGAGCGGATAATGGCGTACATGGCTTCCGATTTCGGTGCGTGACAAGACCGGTAATTTCGGGGGTTTTCGGCGTGCAGTCAAGGCCGGGTAGAAACCGAGCCGGCTGGCGCCGGCTCTAGATACCGGCGCCCTGACGGGCGCCAGAAACCGCGCGCCTTCGGCGCGCTAGAAACGGCGGCGGCCTACGGCCGCGCCTGGAACGAACCGCCCGTTCGGGAGTGAGCGCGCGCACGGCGGCGCGTAGCGCCGCCTCTTCGTTTCTAGGGTGCCGCCGAAGGCGGCGCCCGGTTTCTAGCGGCCCTCAGGGCCGCGGTTTTTGGCTCCGACGCGAAGCGGAGGAGCCGGTATCTGCGCCGCCGCGCGCCGCGCGGCGGCGCTACATCCCGTACTTCGCCGTGACGTCCGTCGCCGCGGGTCCGGACAGCAGGCGGAACTCGTCGGCCTTCATGAGGGGGTCGTCGCGGATCTCGAGCTTGAGGTCGAGGTTCCTGGCCATGCGGCGGAGGAAGTCGGGCTCGTGCTCGAGGACGTGGAGCGCGACCTGGGGGTGGACGCGGAGGGCGAGGCGGCGGTCGCCGCCGTTGGCGGCAGCGCGGCGGAGTGCACGCTCGACCCTGCGGACGACACTCTCGGGGGTGAACACCCGGCCGGCGCCCTCGCAGTGTGCGCAGGGCTCGGTGAGGGAGTAGTAGAGGCTCGGCCGCACGCGCTGCCGGGTCATCTCGACGAGGCCGAGCTCGGAGACCTGGAACGCGCGGGTGCGGGCGCGGTCACGGTTCAGGTAGGTGCGCAGCTCCTGGAGAACCCGCTCCTGGTTGGTCTTCGTTTCCATGTCAATGAAGTCCACGACGATGATCCCGCCGATGTCGCGGAGGCGAAGCTGGCGGGCGACCTCGCGGGCGGCGTCGAGGTTCGTCTTCAGGATGGTCTTCTCGGGGTCCTTCTTCCCGGTGTAGCGCCCCGTGTTCACGTCGACGGAGACGAGGGCCTCGGTCGGCTCGATGATGAGGTAGCCGCCGGAGGGGAGATCGACGCGTCGCTGGAAGGCGACGCGGATGGCGTCCTCGACGCCGTACTCGTCGAAGAGTGGAAGGGTCTCGTCGTAGAGGTGGACCCGCTTCATCAGGTCGGGATCGATGCCCTCCAGATACCGGGCGATCTCGTCGTAGACGTCCTTGCTGTCGACGGTGAGCGAGTCGACCTTGTTCGTGAAGATGTCCCGGATGATCCCCTTGGTCAGCCCGGCCTCGCGGTGGACGAGGGCGGGGGCGCGGACCTTGGCCGCCTTCTTCTGGATCGCCTTCCAGGTGCTGACCAGGGTCTTGATCTCGCGACGGAACAGCTCCTCCGTCAGCTCCTCGCCGGCGGTGCGGATGATGAGGCCGCCGCCGTCCTTCGGCATGTTCTCCTTGGCCAGGGCGCGGAGGCGCGCGCGCTCCTCGCGGGCCTCGATCTTCCGGGACACGCCGATGTGGGCGGACTGGGGCATGTGCACCAGGAAGCGGCCGGGCAGCGAGATCTGGGAGGTGACGCGCGGGCCCTTCGTGCTGATGGCCTCCTTGGAGACCTGCACGAGGATCTTCTGCCCCTTCTTGACCACGTCCTGAATGGGCATGGGCTGACGACGGCCGTTGCCACCGCCGCCGTTTTCATCCTCCTCGTCCTCGTCGCCGCCTACGTCGGAGGCGTGGAGGAAGGCCGCCTTCTCGGTGCCGATGTCGACGAAGGCCGCCTGGATGCCGGGGAGGACCGCCTGGACCTCACCGAGATAGATGTCGCCTACGCTGCGGGCGGCGTCCGGCCTCTCGACCAGGAACTCGACGAGGATGTCGTCCTCGAGAATGGCCACGCGCGCTTCCTGCGGCGTGGAGGAGATGAGAATCTCTCGCTTCATACGTTCTCACGTTGCTCATCTCCCGTCGAACGTCTCCTGGAAGATCCGGCGCGCGATCACCAGTCTCTGGACCTGGTTCGTGCCTTCGCCGATCTGGCAGATCTTGGCGTCGCGCATGTGACGTTCTACGGGATAGTCGTTGGTGTAGCCGTACCCGCCGAGGAGCTGAACCGCCTCAGTGGTCACGGCCATTGCGATGTCGGTCGCGTACAGCTTGGCCATGGAGGCCTCTTTGACGAACGGGCGACCGTTCTGCTTCAGCCACGCGGCGTGGTAGACCAGATGCCTCGCGGCCTGAATACGGGTGGCCATGTCGGCCAGCTTGAACTGAATGCCCTGGAAGTCGCGCAGGGCCTTCCCGAACTGTTTCCTGTGATCGGAGAAGTGGAGGGCGGTCTCGTAGGCCCCCTGGGCGAGGCCCAGGGCGAGGGCGCCGATGCCGATGCGGCCGGCGTCGAGCGTCTTCATGAAGTTGGCGAAGCCCTCGCCCTCCTCGCCGAGACGGTTCTCGGCGGGGACCTCCACATCCTCCAGGACGAGCTCGCGGGTGTCGGACGCCCGCCAGCCCATCTTGTCCTCCTTCTTCGCCGCACGGAGCCCGGGCATGAACGGCTCGAGCTCGGGGGCGTGCCCGATCCCCACCCGTTCCGCCTCTGCGCGGTCCGTGGTCTCCTTGGTGACGATGAACGACGTGATGCCATTGGTCCCCTGGCTACGGTCGGTCGCCGCCGTCACCACGAAGACTTCACCCACACCGGCGTGGGTGATGAAGATCTTGCT
>JAHWKI010000024.1:0-5703 GCA_019347975.1 Gemmatimonadota bacterium
TTCGAGGACGTCATCGCGGTGGCCCGCGTCCTCCACGCGCTCTGCGACGACATCGGCCTCGACCACTTCGTCAAGACCAGCGGCTCGTCCGGGCTCCACGTCCTGATCCCCCTCGCCAGGACCTTCACCCACGAGCAGTCGCGCATCCTCGGTCACCTGCTCTCCCAGGTGGTGGTCGCCGAGGCGCCGGAGATCGCCACGCTCCAGCGCGTGATCGACCGACGCGCCGGCAAGGTCTACTTGGACTACCTCCAGAACGGCCACGGCAAGCTCATCGCCGCGCCCTTCAGCGTTCGCCCGAAGCCCGGCGCGCCCGTCTCCATGCCGGTAGGGTGGGACGAGGTGAAGCCGGGGCTCAGGATCCTCGATTTCACCATGACGACCGCGCCGGCGCGCATGGCAGAGCTGGGAGAGGACCCGCTGGCCGGTGTCCTGGAGGCGGCGCCGGATCTCATGGGGACGCTGGAGCGCCTCCAGGCGAGGATGTAGGGGGCCTGCGAATGGACGACCTGACGAGCATCCCCACCCCTTCCGGCGCGGTCTCCGCGCTGCTCCGGCGGCCGGACGATGCCGCCGCCCTTCTCGTGCTCGCCCACGGCGCGGGGGCGGGGATGGGGCACGTCTTCATGGAGACGCTCGCCGTCGCCCTGGCGGACCGGGGAGTCGCCACGCTGCGCTACCAGTTCCCCTACATGGAGGCGGGAGGGAAGCGGCCGGATCGGCCGGCAGTGGCCACGGCGACGGTCCGCGCCGCCGTCGAGGCGGCCCGCGCCGCGTGTCCCGACCTCCCCCTGTTCGCGGGCGGCAAATCCTTCGGCGGGCGCATGACCTCGCAGGCCGCCGCCGCGGATCCGCTCCCGCGTGTCCGCGGGCTCGTCTTCTTCGGCTTTCCCCTTCACCCGCCGAAGCGGGAGGGGACCGAGCGGGCGGGGCACCTCCGCCACGTGACGGTCCCCATGCTCTTCCTCCAGGGCACCCGCGACGATCTCGCCGCCCTCTCCCTCGTCCGTCCGGTTGTCGAACAGCTGGGGCCTGCCGCCACCCTCCATGTCGTCGACGGCGCCGACCACTCCTTCGCGGTGCTGAAGCGTTCGGGTCGCACCGGGGCGGCGGTGATGGCGGAAATAGGCGACGCCACGGCGGCCTGGATCCGTTCCCGCGGACCAGGAAAAAAGTAGTCTCCACGACCACTCTGTAGAGGATTTTACGGGCGCTCAACGACGTTTCCCCTCAGAGAACCGTCTGGCGCGGCTCCTGCCCCTACCCATGCCAGCAGAACTCCCCGCTTTACGTGGAAAATCGGAGGCAGCAATGATGACTTACGCCCGACGACGGGCCGCCACAGTGTTCACGCTGGCCATTGCGGCCGCGGTGGCAGGCTTCACCTGTGATCACCCGACGGAGCCGGAGCTGCTGGCGGACGACTCCTCCCTGGCGTCGCTTTCGGGGCATCGGGTCGAGGGGGTGGTGGCCACGAAGGGGCAGGGGCTGAAAGGCGTCAGCATCACCCTGAAGGGGACCAACGGCACGTTCACGGGCAGCACCGATGAGGAGGGCGCGTTCCGCCTGGAGTCGGTGGCTTCCGGCACCTACGGCACCTCGGCTCGCGCCATCGGTGTGGCGGGGCTGCCGGCGCAGGTCGTTCTGAGCTCGCTCGGCAGCGTCGAAGTGGACGAGTCGACTGCGCTGGGCGTGGATGCGCCCACACACCGGCTGGACGTCAACGTCACCATCGGTGGCGCGCCGCTGCCCGGGGCCCGTGTGTACTGCACGATGGCGGTGAAGGCCGACGTGGGCGATGGCCGCATCGCGCAGGGTGTGCAGGTGATGGCCGGAATGACGGCCGACAACGGCGTGTTCGAGACGCCACTCCTCCCCACCAGCGCGAAGTCCACCTGCAACGTGTACCCGCTCAACAACAGCTGGGTCGTGCGCTTCGTGGTTCCGGTGGTCACCAGTGACCTTACGGCGAACGTGGACGTGCCGGGGATCAGCTACCGCGGCGTCCTGAGCGCGAAGGGCAAGGCGGCCGGCGGACAGATCGTGCGCCTGGTGGGCGCCATGAAGGGTGAGTCGAAGACCGGCCAGGATGGTGCCTACGATGTGAAGCTGGCGCCCGGCTACTACGCCCTCGCCCTCGCCGGCAACGGCGCGGACGGGAATCTCCCGCTCGACTTCCAGCTGAGCGGTGCGCCGGCCAGCGGCGGGACGCAGCGTCCGATCGGGTCCACCCTGACGGAGGACCTGGACCTGCCGGTCGCCATGCTGACCCTTTCGGTCACGGGCGTCGGCGGAGCCGCGGTTGCCGGGGCGACGATCGACCAGGTCGTCCAGGGCGCGTCGTTCGGCCTGGGCGAGTGGAAGGTCACGAATGGGATGTACCGGGTGAGCGGCACCAGCGGAGCGGACGGCGTGCTCCGCCTCCCGATGTTCCCGCGGGCCGATGCGGTCGACCTGATCGTCAAGGCTCCGGAAGGCACCGGGCTGCTGGACGGCGTGCTCACGCTCGAGAGCATCGCCGGTGACGCGGCGGAGACCCTGTCGCTGATGTCGGCGAACAGGGCTCCGATCGCGGTTGCCGGCGGTCCCTACTTCGTGAACGAGGGTGGGACGGTGATGCTGGACGGCGGCGAGTCGAGCGACCCGGATGGCGACGACCTCGAGTACGTCTGGTCGGTTCCAGGCCACGCGGATGGCGCGGAGCAGACCATGGCGGTCTCGTTCCCCGACGGCCTGGCGACCTACGAGGCCGTCCTGACGGTCTCGGATGGCATGCTGTCGAGCAGCGCTTCGGCGAAGATCATCGTGGCCAACGTGGCCCCGTCGGTCGAGGCCGAGCCCGCGGGCGTGGTGTCCGGCGAGTCGTTCGAGCTGGCCGCGTCCTTCGCCGATCCGGGCGCCGACAGCTGGCACTGGGTCGTGGAGTGGGCCCCGGGAGTGACGGCGGAGGGTGACCTCTCGGAGGTCGGGCCGTTCGCGGTCCCGAGCCCCGTCTTCCTGAAGGCCGGCGAGCACACCGTGCGCGTCACCGTCTCCGATGAGGACGGCGACGCCGGCTCGGCCGAGATCGTGGTGACCGTCCGGCGGCTGTCGGTGGGGCTGGATATCCTGCCCGGCAGCAGCGACAACATTCTGTCGCTGAACGCGAACGGCGGCTCGGTCCCAGTCGCGGTGCTGAGCGCCGGCAGCTTCGACGCCACCAGGCTGGATCCGGCCTCGATCTTCCTGGGCGAGAACGGCACGGGCGGCGTCCCGGTCAGCGTCCGGAAGAACGGGAGCTACATGGCCTCGTTCGAGGATGTGAACGGGGACGGTGTGGCCGACCTTATGCTGCACTTCGATCGGACCGCGCTGATCAGCGGACTGACGCCGGCGAGCACGCAGCTGGTGCTGCACGGCACGATGGATAGCGGGATCGAAGTAGAGGGCGTGGACGCGATCGGGCCGAAATAGCGGAAGCCAGGGATTCGCGCCGGGCCGGTGACGCCGAGAGGTCAGTCGCCGGCCACCGCCTCCAGGAACCGGGTCGCCAGTCGCGGCCCGGTTCCTTCGTCTTCATGCTTGAAGAAGACCCAGGCCTCCGACCACGGCTGCGACCGGACCCGCTCCGCCCACTCCTCCACCTCACCCGTGCCGTAGTCCACCTTCCTGAGTCGCAGGTACCCCCACGACGCGGTGGCGACCAGCGGCGTCTCCTCGTCCTCCGTCTGCGCGATCACCAGCGCGGCGTCGGCGGCACGGAGGGCGTCGTACGTCTCGTCATCGAGCCATGACGCGTGGCGGAACTCGAACGCGGGGCGGATCTCCGCGGGCATGCGGGCGAGGAAGGTGGTCAGCCTCGGCAGGTCCTTCTTCAGGTTGGGCGGGAGCTGGAACAGCACCGGCCCGAGCCGGTCGCCCAGGGTCGCCGCCTTCGAGCAGAAGTAGTCCAGCGGCTCGTACGAGTCTTCCTTCAGCCGCTTGAAATGCGTGATCTGGCGGTTGGCTTTGAGGACGAACGTGAAGCCGCCGGGGACCTGCGCGACCCAGTCGCCGAGCACCTTCTCGGAGGGCATCCGGTAGAACGTGTTGTTGATCTCGACCGACCCGAACCGCTCCGCGTAGTACGGTAGCATGTCCGCGTTCTTGAGGTCCTCCGGGTAGAAGGAGCCCTTCCACTCCTTGTACGCGAATCCGCTGGTGCCCGCGCGGATCTCCATGGCTCAGCCTTCCGGGTCGGTCGCGGCCCGCGGCACGATCGTGACGGCGAACGATCGCTCCAGCGGCTCGCCCTCCCGCGGTCGGATGACCAGCGTCACCTGCCGGAACCCGCGCCCCTCTCCGATGAGCCAGGTCGTCTCGAAGGGCAGCTCCTCATCGCTTCCGCCTCCGCGGGCGATCACACGCCCTTCGAGCTCCACCGACACGACTCCACCTTCGGCCCGGGCCACGCCCTGGATGGTGACGGTGTCCCCCGTGTGAACCGGCTGCGGCGCGCCGTGGCGCCAGGTCTCCGGCTCGAAGATCTCCACGGGTCCGCCGCTGGCCACCCACGCCGCGACCGCGTACACCGCGACCGTCTGAGGGACGTGGCGGCGCCGGAGCTCCGCCATGAAACGCTGGAACGGGGACGTGGGAGTCATCGCGGAAAAGCATAGCCGGGCCTCGCTTCGCTCGCCAGAAACCGCGCCGCTGCGCGGCACTACGATACCGGCCTGGCTACGCGCGCCCCCGCGCGAGGCGCCGACGATGCGAGCCGGGGGAGCCCCGATGGGCGCCGCAGGCGCCCGTGATGCGAGCCGGAGGCGAGCCTGATGGGCGCCCGCAAGGCGCCCCTGATGCGAGCCGGAGGCGAGCGTGATGCGCGGCCGCAAGGCCGCGCGCCCCTCCTACTTGTGCCGGTAGACGATCCGGCCGCGGGTGAGATCGTAGGGGGAGAGGACCAGCGTGACCCGGTCGCCCGTCAGGACCCGGATCTTGAACTTCGACATCTTGCCGGCGGCGTACGCCAGCACCTCGTGCCCGTTCTCCAGCGTGACACGGTACATCCGGTCGGGCAGCACGTCGGTGACGACGCCCTCCATCTCAATGCCTTCCTGCTTCGCCATTCAATTCTCCATGTTACATTTCCACTCCGGCGCCCTCGGTTGGTGGCGTGCCTTGCCGGGTGGCGCTTTCCGCGAAAAAATGAGCGACCGCGGGCATCTCTCGCCCAGGCCGCTCGGTCCACGGGTATCCTGGAACGTTAGACCGCTGCCGATGGTACGTCAAGCACGCAGCACGTGCCGAAAACCCATCGGAGATACGCCTGATGAACGCGCGCCGCATGCCCGTCCTCGCGATCGCCGCACTCCTGCTCGCTCCCGCCACCGCCTACGCACAGGAGTACTCCCGATTCACCGGATCGTTCGCCCTCCTGAATACGCAGCCCCTGGGCGAGCTCTCCACGGGACCCGGCTTCGGCATCGCCGTGGGCGGCGCGTACGCGCTGGATCGGGCACGGGTCTTCCACCTCCGCGCCGATCTGCGGGCGGCGATGTACGGGCACGAGGACCGGGAGGTCTGCTTCAGCTCGACCGTCGGCTGCCGCATCCTCCTCGACGTGAGCACCAGCTACAGCGCGGTCTACCTGGGGCTCGGGCCGCAGGTGGTCGTCCCCCTCGGGCCGGCGCGGCTCGCGCTGGCCGGCACCATCGGCCTGGGGGGCTTCACGACGAGCTCCTC
>JAHWKI010000024.1:5803-24215 GCA_019347975.1 Gemmatimonadota bacterium
CCGCAGCGGACGGAGGCCAACCTGGTCGCGATCACGCTGGGAGTCGCCATTATGCCCTTCGTGGATGGCGCGCGGCGCTAGCCGGCGGGGGCTTCCACGCATCACCTGCTCGGCACGTCGAGTGGGGGATGCTTCGCGAGCTTCCCCCCCTCTCTGTCCACGCCCGCTGAGCGCCCGGGGCCGGAAGCCCCGCTCGCGCTAGGCCTCGATCACCACAGGCACCGGCGCCCCGAGCGTCACCTCGCGCGTGTCCCGGAACCGGTTGATCACGCGCTGGAACCAGCTCGGCGGCTTCACTTCGCCCCCGTGCTCCATGACCATCTGGGCCAGCTCGATGACGTCCTCGTTCAGCATGCGGACGCAGCCGTGGGACGCGGCCTGGCCGATCTGATCGTCGCGGCTCGTGCCGTGGACGTAATAGGCCGGCTGCCGGAAGAACATCTTCACGCGGCCCATGGGGTTGTTGGGGCCGGGACCGATGGGCTTCTCCCCGCGAGCCCACTCGGAGTTGGGTGGGTTCCAGCTCGGGTTCCACACGATCCAGTCGATGGTATAGGACCCCTTCGGCGTCGGGTGCCGGGAGGTGCCGACGGTCACGTCGAACGTGCGCGTGACCGAGCCGTGCTCCAGCACGGTCAGCGTCCGGTCCGAGATGTCCACCTCCAGCCGCATGGTCGTGGACGGCGGCGCGGCGGCCTCCTCCTTCGCCGAGAAGGCGAACAGCCCGGTCACGGCCGCCAGGGCGACCACGCAGCCGAGCAGGATCCAACGTCGCATATTCATTCGATACGTCTCCGGTGTCATGGTTCCCGGCCTTCGACAGTGCATGCTCCGGGCCACGGAAGCCGCTGAGGGAACACGTCTTGCGCGCGACCCGCGGTGCATGAGAATCGTCCTGGAAACCGAGCACCGGATCCGCCTCATCCCGGGGGATGAAAGCTTCGCGTTCGATACCGGTGAAGCCGGCCTCTCCCCCTTCCACTTCCTCGCCGCCAGTCTCGCCACGTGCACCCATTCCGTGCTCCACGGCTGGGCCGAGCACGCCGGGCTCCCCCTCCAGGGTCTCGAGGTGGTGGTGGACTGGGAGATCGGCGATGCGCCGCTGCGCGTCACGCGCATGGACATGGAGATCCTCTGGCCGGGGCTGCCCGCGGATCGCCGGGACGCCGCCGTCCGGGCCGCCGCCCAGTGCACCGTCCACAACACCCTCAGCCACGGAACACCGGTCGAGACGCGGGTGGCGAACCCGGTCCCCGGCGGCTGAGACGGGCGGGCTCCTTCCGCCCGTCGTAGCGGCACGCTGCCCTCTCTGGCCGGAGCCTCCCCGCCGCCCTACGTTTCCCCTCCTGCAAACGGCACAATCGGGAGGTTCTCTGTGCGACGTATCGCCGTAATGCTGTTCGCCGCCGCGATCCCCGCGGGGTCCTCGGCGCAGCACGCGCTGGGCGAGGCCGGGCCGTACGACCCGGGGGTCCCGACCCCCGCGGCCGTCCTCGGCTACGAGCTTGGTGAGCGGTTCACGCCCCATCACCTGATCGTCCGCTACGCGGAGGCGGTGGCCGCCGCGACGCCCAGGGTCCGCCTCGATACGGTGGCGCGGAGCTTCGAGGGTCGGGAGCTCCTGGAGATCGCCGTCAGCTCGGAGCGGAACATGGCCCGCCTCGGGGAGATCCGCGCCGGCGCCGCGCGGCTCGCGGACCCGCGGGGCGCCTCCGTGGCCGAGCTCCAGACCGCGCTGGCCCGCACGCCGGCCATCGTCTGGCTCGGCTACACGGTGCACGGCAACGAGGCCTCGGGCGTGGAGGCGGCGCTGGCGACGCTGTATCAGCTGGCCGCCGGCACGGGCGACGAGACGCGGATGATGCTGGACAGCACCCTCGTCCTGATCGATCCGGTGCAGAACCCGGACGGGCACGAGCGTCACGCGCAGGACGTGATGCGCCGCCGCGGCATGTTCGGACCCGATCCGTACCCGGCGGCCATGGACAACCGGGGCGACTGGCCGGGCGCGCGCACGAGCCACTACCTGTTCGACCTCAACCGCGACTGGTTCCTCCACACGCACCCGGAGACCCGCGGCCGGATGGAGACGTTCCGCACGTGGCACCCGCACGTGGCCGTGGACCTCCACGAGATGGGCTCCGGCTCCACCTACTTCTTCGCTCCCCCCATGGAGCCCGTGAACCGGAACGTGGACCCGGCGGTGGTCCGGGGGTGGAGCACGTTCGCCCGCGGCAACGCCGACGCCCTTGCCCGCCACGGCTGGGGCTTCTTCACCCGCGAGGGTTACGACGAGTTCTGGCCCGGCTACGGCGTCAGCTGGCCCAGCCTCATCGGCGCCGTCGGCATGACGTACGAGCAGGCCTCCAGCGGCGGCGGGGCCATCCGGCGGCCCGACGGTACCGTGCTCACGCTCCACGAGGCCGCCTCCCACCATTACGTGGCCAGCATGGCGACGGTGCGCACCGCCGCCACCAATCGCGCCGCCCTGGTCGGCGACTACCTGGACGTGCGCCGTCGCGGCGTCTCGACCCCGCCGCGCGGGGCCATTCGCTCCGTGCTGCTGCACCCGGATGCCGATGGCCGCGCGGACTCCCTCGCAGCGCTGCTCCGCTCCAACGACATCGAGGTCGGCCGCCTGACCCGGTCCGCGACGCTCCGGGCGACCGCGTACGTCGAGGGTGACGCCCGCCCTGTCACGTTGCCGGCCGGCGCGTACGTCGTGGATCTCGCCCAGCCCCGGGGTGCCCTTGCCAGGGCCATCCTCGAGCCGGACGCGGTGCTCGACTCCGCCTTCATCCGGGAGGAGCTCGAGCGTCGCCGCACCGGCCTGAGCGACCGCTTCTACGATGTCACGGCGTGGGCGCTCCCCTATGTCTACCGGGTGCCCGCATGGTGGACGACCGAGCGCGTCGCCGGCACGACCCCGGTGGCGGAAGTCCCCGGTGGAGCCGCGGGGGAGACGCTCCCGGACCGCGCCGGCTACGCCTACGCCTTCGCGCCGGCCTCCCACGCCTCTCTCCGCCTGCTCGCGGGACTCCTCGCCGACAGCGTGCGGCTCCGGCACGCGCGGTACGGGTTCCGCGTCGGCGACGCATCGTTCCCGGAGGGGGCGTTCATCGCGCTGGTCAACCGGAACGACCCGTCGCTCCACGAGACGATCCGCCGGCGGGCGGCGGAGACCGGGGCACGGGTGATCGCCGTCCACAACGCGCTGGTCGACGAGGGGACCGACCTCGGGAGCAACAGCGTCCGGCCCATCTCCGGCGCACGGGTCGCGCTCGCGGGCGGGGACGGCACGTCGTCGTACTCGTTCGGCGCGACCTGGTACATCTTCGAGCAGCTCCTGGGCTTCCCGGTCACACGCGTGGCCCTCGATGACCTGGGCAATGCGCTCGAGGACTTCGACGTGGTGGTGCTCCCATCGGCGTTCGGAGTGGGCGACCGTATCGGGGACGGCGCCGAAGCGCTCCAGCGCTGGGTGCGGCGGGGCGGCGTGCTGGTCACGCTCGACGCGTCCACCGCGTGGCTCGCGTCCGAGGCGTCCGGACTGTCCCGCTTCCGCCTCGCCGAGGAGCCGGAGCCCGGAGAGGGCGAGGGCGCTCCGCTGCCCGCGTCGACGCCGGGGGCCATCGTACGGGTGGCCGTGGACACCCTCTCTCCCCTGCTGGCCGGGGTTTCGGACGCGGAGATCCCCGTCCTCCTCTCGGGCGACCGCGTCTACACCGCGCCCCATGACCTGCGTCCCGGCGAGGTGGTGGGCCGCTACGCGGACGTCTCGCGCCTGAGGCTCGCCGGCTACCTCTGGCCCGAAGCGCCCGCGCGGGTGGCCGGCACGCCCTACCTCTGGACGGAGCGGGTGGGGCGCGGCCGGATCATCGCCTTCGCCGGCGACCCGACCTTCCGGGCCATGTACCGGGGGCTGCTCCCGGTTTTCGCCAATGCCGTCTTCCTCGGCGGCACGTTCTGAATGATCTGACGGAGGTGGGTTCGTGAAGCTTCGCAGTCTGTTCCTGCTCCAGCTGGCGCTGGCCGCTCCGTCGGCCGCGGCGGCGCAGCACGCCCTCGGCGACCACGGCCCCTACGATCCGGCGGTCCCCACGCCGTCCAGCGTGCTCGGCTACGAGCTGGGGGAGCGCTTCACGCCTCACCACCTGATCCTGAAGTACGCCGAGACCGTGGCGCAGACGAGCCCGCGGGTGCGGCTGGACACCGTCGCCTACACCTTCGAGGGCCGGGAAGTCCTGCTCCTCACCGTCACCAGCGAGGCCAACCAGCGGCGCCTCGACGAGATCCGCGCCCTCTCGCGCCGCGTGGCCGATCCGCGGGGCGCGTCCCGGGCCGAGCTGGCGCGGGCGGCGGCCGCGCTCCCCGCCATCGTCTGGCTCGGCTACAGCGTCCACGGCGACGAGGCGTCGGGCGTCGAAGCGGGCATCAGCACGCTCTACGACCTGGCCGCCGGCCAGGGCGCCGAGACCCGGATGATCCTGGACAGCACGGTCGTCCTCATCGACCCGGCCCAGAACCCGGATGGTCACGAGCGGCACGTGCAGCAGGTCATGTGGGACCGCGGCGCGTTCGGCCCCGACCCGTACCCGGCCGCCATGGTTCACTACCACGACTGGCACGGCGCCCGGACCAGCCATTACCTGTTCGATCTCAACCGGGACTGGATCGTCCACTCGCACCCGGAGACCCGCGGTCGCATGGCCGTGTTCCGCGAGTGGCATCCCCACGTCGCGGTCGATCTCCACGAGATGGGCTCCAGCTCCACCTACTTCTTCGCGCCGCCCATGGCCCCCGTGAACCAGAACGTGCACGAGACCGTCCGGAAGGGGTGGCAGCAGTTCGCGGAGGCCAACGCCGAGGAGTTCTCCCGCCACGGCTGGGGCTTCTTCACGCGGGAAGGCTACGACGAGTTCCTCCCCGCCTACGGCCCCTCCTGGCCCCTGATGTCCGGCGCCGTGGGCATGACCTACGAGCAGGGCTCCTCCGAAGGTGGCGCCGTACGGCGCGACGACGGCTCCACCCTCACGCTGCTGGAAGCGTCGCAACACCACTACTCCGCCAGCCGCGCCACCCTCCGCACCGCCGCCGTACGCCGCTCCGAGCGGGTCGGTGACTACCTGGCGTTCCGGCTCGCGGCCGCCAGCCCTTCGGGGAAGGGCTCGCTCCGCACCATCGCATTCGAGCGCGATGAGCACGGCCGCGCCGACACGCTCGCGGCCATCCTCCGGCGCAACGACATCGAGGTGGGGCAGCTCCGCCGGCCCGCGGACCTCCGCGCCACGGAGTACGGCGAGACCGGCTCCGGGCGCGTGCGGCTCCCCGCCGGCACCTACGTGGTGGACCTGGCGCAGCCCGCCGGGGTCAACGCCAAGGCGCTCCTCGAGCCCGACGCCGTGCTCGACTCCGCGTTCGTGCGCGAGGAGCTGGAGCGACGCAGGGCGGGGCTCGGGAGCCGCTTCTACGACCTCACGGGCTGGGCGCTCCCCTACCTCTTCCGCGTCCGCGCGTGGCACTCCCCCGACGCCGTTCCCAACGTCGCCGCCCTGAGCGAGACGCCCGCGGGGATGGAGCTCCCCCGCCGCGCCGGCTACGGCTACGTGTTCGCCCCGGGCAGCGAGGCGGCGTTCCGCATGCTCGGCGGCCTGCTGGCCGACAGCGTCCGCGTCCGGTACGCGCGCTACGGCTTCCGGACCGGCGGCGCCGACTTCCCCCACGGCGCCTTCCTGGTCCTCGTCAACCGGAACCGCGCGCCCGTGCACGACCTGGTCCGCGAGCACGCCCGCCTCTCCGGTGTGCGGGTCGTGGCGGTGGACAACGCGCTGGTCGAGGCGGGAACCGACCTCGGCAGCAACAGCGTCGAGGCGCTGCGGAGCTCACGCGTCGCGCTGGTCGGCGGAGACGGCATCTCCACGCTGTCCTTCGGCGCCACCTGGTTCACCTTCGATCAGCTCCTGCGCTACCCCGTCACCCGGATCGAGCTCGACGATCTCACCCGCGTCCTGGACGACTTCGACGTGGTCGTGATCCCGTCGGCGTACGACCTCGGCGATAATCTCGGCGAGTCCGGTCAGGCCGCCGTGGGTCGGTGGGTCCGCAACGGCGGAACCCTCATCACCCTGGATGCCGCCACCGCGTGGCTGGCCTCCGAGGAGGCCGACCTCTCCCGCCTCCGCGTGCGCGTCGACAGCGTCGGGCCCGACGGCACCGGCGCGCCACTGCCGGCGAGCGTCCCCGGGGCGCTCCTCCGGGCCCGCGCGGACACTCTCTCGCTCCTCATGGCCGGCGTAAACGAGACCGACGTCCCCGTCATGCTCTTCTCCGACCGGATCTACGAGACGCCCGCCGATGTGCGCCCGGGCGAGGTCGTGATGCGCTACGCCGACCTGCCGAGGCTCCGGCTCGCCGGCTTCCTCTGGCCCGAGGTCCCCGAGCGCCTCGCCGGCACGCCCTACCTCTGGACCGAGAGCGTCGGGAGCGGCCGCGTGATCGGCTTCGCCGGCGACCCGAACTTCCGCGCCATGTTCCGGGGGCTCCTGCCCGTATTTGCGAACGCGGTGTTCCTGGGCGGGGCCATGTAGGGGTGGGCGCGGGGCTCGCCCTGCGGCGAGCCCCGCATCACGCCGGGCTGTTGCCCGGCATCAGGCCGCCTGACGGCGGCATCACGCCGCCTTCGGCGGCATCGGGCGGCCTTCGGCCGCACCGGGGGTGTGTCCGGGCGCTGCCGCGAAGCGAGCACACCCCCACGTCCCCCACTCCCCGGGGGGGGGGCGAAGCGGTGGAAGGAGGGTCGGCTACGATAAACGCCCACGAATCACCCCCACTCGCCGTCCATGCCCGGAACGGTGAAGCCGCCCGTCATCGCTCTTGCGCCAGCAAGCAGGCCCCTCCCTATTTCATGGATCCTTCCCCGGTCCGGGCGGTAAGACCTCCGCCCGTTGATTCATCACAGTGGGATCTTTCAATGACGCACGGCAGACACCTCCTCGTCCTCGCCGGGGCGATCCTCTTTGCGGCCTGCGATCCTGCCGCCGAGTTCGGGCCGCCCTCCGCCCTCACGAAGGGCGCGCTGGATGGATCCGCCGTAGTCGGGTCCACCCTCTCGGGTGTCGCCGTGACCGTGAAGGACGCCGAGGGGCGGCCGGTCGCCGGCGCGTCGGTGGTCTGGTCCGCGGATGCCGGCGGGGCGACGAGTCCCGGGGCGAGCGTAACGGACGCGGAGGGCGTGGCGACGACCGCGTGGACGCTGGGTACGACGGCCGGGACCCAGACCCTCCTGGCGAGCGTCGACGGTCTGGAGGCGACGTTCACCGTCGCCACTGTCGCGGACGAGCTGGCGGTGCTGGACGTGGACCACGGAGGTCGGGTTCTCCACGCGCTCGCTGACACGCTGCACCTCTCCGTGGTGGCGGAGGACCGGCACGGCAATCCGGTCGGTAGCTCGGGGATCGTCTGGAGCTCGCTGGACGGCGGCGTCGCCACTGTCGCCGCGGGCGTCGTGACGGCGGTGTCCGAGGGCACCGCGCGGGTGGTGGCCATGTCGGCCTCCTTCGCGGACACGGCGGTGGTGGAGGTCGACCAGATCGTCGCCGGCATCGCGCTGAGCCCGTCGTCCCCGCGGGTCCTCGTGAAGGCCGAGACGCTCGAGCTCGCGGCGGTCCCGGTCGACTCCAACGGAGCCGCGGTCGACACGGTCCTCACGGTGGCGTGGGCGAGCTCCGCCGAAGGGGTCGTCACGGTCAGCGGGGGGACGGTGCAGGCGGTGGAGGTCGGCGAGGCGGTGATCACGGCCACGGCCGGCTCCCTGCTGGGCGAAGCGGCGCTGAAGGTGAAGGCCGGGCCGCGCCCGACCATCTCCTCCATCGCGCCGTCCGTCGCGGCACCGGGGGACACGATCACGATCACCGGGACCGACTTCTCCGCCACCCCCGGGCTCAATGCGGTGACGGTCGCGGGGATCGCCGCCAGCGTTCTGACCGCCACGAGCAGCCAGATCACCGCCATGCTGGACGCGGGCTCCCTGCCCTGCCGTCCCACGTCGAACGTGGAGGTCGCCGTCATCGTCGATGAGCTCGCGGCCACCGCCCAGCACCCGCTGGCCGCCGCCCTGCGCCACGAGCTCGCCACCGGCGAGAGCGTCACGCTGACGGGCGGCGGTGTCGCATGCAACGAGATCGCCGGGGACGGCGCCTACGTCATCAGTGTCTTCAACGCGGTGTCCAGCGCCGCGGCCACCACTGCGTTCCGGCTGCGGGGGACCGCCTCCGGGTCGGTCGCCGCGGCCCCGGGCGGCACGGGCATGGCAGCCACCATGGAGGACGTCGACCGCCGGTCCGTCGCCGTCGCGCCACGGAGCCCGGTCCTCCGGTCCGATCCGGAGGAGGTGGGGCACGCCCGCGTCATGCGGATGAACACGGAGCTGCTCCGCCGGCTCGGCAGCCCCGACCGGACCAGGAGCACCGCGCTCCGGTCGGTCTCCGCCGTCCCCGCGGTCGGCCAGATCATGGCCGTTCGGATCCCGGACCTCGAGGCTCTGGACTTCTGCACCTCGTACAAGGCCGTCAACGCCCGCGTGGTACACGTCGGTCAGCACGGCGTGGTGCTCGAGGACACCGCCTCGCCTCTCGCGGGCGACATCGATGCGCACTGGCAGACCGTGGGGCAGGAGTACGACGCCATCATGCACCAGCTGCTCCTCGACTACTTCGGCGACCCCCTGATCCTCGATCCGACCCTCGACGACAACCAGCGCCTCCTCATGCTCTTCTCCAAGGAGGTGAACGACTTCGAGGCCGGCGTCGCCGGGTTCGTCTCCTCCGGCGACTTCTTCACCCGCGCCGAGTGCCCGTCCAGCGACGTGGCCGAGATCTTCTACGGCGTCGTCCCCACCAGCGCGGCCGACGGCTACGACCCCGGGACCGTGGCCTCCTGGAAGCGGACCATGCGCTCGACCGTCATCCACGAGGTCAAGCACATCCTCTCCTTCGCCAGCAGGATCCACCAGGCGGGCGGCGGCAGGCCCTCCTACGAAGCCACCTGGCTCGAGGAGGCCACCGCGCGCCTGGCCGAGGAGTTCTACGCCCGCGCGAAGTACGGTTACGTGAAGGACGGCAACACCGGCTACCGGGCGAGCATCCACTGTGAGGTCCGCCCCACCGGCTGGCCCGAGTGCGGCGAGGGCAGCCCCTACATCATGGCCAAGCATTACTTCGCCATCGCCGAATACTACAACGCCGTCGAGCAGCTCTCGCCGCTCGGCCGCATCGACTCCGACGACGCCACCTTCTACGGCAGCGGCTGGCTCTTCGTCCGCTGGGCCCTCGACCAGTCCGGACAGGACGAGGCCACGTTCGTGAAGGCGCTCGTCGGCGAGCCCACTCTGTCCGGAGTCGCCAACGTCTCCGCCCGCACCGGCCGCTCATTTCCCGAGATGCTCGGCGACTTCTCGCTCGGCATGGCCACCGATGATCGCGCGGGCGTGACCCCCGCCCGGGGCGCGCTCGCGTTCCCGAGCTGGGACACCCGTGACATCTTCCAGGGCTTCCACGACGACTTCGACGACCATCCGGACGTCGGACACCTCTTCACCACGCCCTTCCCGCTCTTCACCCGGCCCCTCGCGTTCGGCGATTTCCAGGCGGACGTGGCGGAGCTCCGCGGCGGCACCGCCTCCATCTTCGAGCTCGGCGGAACCATCACCGGGACCCAGCTCCTCGAGCTCCTGAGCGCCTCCGGCGGCCTCGCGCCCCCCGACCTCGGCGTCGCCATCATGAGGGTCCAGTGAGCCGCGCCAGCCTCTCGCTCCTCGCGGCCCTCATCGCGGCGGCGGCCTGCGGGACCAACCACGCCGATGACGACCTCGCCGACGAGGCGCCACGGCCCGGCGCCGGCGGGACCGCCCCCGACACCGCCCGGGGCGTCGTCGCCATCACCGGGGCCGACCCCCTGACCCGCGTCGTGCTGCGACACGACGACGGCTCCACCACCACCCTCGCCGGCGCCGTCGCCGACACGCTCCGGCAGGCCGCCGGCCTCGACGTTATCGTCACCGGCCGGCGCACGGAGCACGGCCTGGAAGCCACGGCGTTTCGCGTCCTTCGGCTGGAGCGGCTCCCCGCCACCGACGGGCGCCTCGAGCTCGAGGGCGACGTCGCCGTCCTCCTCACCGCCGATGGCCGCCGGGTCCGCTTCCCCGCGGCGCCCGCCGCCCTGCGCGGGCTCGCCGGGCGAAGGGTCTGGATCGCCGGCGAGCCGGGCGGCGAGCCCCGCTCGTGGGGGCTCCTCGAGCCCTGAAACGCCCTCCCCCGGGCGACCCGGCTCCCGGTCGGCCGCCGCGGCCGGTCCATGCGAAGACTTGCACGACCGGCACCCCGCGTGTAGTGTCGATCACGCAGAACCCCCTTTTGCGTTCCGAAATTCGTGATCCGCGCCCGTTGGCGGGCGGCTCATTTCCCGTGACAGGATTCGAACGGGCGGCCATGCCGCTCGAGTATGGACCGCCGGGCCCGTGGCGGCTCTCTGCCCGCCGCACCGGAACGGCGGGAGCGTTTGTTCTCACCACGATTCGGAGGGACCTGCATGCGAGAAGGACCAACAAGCTGGGGCCGGGCTCGTGACCTGGGGGTCGCCGCGGTGGCGGCCCTGGGACTCGCGGCCTGCGCGGATCTGCCGACCTCGGCCTCGCCCGATTCCCCGGCTGACGAGGGTCTTCGGATCGCGGAAACGGTGGCGGGTGAGGCGTACATCGCCGGCCGGGTCGTGGTGAAGTTCCGGGAGGGCGTGGACGGGTCGCGCGTAGCCGGCGCCCTCGGAGCGCGGATGCGGCACGTGGCGCTCGGGATCGAGCTGCTGGAAGTGGAGCGCGGCCGGGAGACGGACATGATCCGGGCGCTGGAGGAGGATCCGCGGGTCGAGTACGCGGAGCCGGACTACGTGCGGACGCTGCACGCGGCGCCGAACGACCTGTACTTCGGCTACATGTGGAACCTGCACAACGACGGCAGCATCAACTCGAGTACGGGCGACGTGCTGGCGAGCACGGGGATGGTGGACGCGGACATCGACTGGCTGGAGGCGTACGAATACCTGGCCGGGGCGACGTTCTCGACGGTCAGCATCGCGATCCTGGATACGGGGATCCGGCAGGACCACGAGGATCTCGCGTCGAAGCTGGTGGGGCAGTACGACTTCTTCGCGGACGACGCGAGCGCCGCGGACGACCACGGTCACGGCTCGCACACCGCGGGTACGGCGGCCGCCGTCGGGGACAACGGCAAGGGTATTCCGGGGGTCGCGTGGCACGCGGACGCGAAGCTGCTGATCGCCAAGGTCTGCGGGCAGATCAACATCTTCACCTACGGCTGCCCGTCGTCGGGCACCGCCAGCGCGATCCGCTGGGCGGCCGACAACGGGGCGCGGGTGATCAACCTGAGCCTGGGCGGCGCATCCGGGTCGGCGGCGGAGCAGGACGCGCTGCAGTACGCCCTGTCGAAGAACACCCTCTCCTTCTGCGCCACCGGGAACGACAACGGCGTCGTCTCCTATCCGGCGGCGTTCCCCGAGTGCGTGGCGGTGGGCGCGACGGACTGGAGCGACAACCGGGCGAGCTACTCGAACTTCGGTCCGGAGACCGAGCTGTCGGCCCCGGGCGGTGACGACGAGAACGCGGACGGCTACAGCTACATCCTGTCCGCGTACAACAGCAGCGCCACGTCCTACGCGTTCATGGCCGGCACGTCCATGGCCACGCCGGCGGCGACGGGCCTCGGCGGCCTGCTCGCCAGCCTCGGCGTCGCGACGGCGGACGAGCTCCGCTCGCTCATGGCCGGGACCGCGGACGACCTGGGCCCCGCCGGACGCGACGCGGAGTTCGGCCACGGCCGGATCAACGCCTACGCCGCCGTCGAGGCGGTGAGCGCCGGCGGGGGCGGCGGCACGGAGCCCGGGAACACGGCACCGACGGCGTCGTTCACGTACGCGTGCACCGATCTGGCCTGCAGCTTCGACGGCTCGGCCTCTTCCGACCCCGATGGTGATGCGCTCAGCTACAGCTGGGCCTTCGGCGATGGCGCGACGGCGACGGGCGTGACGGCCAGCCATACGTTCGCGGCGGGCGGCACCTATTCGGTGACGCTGACCGTGAGCGACGGGAGCGACACGGGCACGCAGACGCAGAGCGTGACGGTGACGGAGCCGGCGGCGGGGATCACCCTCAGCGGCTCCGGCTACAAGATCAAGGGCGTGAAGCACGTGGACCTTTCGTGGAGCGGCGCCTCTTCCACCGACGTGGACGTGTTCCGCGACGGCGCGCGGATCGCCACCACGGCGAACGACGGCGCGTACACGGACAACACCGGGCAGAGGGGCGGCGGCGACTTCACCTATCAGGTGTGCGAGGCCAACACGACTACCTGCTCCGATACGGTCACGGTGTCATTCTGACCTGACCGCCCGGCCGGAGATCCTCCGGCACCGGGGATCGCACGGCCCCCGCCCGCTTCCCGCGGGGCGGGGGTTCGCGCATCCGGTATCGCCATTGCATCGGCTGCCGGCCGTGGAATGGCTCCGGGAGAACGCGCTCGCTCACATCCTGGTCATCGCGGCCGTCGCCGCGGCGGCCCACATCCTGGTGCGCGCCACGCGGGTCGGCCTCGAGCGGGCGCTCGCGCCGGCAGGCTCCGATCCCGCGGAAGCCCATATCGCCGCGGCCCGCCGGTACCCGAAGCTGGCCACGCTGATCAGCCTGGGCGCGAGCACCGCCACGTTCATCCTCTGGTTCGTCACCCTCGGGATCATCCTCGGGCGGCTCGGCGTGGAGCTCACCACCTACTTCGCCACGGCCACCGTCATCGGACTGGCGGTCGGGTTCGGCTCCCAGGGACTCGTCCAGGATATCGTGATCGGGCTCACCCTGATCTTCACCGATGCGGTCGACGTGGGGGACATGGTCGAGGTCTCGGGGCAGGTCGGCCGCGTGGAGCGGATCGGGCTCCGCTTCACCACCCTCTCGAACTTCCTCGGGCAGATCGTCTTCATCCCCAATCGCAACATCGCCGTGGTCGGCCGGTTCCGACGAAACGTCGTCCGGGCGTACATGGACGTCCAGGTCCCCGCCGACGCGGCGGCCGACGCGCTGGCCGAACGGCTCCACGGGCTCGCTCGCGGCCTGCGCTCGCAGCACCCGACCGCCATCGTGTCGGAGCCGGAGCTGGTCGGGGTGAGGGAGGTCGAGCACGGCGGCTGGCGCTTCGTCCGCCTGAAGTTCCGCATCTGGCCCGGTCAGCAGTCGCTGATCGAGCCCGGGTTCCGGCAGCGGATCGTCGCGTTCATGAAGACGGTGGACGAGAGCTACGCGGACTGGATGGTGACCGTCATCCTGAGGGCGTAACCCCTGCTGCCCGTCCGCCGCGCGCCGGTTGACCGGGCCCCGACCCGCCGCCATATTTCCGGTCTCCCCAAAAAAATCCGCGCATTTCCGCGCGTCTGCATACGGAGACAGAGAGCATGTTCCGACGACGGATCCTGGTGCTCGCCGCACTGGCTGTGGCGGCGTGTGATGTTCCCACCGAGCCCCCCATGTGGGAGCAGACGTGGATGGTGCCCGGTGAGGAGATCACGGTGGGCGTGGCCGACGTGCTCCCGGCCGGCGTTTCGGTCAGCGCCGACGGCAGCGAGTTCGAGACGACGGTTCCGGCCACCGGCTTCGTCGCCACCCTCGGGGAGATGTGCCCGGACTGCAATGCGGTGAACGGGCTATTCGTCACGAAGCCGGCGTTCACCTACACGCGGACGATGATGACCTCGCTGCCCGCGTCGCTCCTGGCGGCCTCGCTGACGGGTGACCAGTTCGTCCTCGACCTGACGCACGACCTGAGCTTCGACCCGCTCCGGCCGGGCAGCGCGACCGACGCCGAGCGGGGCTACGTCCTCTTCGAGGTCAGCAGCAATGGCGCCGTCGTCGCCCGGGACAGCATCAGCGGGGATGACCAGGCTTTCCCGGCGGGACTCTCTCTCGGCGTCATCCTTCCGACCCGCGCGGTGGACATCGCCGGGAGCTTCGATGTCGTGGTGACGATCTACTCGCCCGCGGGTGACCCGGTGCAGATCGACACGTCCGACACGGCGACGATCCAGCTGCTCCCCTCGACGCTCTCCATGTCTCAGGCGACGATCGAGGCCGGCGCCCTCGCGGTGAGCGCCGTGGCGGCCGAGCTGGACCTGTCGCGTCTGGACTCCGCGCTCGTCTCCCGCGTGCAGAGCGGAGCACTCCGGCTGGATATCTCCAATCCGTTCGAGGTCGACGGAACGCTGAGCCTGGACTTCGACCTCGGCTCGGGCACGCTCCGGAAGAGCCTCCCGGTCGCGGCGGGGGCATCGAGCCCCTCCATCGCGTTCACCGGCGCCGAGCTCCAGGACCTGCTCGCCGCGGGGACCGTGACCGTGACCGCGGGCGGGATCCTGTCCGCTCCAGGCGGAGCCCTGACCCTGTTCCCGGATGAGACCATGATCTTGGAGTCCCTCCTGGAGCTCGTAATTCTCGTCGGCGGCAGTGGTGGAGAGAGCTGATGAACGCCAGGAATCTCCGCGTGGCCGCGGCCACGCTCGCGTTTTTCGCGGCCCCCGCCGCCGCGGATGCACAGCTCGCCAATCCGCTCCCGCAGGCGGTCGGAATGGGCGGCAACTACACCGCCCTCGCCCGCGGCTTCGGCGCCGTCAGCTGGAACCCGGCCGGGCTCGGCATGCCGGACAACCCGGGCTTCTCGCTGGCGCTGCTGCCGCTGGTGACCACCGCCGGGCTCGACCCCGTGACGCCGGCGAACTTCGCCGAGTACGACGGGCAGGTCATTCCGGAGGAGGTCAAGCGCGAGTGGCTCCAGCTCATCCGCGACGCCGGCGGGGAGTCCGGCAGCCTGGGCGCCGATGTGACCTATCTCGCCTTCAGCATCGGGCGGATCGGGATCCAGGCGTCCAGCAACGTCCGGTCACGCGTCAACGTGGCTCCCGACGTGGCCGAGGTCTTCCTGTTCGGGAACGCCGGGTTCAGCGGCGAGCCGGGCACGTACGACCTGGAGGGGTCCGGCTTCGACGTCGCGGGCACCAGCGCGGTGGCCGCCAGCTTCGCGGTGCCCCTGTCGCTGCGGCTCGGCCCGCTCCCGGACCAGCACTTCTCCCTCGGCGCCACGGTCACCTACACCGTCGGCAACTTCCTCCTCCTGGGGCAGGAGGAGAGCAGCTCGCTCTCCAGCAACCCGCTGGAGGTCAACGTGCGGTTCCCCGTGATCCAGACCGCCACGGCGGGGGACAGCGCCGCGTTCGAGCCGGCCGACCTGGACAACGGCCGCGGCATCGGCCTCGACCTCGGCGCCGCGTGGCAGGGCGGGATCTTCTCCGCCGGCGTGGTCGTGCGGAACGTGATCAACACGTTCGAGTGGGACCTCTTGAAGTTGCAGTACCGCTCGGGTCAGGCCACCTGGACCGCCGACACGTCCTACACCAGCTTCGATCAGGCGCCCGTCGGGGAGGCCCCCGCTGCCCTGCTCGAGCGCATCCACGACCTCTACGAGTTCAGCCCGGTCATGGCCGCCGGGGCCGCCGCCCGGATCCTCCCCTTCCTGACGCTCACCGGTGAGATGCGCCACTCGGTGAAGGAGAACCTGGACGTGGGCGCCCGCAACCACCTGGGCGTCGGCGCGGAGCTCAGGATCCTGCCGATCCTCCCCTTCAGGGCGGGCGTCGCGCTGATCTCCGGCGGCTACCAGCTCTCCGGCGGCCTGGGCCTGAAGCTGGGCCCGGTCCAGCTGTCCGCGTCCGGCGCCGTCCGCGAGGCGGAGCTCGGCAGCGACGCCGTCGCCGCCGTCGGGCTGACGTTCGGCGTCCCGTAGCGCAGAAAGGGGGACGGCCGCACTGGGGGCTCCCTTGCCGTTCCGTTGCCCTCCCGCTAGACCGCGACGCCCACCGTCTCCCCGAGCGACCGGAACGACGCGAGCCATTCCGCCGCGGTGTCGTCGCCGGCGTCCGCCCGGGCCCGGACGGAGCCGGAGTGGTCGCGCCGGAGGTCGTAGAACGCGTTCTGGAGCGCCCAGATGTTCACGTCGAACGGCGCCGAGACGGCCAGGCTGGTCGTCTCCTCCAGGCGGTGGAGGAGCTCCAGGTCGCCCGGGTTCTCCAGCAGCGTGGCGGCCATCTCCTCCAGCGTACGCTGCAGCGCGAAGCCGATCCCCTGCACGTCCAGCATGATTTCGCGACGCTCGGCGTCCTGGAGGAGCGCCCGGGCGCGGTCGAGGTCCAGGTCCGGCGTCGACACCTCGCGGATCAGGCTGGTGTTGATCACGTACTCGCCCGCGAGCGACAGCGCCGCCGGCATGGGCAGGCCGAGGTCGTGGAGGAACCGCATGAGCGGAGCGTTCCGCTCGTAGATCTGACGGTACTCGTTCTCGGCGTCGCGCAGGGTGTTCTCGATGATGTGGTCGAGCACCTGCCGGCGCTGGTCCTGGAAGAGCGACCGGATGTTGAACGTCGAGTCGGGGAAGTGCCGGTCCAGCGTGCGGATGGTGGCCGTGAAGTCGGCCGCCTCGAACGGGCGGGTCAGGTCCTCGCGCATCCGGTTGAACGCGTCGGCGTCGGTGAACGGCCGCACGCCCGCGTGGATGGTATGGTCGCCCAGGTGGAGCACGCCGTAGCTGAGCACCCCCACCTCCTTCGTGACCCTGGAGCTGACCGTGATCAGGCCGGAGGCCAGCCGCGCCCGCCCCGCCACCTTGAGGTCCTGGTCCGCGACCTCGATGTCGTAGCAGTACTCCGACGTCTGCTCCCCGGGGTCGCCGAACAGGGATGAGATGGCGAAGTGGGCGGCGACCTCCCGCAGGTCCACGCGGGCACCCATGGAGCGGGCGTAGATATCCCGCCCCGTGCCGTGCTCCGGCAGGTTCGAGCGCGCCTTCCCGAGGCGCTCCAGGAAGCCCGGCTCCGGATCGATGCTCAGCGTCTCCTGCGCCAGCTGGATGGCGCGGCCCGCGTACTGGATCACCTGCACCGTCTCGATGCCGGATAGCTCGTCGAAGAACCAGCCGCAGCTCGTGTACATCAGCATGGCGTGGCGCTGGAGCTCCAGGAGCTTGGTGACCCGCACCCCCTCCGCCGCCGCGATCTCCCGCTTCGCGTGCTTGCCGAGGAAGTCCGCGACGGGTCCCGGATCACGGTCGAGGATCACGTCGATGTAGTCGTCCCGGGCCGCCCACGGGTCCTGCAGGTACTCCGACGCCGCCGACTCGTACGACGGCGCGATCTCGTCCCGCAGCCAGTCCAGCGCCACCCGCAGCGGGGCGCGCCAGTCCTGGTTCCACTCCGGGCGGCCGCCGCTGGCGCACCCGCAGCCCGCCCGCCAGCGCTCGACGCCGTGGGCGCAGCTCCACGACGCCTGCTCCACGATCCGCGCCTCGTGCGTGGGCGGGTGTCGCTCCAGGTACGCGCCGTAGTTGATCAGCTCGACGTCGCTCCGCTCCTCGATCACCCGGAGCGCGCGGGCCAGGGCCATGTCGCCGTGGCGGTGGTGGTGCCCGTACGTCTCGCCGTCCGTCGCGATGTGGCCGATCTGCGGCCAGTCGCGCCGCGCGTCGAACATGTCCAGGAGCCGGTTGGCGAAGCGGTCGCCGTCCCGCAGCAGCCCCTCGAAGGCGACCGCCCGGGAGATCGGCCCGTCGTAGAAGAACACGACGATCTCGCGGCCGCTGGGGAGCCGCACCAGGTAGGGACGGGTCGGGTCCACGCGCCCGCCGCTCACGTCCCTCCAGCCTTCGGGGCCGACGGCGCCCGCCTCGCCGTTGCCGCCGTTCCCCGCCTCGTCGCTGCCGTTCGCGCCGTTCTCCGCCGGGAGGCTCGACCCATCCAGCGGCCGTACCGCCGCCGCCTGGTTCGGCGCCAGGACCGTGAAGCGGACCCCCTGCTCCGCCAGCGCCTCCAGCGATGGCGTGTCCGCCGCGGTCTCCGCCAGCCACATCCCTTCCGGCTCGCGGCCGAACCGGTGGCGGAAGTCACGGAGCCCCCAGGTCACCTGCGTCCGCTGATCCCGGAGGCCGGCCAGCGGCATGATCATGTGGTTGTACACCTGGGCCAGCGCGGATCCGTGGCCGTCGAACCGCTCGATGCTCCGCCGGTCCGCATCGAGAACGGCTTCATACGTGGACGGCGCGTGATGCTCCATCCAGTGCAGGAGCGTCGGCCCGAAGTTGAAGCTGATCCGCTCGTAGTTGTTCGCCAGCTCCGCGATCCGCGCCTTCGCATCCATGATCCGCGACACCGCGTTCGGCGCGTAGCACTCCGCCGTGATCCGCTCGTTCCAGTCGTGGTACGGGTACGCCGAGTCCTGCCGCTCGATGGCCTCCAGCCACGGGTTCTCCCGCGGCGGCTG
>JAHWKI010000025.1:0-19196 GCA_019347975.1 Gemmatimonadota bacterium
TGGCGCCCAGCGTCGCCAACAGCGCCGGCCGCATCGAGCCGACCAGGTGGTCCCGCACTGGCGTCAGCTCGGGGTTCCGCGTCAGGTCCCACTGCTCGGGATAGTCGTAGCGCTCGTCCAGCATCCCGGTGAGCATCGCCAGGTGCGGCCCCATGTCCGCTACGGTCAGCCCCGGCTCCATCCGGCCGATCAGCGTGTAGTTCCCGACCCGGTTGTCCGGGTCGAGCTCCTCCGCCAGCCAGACCTGCACCCCAGGGTCCGGGTACCAGAATCCCCGCGGCATCACTCCCACCACCGTCCGCATCTCCCCCGCCAGCTCCAGGCGCGTACCGATCACGCCCGGATCCGACCCGAGCTCCCGCCAGAGCCGGTGGCTCAGCACCGCCACCGGCTCCGTACCGAGGTCGTCGTCCCCCTCACGGAACCCCGGTCCCAGCGCCGGCGTCGCCCCCAGCACATCGAACAGCTCGGCCGTCGCGGAGTAGCCCCGGACCAGCCGCGCCGGCGCGTCCCCCACCTGGAGCGTCGCGTCCGCGTGCCGGTACGCGGCCACGCTCCGGAACCCGGTCATCTCCGGCCGCACGTACAGGAACTCCTGCTCGTTCCACCCGCCGCCGGCCCAGAAGACCACCACCTCCTCCTCCGCGCGGAACGGCAGAGGATCCAGCAGGAGCTTCCGCGCGATCCCGAACACCGCGGCCGTCCCCGCCACCCCAAGCGCCAGCGTCAGCACCACCAGTCCCGTGTACGTCGGCCGCCGCCGGAGCCGGCGCAGCGCGTACTTCACGTCCCGTCCCCAACCCTCGAACATGGCCCCTCCAGGTTGCATCCTCTCCGACCGCGCCTCGAACCCGCTCCACCCTCGCCACCAGCCACGCCCCGCCAGCGACGGCACCGACCGCAGCACCTGTCTCCACACCCACCGCCGCGCCGGGCCCCGCCCCGACCCCGACACCCGCGCCGCGTACTCCGCCGCCACGTCCGACAGCACCTCCTCCCGCTCCGCGTGCGGCAGCAGGCGCCGCAGCAGGAGCGCGGGCAGCCGCGGGAGCGGCGGTCGATCGGGGCGACCGTGATGGGCCATGCGTCTCGTTCGTCAGGGTGGCGCGGACCCGGCCCCACATTTCTACATTGTAGAAATGGGCGGCACAAGGGCCCGTCGTTGAACTTGGACAGACCCACCAGCCGAAAGGTTGGATGTGCCCCGTGCCCCCGTCCCGCCGGTCCGCTTAGATTCGGGCGTCCGCCTCGTCCGAACCCGCGCCCCTACGCTGATGCTCGAGTCTGTCGGCCACGACACCCGGACCGCCCTTCGCGCGCTCCGCCACCGACCCGGTGGAACGGTTGCGGCGGTCCTCACGCTGATGCTCGGAATCGGGGCGACCACGGCGCTGCTCGGGATGGTGGATCACGTGCTGCTGCGGCCGCTGGCGTACGGGGAGGCGGAGGACCTGTACTCGGTGTGGGGGGTGACGGAGTCGTACGACCGGATCCAGCCATCGTACCCGGACTTCGTGGACTGGCGGGAGGGGATGCGGACGCTGGAGCTGGCGTACGCGTATGGGGAGGTATTCGCGGTGCGGGGGGACGAGGGTGTGGAGCAGGCGACGGGCTCGGCGGTGTCCCGGGGCTTCTTCGGCGTGCTCCGTACTCCTCCGGCGCTGGGCCGCACGTTCGCGGCGGACGAGGAGCGTGAAGGGGCGCCGGTGGTGGTCCTCTCGCACGGGTACTGGCACCGTCGGTTCGGCGTGGATCCGGGAGTGATCCGCCGCGAGCTCGTCATCGACGGCGTGTCGCATACGGTGGTGGGCGTGATGCCGCCGGGGTTCGAGTACCCGGAATGGTCGTCGCTGTGGGTGCCGCTGGCCCGTGTACAGGACCGCGTACCCGGCCTGCGGCAGCGTGATGCGCGGGTGGACGCGCGGGCGATCGCGCGGCCGGCGGCGGGGGTGTCGGCGGAGGCGGCGGAGGCCGGGCTGCGGGCGCTGGCGGGGCGTCTGGCGGAGACGTATCCGGCGTCGAACGAGGGGCTGTCGGTGCGCCTGTCGCGGCTGGACGAGGAGGTGATCGGGGAAGTGCGCAGCTCGCTGCTCCTCATGGGGCTGGCGGGTGCGCTGGTGCTCCTGCTCACGTGCGCGAACGTGGCCGCGATCCTGCTCGGGCGCGGGATCGAGCGGTCGAGGGAGCTGGCGGTGCGCCGCGCGCTGGGAGCGGACCGCCGCCGTCTGCTCCGGCAGCTGGTGACGGAGAACGTGGTTCTTGCGGGTGTCGGCGGGCTGTTGGGGACGATCTTCGCGGTAGTGGCCGTCCAGCTCATGGCCAGATCCGCGGTGGCCGCGGGCGCGATCACGACGCTGCCCCTCCCGCGGCTGGGCGAGCTGGGCGTGGACGGACGGCTCTTGATGGTCGCGCTCGGCGTCACGGTCCTGGCCGCGCTCGTCTTCGGGGTCGCTCCGGCGCTGTCGGCGAGCGGAGGGGACCCGGCGCTGCGCCTCCGCGAGCAGGGTCGGAGCGGCGATGTGGGGCGGCGCGCGGTCCGGGCGCAGGGCGGACTGGCCGTCGCCCAGCTGGCGATCGCCGTGGCGCTCCTCGCGGGCGCCGCGCTCCTGGTCCGCACTCTCGATGAGCTGCGCCGGACCGATCCCGGCTTCCGCCCCGAGGGACTGCTGGTGCTGCGCGTCTTCCCGTCCGGGGCCTACCCATCTTCCAACGCGAGGCTGGCCCTCTACGATCGCCTGGCCGAGCGCGCCGCCGCGGTCCCGGGGGTCGCGGGCGCGGCGCTGATCAACCACATGCCCTACGCGGGGGGCCGGTTTCCGACGCGGGTGTTCCCGGTCGGCGAGGCCCCGGCGGACACATCGGTGGGCGCGCTCTACCGCACGCCGAGCCCCGGCTTCTTCGACGTGGCGGGGCTGCCCGTGCTACGCGGCCGCGGGTTCGACCCGGGCGAAGCGGCGGCGGACGTGGTCGTGCTGAGCGAATCGCTGGCGGAGGCGCTGTGGCCCGGCGGCGACGTCGTCGGGCGGCAGGTGAGGCTGGTGAACCCGACGCCGCCGAGCGAGCGCCGGGGCGAAACGTACACCGCGCGGGTCATCGGGGTGGCCGCGGACGTCCTGAACGCGCCACGGGAGGCTCCGCTCCCGACGATCTACGTGCCGCACGGGCGCGATGCGTGGGGCAACATCTTCCTCGTGGTGAGGGCCGCCGGGGAGCCGGGGCCGATCATGGCGCCCCTCCGGACGGCGGTGGCGGGGGTGGACGGCTCGCTCCCGGTCGCCGACCTGAAGCTCCTCAGCGACCGGGTCCGGGAGGCGACCGGACGGGAGCGCGTCCTCGCCCGCCTGATGCTCGGCTTCGCCGGCCTGGCTCTCGTGCTGTCGACCGTGGGCATCTACGGTGCCCTCTCGAACCTCGTCCTGCGCCGCACGCGCGAGCTCGGCATCCGGCTGGCGCTCGGCGCCCGCCCTGGCCAGGTGCGTCGGCTGGTCCTCCGCCGCGCGCTCTGGATCGTGATCCCCGGCCTCGCCGCGGGGACCGTGGCCGCGCTGGCCCTCGGCCGCGTCATGGAGGGGCTCCTGTTCGGGATCACGCCGCGCGACCCGGTGATCTTCCTCGCGGCCGCAGCGCTGCTCGGCCTGGCCGGCCTCCTCGCTGCATCCGTTCCCGCGGTACGGGCCGGCCGCGTGGACCCGGTCGAGCTCCTCGGCTCGGAATAGCCGCGCTCCCGCGCAGCTACCGTCGCTACGGCACGATGTTGTACGAGTGCGGCGTTCCACCCTGCAGCCGCACGTAGGGCACAGTCGCCCCGAGGGTCCAGAGGCCGTGCTCGTACGCCGCCTCGATGATCTTCCACTTCGGCCGGGGGATCTGTCCGAACAGCTTTCCTTCCGCGCGCAGGTCCTCGGGCGTCATGGCCGTGAGCATCTCGCGCACGCGGTCGAACGCCACGTCCACCAGCCGCTTCAGCTCCGCAGGGTCGTTCAGATACACCTCCTTCTCCAGCCCCAGCGGGATCCGGTCCGCGTCGACCCCCGACGCGATCAGGTTCACGTTCCCGATCGCGACGTGCTCGATCTGCTCCGCGAAGTCCCTTACGCCCTCGGTTGGCGCCGTGCGGAGACCGGCGGCGGGCATAGAGTCCACCATTGCGAGCACGTTGACGCGCATCCGCTCGAAGTCCGCCACGTAGCTCTCGACGGGACTCTGGGCGGCCGCCGGCGCGGCCAGCATGAGGAGCAGGGGCGCGGGTAGGGACAGGATCGGTCGACGGGGCATGAGCTTCTCCGGAGATCAGGGAACGCCGCGCGCGGATGCCGCGGCTCAGGCGAACAACGCGCGAGCCGGCCTGCCACGGACGGAGACGGCGCGCATTCGGTCATCCGCGCCGGCGCGGGGAGGGTCCGGAAGTTGCCCGTTCCGTGTTCGATCGCGCTGGATCACATCACTTGCTGTCAGGAGAAGGACCGATGCCGCTCGACTCGCTGGAACGGTTGTTCGTGGAGGAGCTGCGGGACACGTATCACGCGGAGAAGCAGCTCGTCAGAGCGCTGAAGAAGCTGGCCGACAACGCGAGCGACGAAGAGCTCAGCCGGGCGTTCGCGGAGCACCGTGGTGAGACGGAGGAGCACGTCGCCCGACTCGAGAAGGTGTTCGACACGCTCGACCTGAAGCCTCGCGGGAAGGTGTGCGAGGGGATGAAGGGGATCATCGAGGAGGGCGAGGAGATGATGGAGGAGGACGGGGACGAGGCGGTGATCGATGCGGCGCTGATCGCGGGCGCGCAGCGGGTGGAGCACTACGAGATGGCAGCGTACGGAACGCTGCGCCACTACGCCGCCCGGCTTGGGCACTCGGAGGCCGAGAAGCTCCTGGCGCAGACGCTGGAGGAGGAGAAGGCGGCGGACGCGAAGCTGAACGAGATCGCGAAGCGGCTGGTGAACCCGAAGGCACAGAAGTCCTGACGGGACCGGGGGGCGGCGCCGGCGCCGGCCCGCCCCCCTGCCGCGCTTCCGCCCCCGGTCAGGCTCCCTGGCCCCCCGCTCCGCCCTCGTCCTCCCCTTCGGCCGCCCTGCGGACTTCATCCTCGTCCTGCCGGGTCCCGCGTCCATCGGTGCTCGTGCCGCGGATCCCCTCGCCCGTCTGCTGGATCCGTTCGGCCCTCCGCGTCTGCTCCTCCCTGTCGGCCTCCTGCTCCTCGCGGTCCTGCGGCAGCGGCTCGACTCCGCTCTGTCGCCTCGATGCGACGTTGTCCTTCCGCTGCTGCTCGCGATCTCCGGTGGTGGGTCCGTCCGTCATGGTTCGCTCCCGGTGTGGTGTCTCGCTCGCGACCGATCGGCCGTGAGCGGAAGGAGGTGCAACCTGCGTTCCGGCGGAACCCGGAGGACGGCCCGAGCGCCCCGGTGGCGGTCCGATCCGTGCAGACCACCGGCACACCGGAGGGGACGCAGGGACGGGATCCGCGGGGGCGTCGATGAATCGGGTAGCGTTGATATGCGGCCTCGCGGTGGGGTGGCTCGCGGGCCGGCGATCGGGTGCCCGGGTCACGACCCGGCGTGGTCCGAGCGCATCGGAGTTCGACTTCCTTTCGCTGATGTCGCACGAGCTGAAGACGCCGATCAACATCATCAACGGGTATCTCGAGCTGCTGGCGAGCGGGGTTCCCGAGACGCTTCCGGCGTCCGCGAGCGAGCACGTCCACCACGCGCGGATGGCCGCGCAGCGGCTGACGGACCTGGTGAACGACCTCCTCACGTGGACACGGCTCGAGAGCGGTCGCGGGCACATCCATCGCGAGCGGACCACGGCGTCCGAGATCGTGGCGGACGCCTGCTCTTCGATCCACGAGCAGGCGAGGACGCGCGGCATTCGGCTGGAGACGGACGTGCCGCGGGACCTGGTCCTCCACACCGATCGATCCAGGGCCTGCCAGGCGCTGCGGGCGCTGGTGGCGAACGGGCTCAAGTTCACGGAGGCCGGATCCGTGCGGGTCAGCGCCGAGCGCGTCGATGGACGGGTGCTCTTCCGGGTCCGCGACACCGGGATCGGGATCGCGCCGGAGCATCTGGGCTCCATCTTCGAGCCGTACTGGCAGGCGGAGGCTACCGTGCGGCGGACGCGCGGCGGTGTGGGGATCGGGCTGACCGTGGCCCGGGAGCTCGCCAGGGGCCTCGGCGGCGACATCAGCGTGACGAGCCCGCCCGATGGCGGCAGCGAGTTCGTGCTGACTTTACCTGGAGACTGAGATGCGAAAGACCGTGCTGCTGGTGGATGACAGTGCCGAAACGCGCAGGATGTACGCGGTACGGCTCCGGGACGAGGGCTACGACGTGCTGGAGGCGCCCGACGGGGAAGCGGGTATCCGGGTGGCGAGCGAAAACCGCCCGGACCTCATCTTCATGAACATGGCGCTGCCCGAGCTGGACGGGTGGAGCGCCATCGCGCTCCTGAAGCAGAACGACCGGACGGCCGGCATCCCCATCGTCGCGCTGACGGGGTTCGATGAGCAGGCCGCCCGGGCCCGCGCCGAGGAGGTCGGCTCCGACGGGTTCATCGGCAAGCCGTGCGAGCCCAGCAGGCTCCTGGAGGAGGTGCAGCGCAGGCTGGCCCCCGCCGAGCCTGGCTGATCAGGCCGGGTCCTCGTCCGCGTACTGGCGCGCGGCCTCGATCACCTCCAGCCCGGCCACCGCGTCCGCCGGATCCACCGGAGGCGGAGCGCCGTCGCGGATGGAGCGGACCAGCGCCGAATAGAAGGCGGTGTAGGCGCCCGCCTCCCCTGGAGTGGCCCTCTCGCCCTCGCCATCGTGAAGGCTTCCCCACCGGTGAGGGGGGTGGACCCCGAATCCCGGATCCCGCACGTCGTGCATGGCCTTGAGCTGCTCCTCCTGGATGTCGAGCCCGCGGCTGATCCATCCCGCACGCGAGCCGAGGACCCTGAAGCGCGGCCCCGGCTCCGCGGCGATCGTGTTCATCCACAGGTGAGACCGCACGCCGCCCGCGTGGGTGAGGGCCAGGAAGACGTCGTCGTCGACGAGGGAGCCGGGGCGCCGGCGATCCAGCTCGGCGTGGACGGCGCGGACCGGCCCGAAGAGCACGAGCGCCTGGTCGATGAGGTGCGCGCCCAGGTCGTAGAGGAGCCCTCCCGCCTCCTCGGGCGCGGGCTCCTGCCGCCAGCCGGGCTTCGGGACCGGGCGCCAGCGCTCGAAGCGGGACTCGAAGCGATGCACCGTCCCCAGCTCCCCCGCGTCCATGAGGCGGCGAAGGGTCAGGAAGTCACCGTCCCAGCGCCGGTTCTGGAATACCGTCAGGACCCGTCCCAGACGGCGCGCCTCCTCGATCACCCGCCGGGCGTCCGCGGCCGAGGCCGCCATGGGCTTGTCCACGACGACGTGCAGCCCGGCGTCCAGCGCCGCCATGGCGAGGGGCACGTGGGTGCGATTCGGCGTCGCGATCACCGCCAGGTCCAGGCGCTCGGCCCTCCGCCACAGCTCCGCCGCGTCGGGCAGCACCGCGGCCGCCGGGTAGCGTGACCGGGCGGCGGCGGCGCGGTCCGGATTGCCGGTGACGACGGCGGCGACGGTCATCCCCGGCACGGCGTCGATCAGCGGCGCGTGGAACACGGCGCCGGCCATCCCGTACCCGACCACGGCGACGCGGAGCGGCTGGCCCCCGGCGGCGGCTCCACTCATGAGGCCCCTTGCTTTCTCCACGCCTCGGGGCTGCCGAACGCCGCCAGCAGGTCGTTGACCCTCCCGGGCGTATCCAGCTGGATCCAGGGCCCGGCCTCCGGAGGGCTCGAGTCCGCGCACGCCATTCGGGTCGCCCGCGATTGTAACAAGCCAAGATTCAAGGCCTGGCCCCATGCACTCCGTGTACCGTGTAGCTCCGCACCGCGTTGGCCTCCACCTCCGCCGCCCCGAACCACGCCTCCTTGAACGACCGGTCCGAGTACAGCGCCGCCTGATCGAAGAAGTGGGGCGAGGCGGGGTCGCCGCTCTGGCCGAAGTTGAGCACCGAGCGGGCCCGGATCGTGGGGCCGAGCTCGACGACCTTCACGAACGAGTTCCCGTGCACTCCGTGCCGCGGGCCCGGATGCCCGAAGGGGACGGTGTGGAAGACGAATACCGAGCCGAGGGCGCTCGGCGCGCCGGCGACGGGGTAGCTGGGCCGCGACGGGTCGTGGCGGTTCTCCCCCCCGGGCTCGGGGCGCTGGAGGCGGTTCAGCCTGCCCCAGGGCACCTCCGCCGTGCCCCATTCCGTCTCCAGCAGATCGAGCGCCTCCGCCAGCGCCGAAACCCACGGCCACGCTCCTCCCCCGCCCCCTCGCATTCCCATCACCCGGCGCTCGTTGGCGAGGATCAGCCACGCCGTTTCGACCGACGCGGTGTCCGCCCGCCGGTCCCATGCCGCGAGCCGGTCGATGGCCGTGCCCAGGCCGGGCCGCGTCCGGAGCCCGACCGCCGCCGCGTCCTCCGGCGGCGCGGCGATCACGGCTTCCCACTGCCTGGTCAGCCGCGGGACCATGTCGTCCGCCTCGCTCAGGCGCGTGTCCCAGACGACGCGGGCGAACGCCTCGAACGTCGTCCCCTCCAGCGACTCCAGCACGCGCCTCGAGCTGACCGCCCGCGCGTTCTCCTCCTCGTCCCCCACCATGTACGCCGGGAAGTCGCCGGGGGCGTACGGCAGGTCCGTCGTGGCCGCGAAAGGCGTCGAATTGGTGTTCAGCAGCCACCCGGACGCGGGGTTCCAGACCTGCGGCAGCTCGTCCAGCGCGTGATGCCCGCGCCACTCGGCCCGGGGATCGCTCCCGTCCACCACCCCCGAGTAGTCCAGCGCGGGATCACGCCGCGCCACCCGCGACCCGTAGATGTAGCCGATGTTCCCGTCCGCGTCCGCGTACATGACGTTCATGTAGGCCACGTTCAGGCGCGCGACGGCTCCCTTCCATTCCTCCAGCGTCCGGGCCCGGATCATCGCGTCCCACTGGTCGAACCAGCCGCCCTCCGCCAGCGTCGCCAGCCGGACCGCCAGCGGACGCCCCGCGGAGTCGAGGCCAAGGACCGGCCCGTGATGCGACTTCCAGTACCGCGCCGGGCGCGGCTCGAGCCCGGACTCCGTGCGGACCAGGATCGTGTCGGTCCACGTCGTCACCTCCCGGTAGCCCTCGCCGTACCGGTAGCGGAGCGGATGCTCCGGGTCATGCAGCGTGAGGGCGTAGAGGTCGTCCCGGTCGGCGTAGTTGTCGGTGTACGCCCATCCCAGCCGCTCGTTGTTCCCCATGTACGGGAGCAGGAACCCGAACACCGTGAGCCCGGAGAAGACCAGCCCCTCCTCGCTGTGCAGGTGTACCTCGCCGTACCGCTGCACCCCGACGAACGACTGGTGCGGGTTGATCAGCAGCAGCGCCCGGCCGTTTTGCGTCCGCGACGGCGCGACCGCCCACTGGTTCGAGCCCAGCGGCCGGTCACCGAGGGGACCGATCACGTGGTCCGCCAGGCGCCAGGCCGGCGGGAGCGCCGCCGCACCGATCCCCTGCCCCGGGAACGTCCGGCCGCCCTCCGGCCAGCCCGCGTTCTGCAGCCGGATCAGGTCCTCCTCCTCCAGTCCCGCGTAGCCGACGAACTCCAGGAGGTGGTATTTGAATCTGATGAGGGCGAGGGGGTACCAGGGGTCGACCCGGCGGAGCAGCCGCGGCCGATCCGGGTTCGTCTCCAGCCAGCCGTTGAGCCCCGCCGCGTACGCGTCCAGCAACCCGCGCATCCGCGGCGTCGCCCGATCGTACTCCGCTCGGGACAGCCGCGGAATCTCCATCGCCCGGGCGGCCCAGTCCATGGTCAGCGCCTCCTCCCCCTCCAGCTCGGCCGCGCGGCCGAGCGCCTGCACGTAGTTCGCCTCGATGAGCGGCCAGTCGTCCTCGGCCAGCGCCCAGGCCATCCCGTAGACGACGCCCTCGTCCGTGGCGGAGAAGACATGGGGAGCGCCCCAGGCGTCCCGGTGGATCGTGGCGGTCCGCGCCGCCTCGGCCAGTGGGAGCGCTGACGGCTGCTCCGGTGGCGGGGCCAGGCACGCGGACAGCGGCAGGAGGACGGCGAGGCGGACTCTCCGCAAGGTCAGCCGGACGGGGCCCGGACCGTGACGGCCCGGTCAGAGGTCACCCGCAGTCCCAACGCCTGCACCAGCGCCGTGTACCTGGGATCCGATCGGAGGCCGTCCATGATCGGATCCACACCCAGATCGATCAGGCAGCCCCTGTTCACCCTGAAGGCGTGGTCGAGCAGAGCGAAGGCGCGGTCCTTCCTTCCGAGCGCGGCCATCAGCGCCGCCCCGTAATAGGGGTTGATCGAGTCGCTCTCCAGCGCGCGTTCCACGCGTCCCCGGATGCGCTCCGCATCCGCGTGCCGCCCGGCCTTCGCGTAGGCGTAGCCGAGCTGGGGCAGCGAGGAGCGGTAGTACTCTCCGCCGAGCTCCACGGCCCGCTCCAGCGACCGGATCCCCTCGTCGTACTGTCCGATCTCCACGAGCGACAACCCGAGCCGCGCCCGGGGCGAGGCTCGGGTGGAGTCGATCGCGGTCACCAAGCGGAGCTGGTCGATGGCCTCCTCGTGACGCCCGGCCAGGAGGAGGAGCCAGCCCATCGAGCCGTGAACCTGGAGCGCCAGCGGGTCCAGCTCCTGGGCTTTGCGCATGACGGCGAGCCCCTCGTCGAAGCGCCCCTGCATCACGAGCGGCATGGCATAATAGGTATAGGTGCCCGCGTAGCCGGGATTCAGCTCGAGGGCCCGTCGGAACTCCTGCTCCGCCCGCCCCCAGTCCCAGCGGTGAACGTGGAGATGGCCCAGAGCGGCCCGGGCCTCCGCGAGGGTGCTGTCCAGGCGTATGGCCATCTTTGCCGCGGCTTCGGCCCTGTCGTAGCTCGGCTCGGCGGGAGCGAAACCGCCGTCGGCGAGCGCGTCGTGCGCCTCCGCAAGTCCCGCGTAGGCGGCGGCATAGGAGGGATCCTCCGCGATCGCCCGCTCGAAGAAGCGAACGGCCGCTCCGAGGGAAGACTGCGTGCGCTGGTTCCAGGCGTAGCGTCCCTGGAGGTAGAGGTGATAGGCCGGCGCGCTCGTCCGGCTGGAAGTCCTCCCGGGGGAGTCGCGTCCCGTGAGCCGGGGCCGCATCGCATGCACGAGTGAGCGGGCGATCTCGTCCCGGGTGACGAGCGCGTCGCCCATGCGCCGGTCGAAGCTGCCCGACCACAGGTGGTAGCCCGTCGAGGCATCGATGAGCTGTGCGGTGATGCGTAGCCGGTCGCCGTCGCGCTGCACGCTGCCCTCCACGACGGTCGAGACGCCGAGCGTCCGGGCGATCTGCCGGATGTCCTCCTGCCTGTCCTTGAAGGCGAACGCGGAGGTGCGGGCCACGACGCGCAGCTCCGGCACCTGCGCGAGGGCATGGATCAGCTCCTCGCTCATCCCGTCCCCGAGGTACTCCGCGCTTCCGTCGGCGCTCAGGTCCTCGAAGGGGAGGACCGCCACGGAGCCCGCATCGGGACCGCCCGCAGAAGGCGCCTGCGGGGCTCTCATCCCGAACGCGCCCCCTAGCGCGAGGGCCAACGCCGCGGCCCCGGCCAGAGCCACGACGGTCCGGCCTGCCCAGGTGCGGGCAGGCATGCGCGGCTGGAGGTCCGCAGGCGGGCCGTCCGGCGACGGGGGCGAGCCATCCCGTTCGGGTGACCGGCCGGCGACCGCGACCGCAGAAAGGCGATGACCGGCCTGCGAGCTCCCGCTCGGAAGCGGATCGCGCACCAACCGCTCGGCGAGCGCGACGACCTCCGGGTTCGGCTCGATGCCGAGCTCCGCGCGCACGAGCGCCGCGTACGTGCGCGCGTACTGCATCGCTCCCGCGTGGTCGCCCGTATCCGCCAGCGCTTGCATGAGCCCCATCGCGGCGCGCGCGTTCAGCCGTTCCGCGGCCACGCGCCTGCGCCACCAGCGCACCGCCGCCCCGGTATCGCCCCGCTCCCCGGCTTCTCGCGCCAGCCGCTCCAGCGCGGCACTGAACCTCGCCGCCAGCTCTCCCCGTTCCTCCTCCACCCACCGTTCCAGCTCCGCCGCGTTGCTGAAATGAACCCCGTCGAGGAACGGCCCGGCGTACAGCGCCACCGCGCCCTCCCACTCCCCGCGCTCCAGCCGCGCCTCGAACTCCGCGCAGTCGGAGCCGACTGCCGCAGGGTTCAGGCGGAGCTGCCCGCCCTCCGACTCGATGGCGTCCCGGCCCAGGTCGCGGCGGGTGGCGTAGACGAGCTGGTCGAGGGCGTGGCGGGCATCCTCCGTCGAGCCGTCCGGCCAGAAATAGGCGAGCAGCTTTTCCCGGGGGACGCCCCGATCCCCCGCGCGCGCGAGCAGTGCGAGGAGCGTGAGCCTGCGCCGCTGGCTGGCCGAAAGCGGGAGGCGTGCTCCGTCGCTCTCGAGGGACAGTCCACCGAACGTCCTGAGGTGAATCATGGGGCGAGGCCCGGGTAAGCCGTGTGAGGGACGTGTGAGACCCGGATGAGGTCGGGGATCCATAGTACATCCGCGTCCGGCAGATGAGAAGCACCCGATCTCACCGGACGCGCCGATCCACTCATCGTCAGGAGCCGACACCATGAAGCGAACCGCAGCCCTCGCCCTCGCCGGCCTGGCACTCCTCCTCCCCGCATGCGACACGGACCCCGTGCAGCCGCTGGCACCCGGTCGGCCCGATCTGCTGCAGAGCGTCACCACCACCACCGGTCACTTCAGCACCTTCTTCCAGGCGACGGCGATGTGCGGAGGCGACATCGGCAATATCCGCTTCAGCGGGACCGTCGAGGGCGTGGACCACACGACAGTCGATGCGAACGGCGAGACGCACCGCACGCGTCAGTTCCGGGTGAAGGGGCTGAGCGGGGTCAACCTGGACGACGGTACCCAGTACCGCGTCATCGGCGGCGCGGAGATGCTCACCTGGAACACGCAGATCGGGCAGGAGCCCGGGAATGCCCTCAAGTCCATCCACTCGGGAACGCTCGTCTTCGATCCGGTCGACGGCGGCAGCAAGGTCGTGGCGCACCACGCCATTCGCTTCGTAGAGAACGCCAGCGGTGAAGAGGTGGTCGATTTCCACGAATGGAGCTGCCGGACAGCGGAATGAGCGCGGCTCCGGATTCGCCGCAGCCGTGACGGGAAAGCGGGGCCGCCACGAGCCCCGCTTTTCGACTCACCACGGACTCGTCATCGATCCGGTCAGGGGCATTGACTTCCCCGCCGCCTCCCGTGATATTCCGCGCTGGCGATACTCCGGCCGAGTCCGGAAACCAGCAACGTGAGAACCTGGGCCCAACGCCCGGGTTTTTTGTTGTTCGCCAGACAGAGGTGAGTTCGTGAGGTACGGAAATACCGGACCCCGAGGGCACCACAGGATCAAGGGAGTACGGTATTATGCGTACCAAGGGAACCGTTAAGTGGTTCAACGACGAGAAGGGCTTCGGCTTCATCACGCCTGAGGACGGCAGCAAGGACTGCTTCGTTCACCACAGCGCGATCCAGGCCCAGGGCTTCAAGAGCCTGTCCGAGGGACAGGCCGTGGAGTTCGACGTCGTCCAGGGCCAGAAGGGCCCCGCGGCCGAGAACGTCCACGCGGTCTGACCGCGATCGACGTCTGACGGCTCGCCCGTCAGGTCGCGAACGGCCGCTCCGGTGCTACCGGGGCGGCCGTTTTCGCATCCAGCGGCGCAGCGGGCCCCCAGAGGGCAGTTAGCCTTGCATATGCAGTAATCTTCCGATTATATTTCACCTGCATGAACACACGACTCCCGCTCGAGCAACTCGAGCCCGACGTGGTACTCACCAAGGCGGTGCGATCCGCCGCTGGCCGCCTGGAGCTGCGCAACCGGCACCTGGCGGAGGTGCTGGGTACGAGCGAGGCGTCCGTCTCGCGACTGAGCGCGGGCCGAACCATAGATCCTGGCACCAAGGAAGGGGAGCTGGCCCTGCTCTTCTTGCGGCTCTTCCGCAGCCTGGACGCCCTGGTCGGGGGCGACGAGGCGCAGGCGCGGGCGTGGATGAACGCGGAGAACTCGCATCTGGGGGCGGTCCCCGCCGAGCGGATCCGCCGGGTGGAGGGGCTGGTGGATGTCGTCCAGTATCTGGACGCGATGCGCGGGCGACTCTGAGATCCGGGCGCTGCGGCTGGAGCCGTGGCGTGCGGTCGAATCGCAGCACCAGGTGTCGACGCGGCGGCTGGTCGATAGCGATGCCGAGCAGCGGCTGCTCGAGCGGCTGATCGAGACGGCCAAGCCGCCGGAGCGGGCGCCCGGGCGCCTGCACTACCTGCTGTTCACCCCCTTCCGCTACCCGCCGCTGCGCCACGGCTCTCGTTTCGCCCGGAGGACGGACAGCGGTCTGTGGTACGGCTCGGAGACGCTGCGCACCGCCTTCGCCGAGATCGCGTATTATCGGCTGCTGTTCCTGGAGGGGACGGCCGCGGATCTGGGCCTGGTGGAGACGGAGCTGACGGCGTTCCGGTGCGAGGTCCGGACCGACCGTGGCATCGACCTGACGACCGCGCCGTTCGTCGACCACGAGGCCGTACTGACCTCACGGGAGAGCTACGGCGAGACGCAGGCGCTGGGCGAGGCGATGAGGGGCGCAGGCGTCGAGGCCTTCCGCTACACGTCCGCGCGGGACATCCGCGGGGGCGTGAACGTAGGCGTAATCGTCCCCGCCGCTTTCGGCCGCCGGCAGCCTCGCGCGTTCGAGAGCTGGCACTGCACCGCGAGCCGCCGACGGGTCGAGGTCGCGAGCCGCGGCTATTTCGGACGAACGGTGCACGCCTACCCGCGAGAGGACTTCCTCGTCGACGGCGTCCTGCCCGCCCCGGCGCCGTAGAGCCCCATTCGGTTGTGCACGGCGGGCGCCGCGAAAAACATCCCCCGGCAGTGCCCGGAAAATTTTGCCGATCCGGCCATCGACCATACCCGCGGAAGCGAGCCGGAGCTCTGTTCGCGGGAATTGTTGCGGGGGTCGGACGCTCGTCCGTCGAGCATGGGAGAGGCATCTCCCAGGTCTTCCACAACAGTTCCCGCGAACAGAGCCCGATCACGCGCGATCACGCGCGCGCGATCCGACGCCCACCCCTATCTTTCGACCATGCTTCTCGACGACCTCGTCCAGGCCTCCGCGCGCGTGAGCGGAACGTCCTCGCGGAAGGACAAGATCGCGATCCTCGCCGACGTCCTCCGCCGCACCTCGCCCGAGGAAGCGCCCCTAGCGGTCTCCTGGCTCAGCGGCACACTGCCGCAGGGGCGGATCGGGCTCGGCCCCGCGGCCGTGCGGGAGGCCTGGCCGGCCGGCGCCGCGCCGGCGCCTGGGCTCGAGGTCGCGGACGTGGACGCCGCGTTCGGGCGCATGGCGGGGCTGGAAGGGCCGGGGTCGACGAACGAGCGGGTGCGGCTCTTCCGCGAGCTCCTCGAGCGGGCGACCCCCGCCGAGCAGGACTTCCTCGCCCGGCTGGCCCTCGGCGAGCTGCGGCAGGGCGCGCTGGAGGCGCTGCTGGCGGACGCCCTGGCCAGGGCGACCGGGGTGCCGGTCACGACGGTTCGGCGCGCGCTCCAGCTCTCCGGTGACCTGGCGACGGTCGCGGCGGCCGCACGGCGAGGAGGGGCGGAAGCGCTGTCGTCGTTCGGCGTGCGGCTCTTCCGGCCGGTGCAGCCGATGCTGGCCGGAAGCGCCGACGACCCGGAGGACGCCCTCGGACGCCTCGGAACCGCGGCGCTCGACTGGAAGCTGGACGGCGCGCGCGTCCAGGTGCACCGCGAGGGCGACGAGGTCCGGATCTACAGCCGTCGCCTGAACGAGGTGACGGAGGGGGCGCCCGAGCTGGTCGCGGCCGTCCGCGCGCTCCCGGCCACGTCCCTCGTCCTGGACGGCGAGACCCTCTCGCTCGGGCCGGACCGCCGGCCCCGGCCGTTCCAGGACACGATGCGGCGCTTCGGCCGGCGGCTCGACGTCGACCGGCTCCGGGCCGAGCTGCCGCTCTCCACCTTCTTCTTCGACCTCCTCTACCTCGACGGCACGTCTCTCCTCGACCGCCCCGCCGGCGATCGGTTCGCCGCCCTCGACGCCCTCGTTCCCGGCGACGTGCGGGTGCCCCGGATCGTCACCGCCGACGCCGACGCCGCCGCCGACTTCCTCCGCTCCGCCCGCGACGCTGGCCACGAGGGGCTCGTCGCCAAGGCCCTCGAGGCCACGTACGACGCCGGCCGCCGCGGCGGCGGCTGGCTCAAGCTGAAGCCCACCGACACCCTCGACCTCGTCGTGCTCGCGGCGGAGTGGGGGCACGGGCGGCGGCAGGGCTGGCTCAGCAACCTCCATCTCGGCGCCCGCGACCCCGAGACCGGCGGCTTCGTGATGCTCGGCAAGACGTTCAAGGGGATGACCGACGTCATGCTCGAGTGGCAGACGGCCGAGCTGCTGGCGCGCGAGCTCGGACGCGAGGGGCACGTCGTCCACGTCCGCCCGGAGATGGTCGTCGAGATCGCCTTCGAGGGGCTGCAGAAGAGCCCGCGCTATCCCGGCGGCCTCACCCTGCGGTTCGCCCGCGTAAAGCGCTACCGCAACGACAAGACGGCCGCGCAGGCGGACACGATCGCCCGCGTCCGGGAGATCGCGGCGGCCCGCTGAGCTTTGACAGCGAGGGCGGCGGCGCCCATACTGAACCGGATGGTTCACTATCGCGCCGATCCCGGTCCGGGCTTCGCTGCCCTCTCCGATCCCACACGACGGGGAATCCTGCAGCGGCTCGGGCGGGGGGATGCCTCGATCAGTGACTTGGCCACGGACTTCGAGATGACGCTCACGGGAATCGGCAAGCACGTGCGGGTGCTCGAGGAGGCGCGGCTGGTCACGACCGAGAAGGTGGGGCGCGTGCGGACCTGCAGGCTGGGCCCGTCCCGCCTCGAGCGGGAAGAGGCGTGGATCACGAGCTACCGGCGGATGCTGGAAGCGCGCCTCGACCGCCTCGAGGACTATCTCGAGCGAACCCAAGGAGAATCATGAGCACACCCGTGAAGCGCCCTCCGGCCCCGGCAAAGGTCACGACCCCGAGCGAGCGTGAGATCCGTGTGGAGCGTGTCTTCAACGCGCCACGTGAGCGCGTGTGGCGGGCGATGACGGATCCGGAGCAGCTGGCGCAGTGGTGGGGGCGGGGGAACCGCCTGGTCGTGGAGCGGTTGGAGCTCGAGCGCGGCGGCCACTGGCGCTTCGTCGAGCACGCCGGGGGCGAGGAGCACGGCTTCGAGGGGCAGTTCGGGGAGATCACGCCCCCGTCGCGGATGGTGCAGACGTTCGGGTGGGACGGGATGCCCGCTCACCCCTGTCGGGTGGACATGACCCTGGAGGACCTGGGCGACGGCCGGACGCGCCTGGTGAGCATCACGACGTTCTTCACCACCGAGGAGAGGGACGGGATGATGGAGGCGGGGATGGAGCAGGGGATGAACAAGTCGTACGCGGCGCTGGACCGGCTGCTCGAGGGGGCCGGCTGAGTGCCGATCGGCGATCGGCCCCGCCGCCGCTCGTCGCGCTCCTCCTGGTCGCCGTGGCCGGCGGCTGCGGGGACGGGCGGGACGCGGGCGCCGGTAGCGCAGGGGATGCCCCTGACGCGGCGGTGGCGACGTCGCCCGACGACAGCCTTCCCGCGCTCGCTATCACGATCGACGATCTGCCGTGGGTGGGTCCCCTTCCCCCGGGCCGCGACCGGGCCGCGGCCACCCGGCAGATCCTCGCCGCGCTGGAGGCGCACGGCGTCCGGGCGACCGGGTTCGTGAACTGCGGGCGGGTCCAGCCCGGCGCGCCGATCCTCGGGGCATGGCTGGACGCGGGGCAGGCGCTGGGGAACCACACGTCGGAGCACATGGACCTGAACCGCGCGGAGCCGGCTGCGTGGGCCGCCGACGCCCGCGAGTGCGACGCCTTTCTCCGTGAGCTGACGGGAGAGTCGTCGCTGCCGTTCCGATACCCGTACCTGCACCGCGGCCCGACCGCCGAGCGGCTCCGTGCGGGGCGCGCGGTGCTGGAGGCGCTCGGCAGCACGGTCGCCCCGGTGACCATCGACACCGGCGACTGGATCATCGACGACGCGTACGTCGCCGCTCTCGAGGCGGGCGACGACGCCCGCGCCCGGGCCATCGCCGACGCGTACCTGGCGCACGTGACCCGCGCCGCCCGTCACTACCGCCAGGTCGCGGAGGAGCGTCTCGGTCGTGACGTCCCTCACATCCTCCTCCTCCACGCGAACGCGCTCCTGGCGGAGCAGCTCGACGCCCTCCTCACCCGGCTCGAGCAGGAAGGGTTCCGGTTCGTGCCCCTGGAGCGCGCCCTGGAGGACCCCGTGTACGCGCTCGAGGACGACTACATCGGTCCCGACGGCCTCTCCTGGCTCTATCGTATTCCGCCAGCGACGCCGGACGCCGCCGCCTGGGATAACGCGGAAGCGGCCGCGCTGCGGGCGCTGATCCGCTGACCGCGGCCTCGACGGTCGTCCGCTCGACGCTTGACTCGTCTCGTCCTCCCGGGCCACACTTCCCGGACGGGCGCCGGAGCGGCGTTCGACCACTCGTTTTCCGGAGATCTCCCGATGCGACGCACCCTCGCTCTCTTTCTGGGCGCGCTGTTCCTCGCGTCGTGCGCCGCCCCCGCCCGTCAGTCGACGCAGCAGCGGGTCTCGACGCAGATCGAGACCGGCGGCGCCGTGTACTCGGTGGACGTCACGCGCAACATCGACGCATGGGAAGCGACCCTCCCCCTGCCCGTCGACGACGTGTGGGCCGCCGTCCCGGGCGCCTTCCAGCAGCTCGGCCTCTCCGGCGGCGGGCTCCTGGATCGCGGCCGACGCGCCTACGGCTTCAGCGATCGGATGCCCCGCCGCATCGACGGCCAGCGCGCGTCCGCCTTCCTCGACTGCGGCCACGGCATGGCCGGGCCCCACGCCGACCAGTCCGACGTCCACCTGTACGTGACCACCTCGGTCGAGCCCGACGGCGAGGCCACCCGCGTCAGCACCACCGTCGACGCCACCGCCACCCCGCACGGCACCAGCGGCGGTCAGGTCAGCTGCGCCACCACCGGCAGGCTCGAGCGCCTCCTCCTACAGGCTCTCGTCGCAACGACCCGCTGAGCCCGTCCCGCTCGCTTCCT
>JAHWKI010000025.1:19296-22205 GCA_019347975.1 Gemmatimonadota bacterium
TCGGGACCGGCATGACCGGCGGGATGAACCTCAGCTTCGCGCGGCTGGACGAGCATCTGCGGGAGGCCCGCGCCTCGACGGTCTGAGCGACGGGCGGCATCTTCCTTGCGCGGGGTCCCCGCGGACGGTGGCACGGGCCGCCGCGTGACCAGGAGAGACAATGTCAATCATCTGGATGCTGATTATCGGGTTGATCGCGGGCGCGGTCGCCAAGCTGATCATGCCGGGGAAGGATCCGGGGGGCATCATCGTCACCATGCTGCTGGGCGTGGCGGGAGCCTTCGTGGGCGGGTTCCTCTTCCGCGCGCTCGGGATCGGCGGCGAGGGGCCGGCGGGCATCATCGGCGCGATCGTCGGCGCCCTGATCCTGCTCGGGCTGTACCGGCTGTTCACGCGCCGGCGCGGCCATACGACCACGACCTAGCCACCCGGGGCTTCCGGAACGGCTCCCCGGGCGAAGGCCGGGAGGTGTTCGAGACCATCCAGCCCGACAGGCCGTGCGCCTGTCGGGCTGGATGCCTTTCAGCCGAGTGGGCCGATCGGACCGCTGCCGGCGCGCACCCGCCGTTCCAGCTGTTCAGCCTCGGCTGGCGAGCGCTCGAGGGCCGCCCGGTCCCACCCCGCGGCGTCCGCGGCGCGGGCGTGAGTGCCTTCCAGGAACGCGCGTAGCGTGGCGTCGGGGTCGGGCGTCGCGATGAGGTCGTCCCACGGCAGGAGGTACTCGCGCATCTCCTCGTGATAGAACGCGCCGGCGGGGAGAGGCGCTCCCTCGCGGTAGCCGTCGGGCTCGGGGTAGGCGTAGGCGAAGACTGCGGGGCGTCCGAAGGCGCCATTCCCGGGCCACCATCCGGCGCTGGTGTTCTCGTGCGAGTACGCTTCCCGGACCGCCCAGTCGGGGAAGTGGGGGATGCCGCCGGGGTGCGGCGGCGCGGTCCGGCCGGAAAAGCGGGTGACCGCCAGGTCGAAGGCCCCCCAGAAGAAGTGGACGGGACTGGATTTCCCGATCCACCCGGCGCGGAAGCTCCGGAAGACCCGGTCGACCGGGAGCAGGACGGAATGGAACCTCTGGACCGCCGCCGCGTCGTATGCGGAGTGGACGTCGTCGGCGGCGAAGGGGATCGGGTCCGGCACCTCGTTGGGAGCGCCGTGGATGCGAACGGGGGCGCCGAGATCGGCGAGCGTCGCGAGGACCTCACGGTGGAAATCGGCGACGGACCGCGGCTCCAGCGTCAGGGTCCGCCGCTCCCGCCCGACGTCGATCACCAGCCCGTGGTCGATGAAGTCGAAGCGGATCTCCACCGGCGTCGTCCCGTGGTACATCACGCCGGTATCGAGGCCGCGGGGGGTCACCTGCAGCGTCGTGCCCCACCAGTGATTCACGAGGGGTGACAGCGCCAGCCGCACCTTCCCCACCACCTGTGTCCAGAGGTGCAGGGTCTCCTGCGTCTCCCGCCAGGGCTCCAGCGGCAGCGCCGGCCAGCTCATGACGCCGACCTCGCGGCGCGGCAGGTCGCGGTCGTGTGCGCGTATGCGGGCATTTGGCCTCCGGGTGAGAGATCTCCCAAGATACGGGGATTCGCGCGGACGGCGTAGGTGCCACACTTTACGGCATGCAAGAGCGACGTCGGACCCTGGCGCCTCCGAAGCCCACCGACCGGGAAGCGGCGGAGGACGCGGACGCGCGCGTGAGCTCGCGCGAAGCGCTGCGCTTCCTGACGCGGGCCGGGCGGGTGCTATCGGCATCCCTCGATCCGGATCACACCCTCGAGCGGATCGTGCGGCTCGCGGTGCCACGCGTCGCCTGCTTCGCCACCATAGACCTGGCGCGGGACGGCGGCCGCCTCGAGCGCGTCGGATTCGCGCACATCGACGAATCCAGAGAGCCCCTGCTGGCGCGCGAGGAGCCGTTCGATCCGCGGGCCGAAGGGCTGATCCCCCTCGCACAGGTCCTCGAGAACGGACAGCCGCTCATGGTGGTGGACCTGGAGGCGGACTGGCCGCGCGAGCTGCCCGAAGATCTGAAGGCGCTGGAGCGGCTGCGGCGGCTGGCGGCCCGCTCCCTCATGATCGTGCCGCTGGTCGTGCGGGGCGCTCCGCTCGGGACGCTGACGCTGGGCTCCACGCGAACGGACCGCTTCTACCGCTCCACCGACCTGTCGCTCGCCCGGGAGCTGGCCCGCAGCGCAGGCCTCGCCCTCGAGAACGCGCGGCTGTACCGCGAGGCCCAGCGGGCGATCCGCGCTCGCGACGAGGTGCTTTCCGTCGTGTCACACGACCTGCGCAACCCCGTGAGCAGGGTACGGATGGCGGCCGAGCTGCTGATCGAAGCCGAGCACGTCACGGAGTCCGGACACCGGCCGGTCGGCATGATCATGAGGGCCGCGGACGAGATGACGCGGCTGATCGAGGACCTGCTGGACGTGGCGCGGATCGAGGAGGGGCGGCTGTCGCTGGAGCCAGCCTCGGTCCGGATGGAAACGCTCCTCGAACACCTCGAGCAGGCGCACGCCGGCATGGCGCGGGAGCGCGGGCTCGAGTGGCGGGTGGAGCCCCCGTCCCCGTCGGGGCTGGAGATCGACCTGGACGAGGGTCGCGTGTTGCAGGCGCTCGGAAACCTGATCGGGAACGCCATGAAGTTCACCCCCCGGGGCGGAACCGTCCGGGTCGAGACGCGGGTGGGCGAGGACAGCGTCCGCATCGGCGTGGTCGACTCCGGTCCCGGGATGAGCGCCGAGCAGCTCGCTCACGTGTTCGACCGATTCTGGCAGGCCCGCGCCGGCGACCGCCGCGGCGCCGGCCTGGGGCTGGCGATCGCCCGCGGCATCGCGCAGGCGCACGGCGGTCGGCTCTGGCTGGAAAGCGAGGAGGGCGAGGGGACGAGCGGCTGGCTGGAGCTCCCCGTCTGACCG
>JAHWKI010000025.1:22305-24208 GCA_019347975.1 Gemmatimonadota bacterium
GCGGCCACCGCCTGCTCCGCGGCCCTGTTGGTCTCGTCGATCCCCTGGCGGACCGAGCTCTCGTCCGCCTGTGCCGCATCTCCGTCCCGTTCCGCCGGCGCGCACCCCGTCAGGCCCACGGGCAGGAGCAGCAGGGTCAGGGACAGGCTTCGAACACGTCGGTGCATCTCGCCTCCTCGGGGAGCGGGGGGAAAACCGTGGCTGGAGTCACGGCAAGCGGGTCGTGAGCGGCCGGGCCATCATTCAAGGCTGGCGACCGCAGCGCAAGGAATTCCATCACACGTGAGGGACGGTGGGATGACGGCCCGCCCCACTTCTCACCGCCGATCCCAGACCCTTATGGCCTCGACGAGCTCGTCCCGCATCGCTTCCTCGCGGCCAGCGCTCCGGTTCTCGTCGCTCACGGCAAGAGCACGACCACAACATAGACGCCCGAGCCCGAGCAGAACGGCGGCGCAGGCCAGGATCGTGACCCCGAGCCTGGAACCGTGTAGCTCGGCGGCCGGACGCGATGGATGTAGAAGAGAGCGTCGAACTCCTCGGACGGGATCATCGTCTCGGGGGTGAGGCCCATCCGGAGGTAGGGTCGCGACCGGCCCGCCCATTCCCGCACGGCGGCGCTCCTGTTCCCCGACAGCACGAGGTACCCCGCCGCGTTCGCTCCGGCGGCGAGAAAGCTCTCGATTCCACCCGGGATCGGAGCGGCCACTTCACGCTCGCGCCGCGCATTGTCCGCGATCGAGCCGCGCCCCATGGAGAACCCGATGGAGAAGACCTCGTCGCGGTACCACTCGCGCAGGAACACTCCCACCGACCGGACCCGATGCGGCCCCACCTCGAACGGGCCGAGCCGGGCGTGGTCGTTGTGAAGCCAGACGACGACCTTCCGCGGTCCGGCGATGGAGTCGGCGAGGGCCGCCACCGCGCGCGCCATCCATTCGTCTCGGAGCTCGTAGTACGGGGACGGCAGGTCGGTGGCCCTGGCCGCCACGGCCTTCGCGCGCACGGACAGGCGGTCCACCAGGCCACCCGCCAGCCGGAACGCCCACCGCTCCCACCCGTCTGTGAGGGCGGCGGCGGAATCGTAGGCGGCCCGCGCCGCGGGGCCGTGCTCCAGGATCCATGGATCCAGGTCCTCGCCCAGCCCCCCCGAGTCGGCGACGAGGAAGATCACAGTGTCGAGGGCCGCCACCCGGCGGGCGAGAGCCGGGTCACGAGAGGCGACGGTCGCGTGCAGGACCGCCGGCCGATCCCCGGAATCGAACCCCTGTGGCTGGAGATCCATCCCGGCGAGCTCGAGGGGTCGGTCGCTCGACCGCCGGGCCAGGATCAGCTCGAACAGCGACCGGATTTCGGCCTGCTGAAACGGGTACTTCAGGCAGTCGTAGAGCAGCTCCCGGGCGTCCAGCTCCGCGGCACGGCGCCAGGCGTTGCCGCACTCGAAGAACCCGCTCTCCATGACGACCAGGTCGAACTCCAGCTCACGGTGCAGCCATTCGATCAGCCGGACCTTCGTCGTCGTGAACTCGCCGACCCCGTGCCCGTTCTCGCCCAGCAGCACGATCCGGCTGTCTCCGATGGCGCGGCCCAGCGGGGCAAGCTGCTCGTCGAGCGAAGCAGCCCAGGGGGATACCGCCTGAACCGCATGCTCCGCCGCGGGGTCCGGGCAGCCGAGCACACAGCCGACGCCGGCGAGGACCAGGACGGCCCGGGGGATCGCGCGCATCAGCGTGCTCGAGGTGAAGGGGATGTGGAGAGTGATGGAGGAATAGGGGCCGATCCCCGGCGCGGCGCAATCCCGATTCCTGGAGGGACCCGACCGGCCCGTGACCACCGCTGGCGTACGGGTTGCGGGATGCCCGGCCGAACGGGATGACCTCAACTACGGACGCGGAGGACCGGT
>JAHWKI010000194.1 GCA_019347975.1 Gemmatimonadota bacterium
GCACGATGACCAGCGCCACGAAGAGCGAGCTGCTCAGCGTGATGATCAGCGTGAGGGGGAGATAGCTCATGAACTCGCCGGCGATGCCGGGCCAGAACAGCAGCGGCCCGAACGCGGCCAGGGTCGTGAGGGTGGACGCGACCACCGGGATCGCGATCTCGCCGGTCGCCCTGCGCGCGGCCGTCCAGTTGTCGTGGCCCTCCTCGACGTAGCGGTAGATGTTCTCGACCACGACGATCGCGTTGTCCACCAGCATCCCGAGCGCCAGGATGAGGGAGAACAGGACGACCATGTTCATGGTGATGCCCAGGGCGTTCATGACGATGAACGACAGCAGCATCGAGGTCGGGATGGAGATGGCGACGAACGCCGCGTTGCGGACGCCCAGGAAGAACAGCAGCACCGCCAGCACCAGGATCAGCCCGCTGATGATGTTGTTCTCCAGCGAGCTCACCATCTCGTGGATGTCCTCGGACTGGTCGCCCGTGATCTTCACGACGGTGCCCTCGGGGAAGCGCGCCTCCATCCGCGCGATCGTCGCCCTCACCCGCTCGGCCGTCTCGATGATGTTCTCGCCGGACCGCTTCACGATGCCCAGCGTGATCACCGGCGTCCCATCGAGCCGCGCGTACGTCTCCCGCTCCTTGTAGGCGAAGTCCACCGTCGCCACGTCGCGGACGTAGATCGGGCGGCCGTTGCGTACCAGGACGACGACATCCTCCAGCGGCGCGGCCTCCTCGAACTCGCCCGCGACCCGCAGCGTGTACTCCTGGTTGCCCATGTCCACCACGCCACCCGGGATGTTCACGTTCTCCTCGCGGATCGCGTCCACGACGTCGGTGAACGTGACGCCGTAGTACTTCAGCGCGGACAGGTCGACCTCGACCTTCACCTCCCGCTCCAGCCCGCCGGACAGGTTCACCTGAAGCACCGCCGGGATCCCCTCGATCTCGTCCTGAACGTCCTCGGCCAGCTCCTTCAGCCGCTCCAGCCCGTACGGCCCGGAGATGTTGACGTTCATGATCGGGAACTCGGAGAAGTTGAACTCGGAGATGTGGGGCTCCTCCGCGTCCGCGGGGAGCTCCGCCTTCGCGAGGTCCAGCTTCTCGCGCACCTTGTTCAGCGCCTCATCCATGTCGTAGCCGTTCTCGAACTCGGCCAGGATGTTCGAGTAGCCCTCGACGGACGTGGAGGTCAGCTCCTTGATGTCCGCGATCGTGTTCAGCTCCTCCTCGATCGGCCGCGCGACCAGCGTCTCCATGTCCTTCGGCGCCACGCCGGGGTAGACCACGCTGATGGAGATCATGGGGATCGTGATCTCCGGCGACGATTCCTTCGGGATGCTGACATAGGCGAGGACGCCCATGATCGTGGTGAGAAGCAGCAGCATCAGCACGCTGATCCGCTGGTTCAGCGCGAAATTCGTCGGGCCGAACTCGCGGTGCTCCCCCTTGTGGTGACCTTCCCGGACCGGCGGCTCCCCGTGGTCCCGGTACTCGGCGTCTCTCATCGCTCGCTCTCTTCCGCGGCGGCCGCGGCCGTGTCACGGCGCGGCGTCCTCGCCAGCTCCGCCTCGTTCGTCAGGATCAGCGCGTCCCCGTGGGCCACCCGCTGCTGGCCGACGACCACCACCCGCTCTCCGGGCTCGAGGCCGGCGTCGATCACGATCCGGTCCCCACTCGTGAGCCCCGGCACCACGCCACGGGACTCCGCCCGCCATCCGTCCGCCGTCCGGCGGGCGACGTAGACCACATAGCCATCCTCGCGGCGGATCACCGCGTGCCGCGGCACCACCAGCGCGCTGTCCAGGCCGATCCGGAACACCTGCACGTTGGCGGACATCCCGGGCTTGATCCCCATCCCCGGGTTCGCAACCTCCACCTCGATCACGAACGTGCGGTTGTCCCCCGCCACCGCGGAGCCCACGAAGTCCACCTGCCCGACGAACTCCCGCCCGCGCAGCGCGTCCACCGTCACGCCGACGCTGGCCCCCTGCTCGATCTCCGCGGCGTACCGTTCCGGAACGCCGGCCACGACCTTCACCGTATCCAGGTCGAGGATCCGGGCGACGGGCGTGCCCGCGGCGACCATGTTGCCGACCTCGACCATCCGGTCGTCGAGGACTCCGGCGACGGGGGAGCGGATCGTCGTCCGCTCCAGCCGCTGCGCCAGCACCTGCGCCTGCGCCCGGGCGGTCTCGGCGTTGTAGCGGGCCTGGAGGTAGGCCATCTCGGTGCCCACCTGCTCCTCCTCCCAGAGCCTCTTCTGCCGGGTCCAGGTCTCCTCGGCCAGCTCCGCCTGCGCGGCCGCCTGCTGGAGCTGCGTCCTCAGGATGTCGGCGTCCAGCCGGAGCAGGGGCTGCCCCGGGCGGACCCGCTCGCCCTTCCGGGCGAGGACCGCCTCGACGACGCCGGCCTCCTCGGCGGAGACCGTCACGTCCCGCTCCGCCTCGACGGTCCCGACCACGCGCACGTGGTCGGTGAACGCCTCGGGGACGACCTCCAGCACCTCGACGTTCATGGTGCGGACGCGCTCCGCCTGCGCCGACTCCTCGATCTGCGCGTTGCCCGACTGCCCACACGCTCCCGCCAGCGCGGCAAGCGCCGCCACCAGCCCTGCCTGTCTGATCTTCATGATCCCTCGTCTATCCCTGAAGGGCGACCACGTCGCCCGCGTCCACCATGGGAACCACACCGATCGCCGCATCCAGCCGGGCCTGAGCGGTGAGGTAGTCGTATACCGCCTGCGCGTAATTGAACTCGCTCTGCCGGAGCGCCAGCTCGGCGTCCGTCAGCTGGAGCCGGCTGCCCAGGCCGGCCGTGTACTCGGCCCGCGCGATCTCGAAGCCGCGCGTCGCCTGGCTCACCGCCCGCTGCTGCGCCGCGGCTCGCGAATGCGCCTCGCGCGCCTGGTCCATCAGCGTCCTGACCTCGTTGGCCGCCTGCTCGCCGGCCAGCTCGAGCTGCGCCTCCACCTGCTCCACCACCGCACCCATCCGGCTCACCCGCGCCGGCCGCTGCAGCCCGCTGAACAGCGGCACGCTGACCTCGACGCCCACCGCCTTCGCGTTGAAGTTGTTCTCGCCGAAGAACGTCAGGTCATCCCCCTGCCCCTGCGCCGTCCACGTCCCGAAGAGGAGGACCTTCGGGAGGTACTGCGACATCTCGACCTTCCGCTCGGTGTCCCGGAGCTCCCGCGTCAGCTGGAGCTGCCTCAGGTCCGACCGGTTCCGCTGCGCCAGCCGGATCGCCTCCTCCGCCGGCAGCGCCTCGGCCCTGACCCCGCGGTCCAGGAGCAGCGATGCGCCCGGGCCCACGCTCCCGCTCGCCGCCCCGCTCGCCAGGATCGCCGGTCCGCCGGGCAGGGCGGGCAGCTCGATCGTCAGGAGGGATCCGCCCACCTCCACGCCCTCCAGGCTCTCCACGCCCATGGCCACCGCCAGCCCGCGCCGCGCTGCCTCGAACGTGTTGTCGGCGCGGACTAGGTTGGGCTGCAGGTTGGCCAGCTCGACCTCCAGGCGAAGCACGTCGTACTCCGACGCGAGCCCCGCCCGGTTCAGGCTGCGCGTCTCGGCCAGCACCTGCTCGACCCGCTGCACGCTGTTGGTCGTCAGCCGGCGCTGCTCCTGCGCCAGCAGCACGTCGTAGTACCGGAGCCGCGTCCGGGTCGCCACCTGCTGCGCCTCCCCCCGCACCACCTCCTGCTGCAGCGCTTCGAACCGGCCCGCCGCGCCGACGCCGAGGAACGCCGCGGCGTTGAACAGCGGCTGGTCGGCGCGCAGCTGCGCGAACCAGGTGTTCTCCGACCCGAACTGGACCTCGACAAGCTCGTCCGGCCCCGCGCTCTGATCGAAGATGAACGCCGGCAGGAACGTGGACGGGATGTCCAGGTTCCGCGTGTACGTGGCGTTCAGGTTCGCCGTCGGAAAGATGCTCCCCCACGCCTCCCGCGCCTGCGCCTGCGCCGCCTCGAGCCCCCAGCGGGCGGTCTCCAGCGTCGCGTTCGACTCGAGCGACCTCGCCACCGCGTCCCGCAGCGTCAGCACGCGCCCGGGCTCGGCACCGGCCTGGGCCGCCAGCGGCATGGCCGCAGACGACAGCGCCACGGCCACGATCCCCGCTCCCGTCCACCCCTTCAAGCGTTCCCGCAGTGCCCCGTTCATCCTTTTCCGCTCCTCGGCTTCCATCCGGTTCCCAGCGTCTCGATCGCGCTGTCGATCAGCTCCATGAACTCCTCGTGGCTCGTCACCTGGTCGCTCAGGTGACCGCTCAGGTACAGCGACGTCAGGCCGTGCATCACCGCCCATCCGATCGCCGCCGCCCGCTCCGCGCTCGCCGCGTTCATCTCTCCCGCCTCGATGGCCCGGCGCACCATTTCGACTCCGTGGTCCCGGGCCCCCTCCGGCGAGTCGATCCCGCCATCCACCGGTTCCGGGCACATGTCCATGTTCGCGACCCGCGGCATCTTGAACATCGCCCGGAAATAGCCAGTGTTCTCCAGCGCGAACTTCGCGTACGCGCGCCCGGCCATGGCGTACCGGTCCAGCGCGGTCGCCTCCGGCCCCAGCGTCGACAGCTCCCGCTCCATCGTCATCCCCAGACGCTTGAATCCCTCCTCCATCACACCACGGAGGATCTCGTCCTTGTCCCGGAAGTGCAGGTAGATCGTCGCGGGCGAGTACCCGATCCGGACGCCCAGCGCTCGCATCGACAGCGCGTCCAGACCCTGCTCGCCCACAATGTCTCGCGCCGCTTCCACGATCCGCTCCCGCAGATCCTCGCGCTGCTCTTTCCGCTCACCCGTATCCATAGGCCGATCTGCTGCATCAGGGGGTACTCGACCGATCACGCCGGCGCCCTGAACAGTGTTCAGGGGCCAGAGGATAAACGGTGTTCAGCGCCGCGTCAAGGGCGCCTTACGGGGCGGACGCAGACCGTGTTTCGATAGGGGTTATTTCTCGAGCGCTGCGCTCAGGACCTCGACGCCATCGGGAGTGACGAGGGCGTCATCCTCGATGCGGACGCCGATACCGCGGAGATGCACGGGTGCGCTGGCGTCGTGGGCGGGGACGTAGAGGCCGGGCTCGACGGTGAGGACCATGCCCGGCGCGAGCGGCCGCGGCGTCCCGCCGACGGCGTAGGTGCCGACGTCGTGCACGTCGAGGCCGAGCCAGTGGCTGGTCTTGTGGGGGTAGTAGCGCTTGACGTCGTCCCCCTGATGGATGAGACCCTCGACGTCGCCCTGGAGCAGCCCGAGATCGATCATGCCGCGAACGAGGACCCGGAGGGCGGCGTCGTGGATGGAGTCCAGCGTGGCACCGGGGCGTACGGAATCGAGGGCGGCGAGGTTGGCGGTGGTGACGACGTCGTGGACGTCCCTCTGCGGCCCGTCCAGCCGGCCGTCCACGGGCACCGTTCGCGTGATGTCCCCGGTGTAGATCCGGTGGCGGGCGCCGGCGTCCAGGAGGAGGAGCTCGCCGGCGTGCATGACGCGATCGTTGGCGATGTGATGGAGGACGCAGGCGTTGGGGCCCGAGGCTGCGATGGTGGAGAAGGCGGGTCCATCGGCGCCGAGCGTGCGGAAGGTCCCCTCGATGGCCGCCTCGACCACCCACTCCCCCGCCCCGTCCCGCGCGGCGGCGATCCCCGCCCGGATGCCGGCGATGGTGATGGCGACGGCGTCGCGGATCGCGTCGAGCTCCGCGGGCTCCTTGAGGAGGCGCATGTCGTCGAGGATGAGGCCGGGGTCCGCGAGCTCTGCGGGCCCCTTGCCCGTCCTCTGACGACCGTGTCGTCCGGCGGCGACGAGGTCCAGCACGCTACGCTCGACGCGCCGGCGCCCGGTGCCCACCCGGAAGTGGACGCGGTCCACGCCGGCGAGGAGCTTCGGCAGCCGCTCGTCCAGCTCGGCGATCGGGTGGGCGGCATCCGCACCGAACCGCTCCGTCGCCGCCTCCACCCCGCCCCGGGGGCCCGTCCAGGTCTCGCGATCGGGGTCGCGGGGGCGGACGAAGAGGGTGAAGGGCGCGGCGGCGGAAGGAGCCAGGACCGCCACGGCCTCGGGCTCGGGGTAGCCGGTGAGGTACCAGAGGTCGGGGTCGACCACGTAGCGCAGCTCGGTGTCGCGCCCGACGACGATCTCCGGCGCGGCCGGCAGGACCATGGCGCCGTGCTCGCCCAGGGCGTCGAGGACGCGGTCGCGGCGCCGGCGGAAGGCGGCCGGATCGGGAGTGTGAGCGGTCACGGGCCGAAGGTACCGACCTCCCCGCCGCGGGGGCAATCGCGCAGGCCTCAGCCCTTCAGCACGCCCATGGGCCGCAGCCGGGCCACCTTCCGCCCGATCCCGGCCCGGTCCACGACGCCCACGACGTCCGCCACGTCCTTGTACGCTTCGGGGACCTCCTCGGCGACGGTGGCGAAGGAGGAGGCCCGCACCTCGATCCCTTCCGCCTCGAACTCCTTCCGGAGGTCGCGGCCATGGGCGGACTTCTTGGCCTGCCGGCGGCTCATGCGTCGTCCTGCGCCATGGCAGGTGGAGCCGAAGGTCTCGCGGAACGCGCCGTCGGTGCCCAGGAGCACGTAGGAGTAGCGCCCCATGTCCCCCGGGATGAAGACCGGCTGCCCGAGGTCGCG
>JAHWKI010000195.1 GCA_019347975.1 Gemmatimonadota bacterium
CGGTCTACCGGGACTTCCGGGCCCGGGCGGACTGGTTCTCCGGGGTCGCCGGGTTCTCGACGGGCGGTGCGATCATCGGGACCGGCACGGAGGCGGAGGCGGTCCCGGTGCAGCTCGTGTCCGACAACTACTTCGACGTCCTCGGCGTCCCCATGCGGCTCGGGCGTGGGTTCCTCCCGGAGGAGACCGCGACGCCGGGCGCCCCCGCCGTGGCGGTGATCTCGCACGACCTGTGGGAGTCCCGCTTCGGCGCCGCGCCGGACGTCATCGGTCGGACGTTCCCCCTGAACGGCCGCTCGTTCGAGGTCGTGGGCGTGGCGCCCGAGAGATTCGGCGGGGCGGAGCTGTTCACGGAGGCCGCGGACGTCTGGCTCCCGGCCACGATGATCGCCACCCTCTGGGGGCCGGGCTCGGAGAACCGCCTCGAGCGCCGCGGCTCGAGCTGGTTCTGGATCTTCGCGCGGCTCGCGCCGGGCGTCGCCTTCGATCAGGCCGCCGCCGCCACCGCCGCCCTCTACGAGCGCTTCGACGAGGAGAACCCCGCGTTGGCGGGGCAGGGGTTCTGGATGGTCCCGGGCGTCGGCGCCACGCCCGACGACCGGGCCGCCGCCGCCCGCATCAGCCGGCTCCTGGGCGCCATCGTCCTGCTCGTGCTCCTCATCGCCTGCGCCAACCTCGCCGGCCTCGCCCTCGCCCGCGGCGCCGGCCGCCGACAGGAGATGGGCATCCGCGCCGCCCTCGGCGCCAGCCGCCCGCGCGTCGTCCGCCAGCTCCTCACCGAGTCGCTCCTCGTCGCCGCGTTCGGCGCCCTGGCCGCCCTCGCCCTGACCGCGCTGGTCGCCCGCCGCATCCCGGACGTGCTCCCCTACGACGTCGCCCGCGCCTTCTCCGCGGACACCCGCGTATTCGTCGTGGGCTTCGCGCTCGCGCTGGCCGCCGGCGTCGTCTTCGGGCTGCTGCCCGCCCTCTCCGCCGCCCGCTCCGAGCTCCGCGACACCCTGGGCTCCGGCGCCCGCACCCTCGGCGGGGCGTCCCGACTGCGACGCGGGCTGGTCGCGGCCCAGCTCGCCCTCTGCTTCGTCCTCCTCGCGGGCACCGGCGTGCTTCTCCGCAGCCTGCAGGAGGCCCAGGTCCTCGACCCCGGCTTCGACGCCGACCGCATCGCCGTCATCGCGCTGGACACCGACATGCGGACCGGCTACGACGACGCCCGCGGCCGCGTCTTCTACGACCGGCTCCGCGAGGAGGTCGCCGGCATGCCGGGCGTGGAGGCCGTGGGGCTCGTGGCCGAGCTCCCGGTGGCCGACTTCCAGTCCAACCACACGCCCATGACCGCCGAGGACATCGCGCGCGTGGGCCCCCGCGATGGACCGCCGCCCACCCCCGTCCTCTCCAACACCGCGGATGCCGGCTACTTCGCGGCCATGGGCCTCGAGCTGGAGGCCGGCCGCCTCTTCCGCCCCGGCGACCACGGCGAGAACGCGCCGCAGGTCATCGTGATCAACCGCGCCCTCGCCGACCGTTTCTTCGGCGACGAGAACCCCGTCGGCCGCACCGTCCTCTTCGGCGCCGACCCGGTGTGGGAGGAGGCCACCACCGTCATCGGCGTGGTGTCCGACCACCGCAACCGCTCCCTCCGCGCCGAGCCGGCCGCCGGGTACTGGATCCCCTTCGACCGCAACTACCGCGGCTCCATGGACCTGGTCGTCCGCACCCCGGGCGACCCCGCCGTCCTTGCCCCTCGGGTCGCCGCCGTCGTGGAGCGGATCGACCCCGGCATGCCCGTCCTCCGCAGCGCGTCCCTGCGGCAGCTCATCGGCGGAACGCTGCGCGACACGCGCCTCATCTCCACGCTCATCGCCATCATGGGCGCCATCGCCCTCGTCCTCGCCGCGGTCGGGCTCTACGGCGTCATGGCGTACTCCGTGGAGAGCCGCACGCGGGAGCTGGGCGTCCGCATGGCCGTCGGCGCCAGCTCGGGGCGCGTCCTGCGCCTCGTCCTGCGCCAGGCGCTGTTCATCGCCGGCATCGGGCTCCTCCTGGGCCTCCCCCTCGCCCTCGGTGGCCTCCGGCTCCTGCGCGGCCTGCTCTTCGGCGTCTCGCCCGGCGACCCCATCGCCCTCCTCGCCGGCGGCGCCACCCTCGTCGCCGTCGCCGTCGCCGCGTCCATGGTTCCCGCCTGGCGCGCCACCCGCGTGGAGCCCGTCACCGCGCTGCGCCAGGAGTAACCCCCCCGCGGACGCGAAGAAGCCCCTCCGGAGCACCGCTCCCGGGGGGCTTCTCTCTTCCGCACCGCGCGCGCCTAGCGCTCCGCGCCGGGCACCCGCTGGAGCCGGATCACGAACGTGGCCCCGACCGGCTCCGTCGTATCCAGGGAGATCGTGCCGCCCATCCGCTCGACCAGCCCCCGGGCGATCGCGAGCCCGAGCCCCATCCCCCCCGTCGTCTCGCCCTCCAGCCGGCGGTACGGCTCGAAGATCTCCTCCGCGCGGTCCGGCGGCACCCCGGGGCCCACGTCCCGGACCCGGACGACGACCTCCTCCCCCTCCTCCTCCGCGCGCACCGTCACGGCCGTCTGCGGCGGCGCGTGCTTCACCGCGTTGTCGATCAGGTGCACCAGCACCTGACGGAGCCGGTCGCGGTGGCCGTGCACCGCGAGCCCTTCGGCTAGGCGCACCTCCACCTCCACGCCCTCCTGCTGCGGGGCCATCCCCAGCACCGTCACCGCCTCCTCGACCACCGGCGCCAGCTTCAGCGGACCGCACTGCAGGTGGAGCGACCCGGACGCAAGCCGCCCGATGTCCACGATGCTGTCCACCAGCGACGCCACGTGCGCCGTGATCGAGGCGAGGCGCTCCAGCGTCACCCGCTGCGCGTCGTTGAGCGGGCCGTAGGCCTCGCTCGACAGCAGGTGGAGGTAGCCGTTCAGCGCGCTCAGCGGTGACTTCAGGTCGTGCCCCACCATCCGGAGCGCGTCATCCCGATGGCCGCCCACCCGCTCGAGCTCCCGGGCCCGCTCCTCCAGCTCCGCCCGGGTCGCCTCGTCGCGCGTGCTCTCCAGCGCCACCGCCGCCTGGTCCGCCAGCGCCGACAGCAGCCACTCGCTCCGCTCCATCGGCGCCTCCGCCCGCCCCAGGATCGCCAGCAGCCCCATCACCGACCCGCGGACCACCAGCGGCACCCCCAGGAACGTCTCGGCGGCGCCCGGACCGAAGACCGCGTTCAGCCGGCCGATCAGCGACTCGTTCAGCGGCTCGCGGAACCGCTCCGCCACCTCCGGCTCCACCCCCCGCTGCGCCCGGATCTCGAGGAGGTCGTCCTCTCCCAGCAGCATCAGGACGACGCGCTCCGCTTCCAGCAGGTCCGCCGCGCAGTCCACCGTGATCTCCAGCACCTCTTCCAGCGACACCGCGTACGTCAGCGCCCGGCTCACCGCCGTGAGCCGCGTCAGCGCCCCCGCCGAGCTGCCCCGCCGCACCTCAGCCACGGCTGCTCCGCGTCAGCACCCGGATCCCCCCCGCCTCGATGGTCATCGGCCGCGCGTCCAGCGGATGGTGCGTCCCCCGCGCCTTCACCACCCGCAGGGTCCGGCCCGTCGGCGGCTCCCCCGGCGCCAGGTTCAGCTCGATCAGCACGTCCGAAAGCGCGCTGTAGCGCGCGTCCGGCTCCACGCCGCGCCCGGGCCCGGTGTGCCCCTCCAGGATCAGGACGCTCGTCACGCCCGCCGCCGCGAAGTGCTGCACCACCGCGTACATGTAGTCGTGGAATCGCTCCTTGCTCGTGGCGGCGAGGGAGAGGTCATCCAGGGCGTCGATCACCACGTGCCGGACGCCCTTCTCCCGGATCGCGCGGAACAGGTCCACCATGACCGCGTCGATCCGCAGCTCCACCGGCGAGGCGTACTGCAGGTGCAGCCCCTGCCGCCTGTAGTCCTCCGGCTCGACCCCCAGCGCCGAGATCGTCCGCGCCAGCTGCGTCGGGTTCTCCTGGAAGTTCAGGTACAGCGCCGGCTCCCCCCGCCGCACCGCCGCCAGCGCGAAGCCCAGGCCGAACGTCGTCTTCCCGGCTCCCGCCGCCCCCAGCACCAGCGCGGCGCTCCCCCGCCAGAGCCCGCCGGCCAGCATCTCGTCCAGACCCTCGACCCCGGTGGGGACCCGATCGACGCCCGCCACGTACGCCGTCGGCACGGGCGGGGAGACCAGCCGCGGGTAGACCCGGAGCCCGTCCCGCGTCAGCCGGAAGGCGTGAAGCCCCTCCCTGTACTCGCTCCCCCGCAGCTTCAGCACCCGGATGTGGCGGTCGTCCCGCTTGTCCATCCGGTCCCGCGACAGCTCCACGATCCCGTCCGCCACCGCGAACTCCGCGTGCTCGCTCACCGCGCCCGTCGCGTATTCCCCCACCAGGAACGTCGTCACGTCGGACGCGGACAGGACCCCCGCCAGCTCGGCCGCCAGCCGCCGCATCTCCGCGGGCGAGCTCGCCAGCTCGTGCACCGCCTTGAACGAGTCGATCACCAGCAGCTTCGGCTGCGTCTCCTTCACCAGCGTCTTCACCCGCTCCAGCAGGTGACCGATGCCGTGCTCCAGGAGCCCGCCGCCCACGTCCTCGTAGACCACCGCGCCCAGCATCTTCTCCGCGTCGTAGAAGCTGAAGCGCTGCAGGTAGGTCAGCACCTTCGACAGCGGCTCCGACAGCGTGGACAGGAACACCACCGGCCGGTCCCCGTCCGCGTTGTGGAAGAGCATCTGCTCCGCCAGGATCGTCTTCCCCGTGCCCGGCGCGCCCATCAGGATGTTGATCGAGTGCGCCGGGAACCCGCCGTGCAGGATCTCGTCCAGCTCCGCCTGCCCGGTGCTGACACGCTCCACGGGCGCTTCCGCCCCCACGCCTCCCGCCTCCCTCATCCCCCGCCCTCCTCCGGCATGGCCAGCAGCTCCCGCACCGTTTTCACCAGCGACCGCTCGGCCAGCGGCTTCAGCAGGAACGCGTCCGCGCCCGCCTCCCGCGCCCGCGCCGCCACCGACAGGATGCTGAAGACCAGCACCCTCGTCTCCTTCAGCTCGGCGCTCGCCTTGATCCGCCGGCACACCGTGAGACCGTCCACCTTCGGGACCAGCACCTCCGTGATCACCACGTCCGGCTTCACCTCGGCCACCCGCACCAGCGCCTGCTCCCCGTCCTCCGCGAACTCCACCCGGCAGCCCGCCCGCTCCAGGAAGAACCCCTCCAGCTCCCGCACGTGCGGGTCCCGCTCCACCACCAGGATGATCGCGCTTTCGCCGCGGGCCGGTCCGGGCGCAGCTCCGGCCTCGTTCAGTTAGGCCTCACCGCCGTCGTCAGCGTCGGCAGCGAGGGCACCAGGATCCCGTGCCCCACCCCGTAGCCCCCCGGCAGGTCGATGGGCAGACGCCCCGTGATCGGGATCTCCCCCGCCAGCGCCGCCGCCGCCGCCTCCTGCGACGCATCCACGTTGCTCCACGCGAGCAGGTACGCCTCCACCGTCGGCAGCTGCCTCAGCAGGTACGGGTCCCCGAACGACACCACCGTCGCGCCCGCCCCCGCCAGCTCCTCCGCCAGCGCCGCCACCTCCGCCGGCAGCCCCAGCTCCCCCTTCCACGGCAGCGCCCGCGAGAAGCTCGCGAACACCACCACGTCCGCCAGCCGCGCCATCCGACGCGCCCGCTCCAGCGTCTCCTCCCCCGCGCTCTTCGACACCCGCACCGTCAGGACCCGCGCGCCCCGGGCGGTCAGCGCCGCCTCGAACGTCTCGCCGGACCGGTGGCTCCGCCGGTCGTCGTACAGCACCGCCAGCACCGCCCGGTCCTCCAGCCGCAGCGGCAGCGAGCCGGGACCCCCGCGGACCAGCGTCAGCGACCGCTCCGCCGCCCGCCGGCTCCACTCCTCGTGGACCCCGCGCCCCACGTGCGTCCGCAGGTCCCCCAGGTCCACCAGCCGCCCGCTCCGCAGACCGGCCAGCGCCTTCGCCGCCAGCACCCGCCTGAGCGACAGCTCGATCCGCTCCTCCGTCAGCGTGCCCCGCTTCACCGCCGCCACCACCGCGTCGATGGCCTCGCCCTCCGCCGGCGGGATCAGCAGGATGTCCGCGCCCGCCTCCAGCGCCTCCACCGCCACCGCGCCGTTCCGGCCGCGTCGCTTCACGCCGTCCATGTGCAGCGCGTCCGTCACCACGAGCCCGTCGAACGAGAGGTCCGTCCGCAGCAGGTCCGTCAGGATCGGCGGCGAGAGCGTCGCCGGCCGCGGGCTCCGCCGCGGGTCCAGCGCCGGGACCGACAGGTGCGCCGTCATCACCCCCTCGACCCCCGCCCCGATCGCCGCCCGGAACGGCGTCAGCTCCACCTCGTCCAGCCGGAACCGGTCCACGCCCAGCACCGGCAGCGCCAGGTGCGAGTCCGTCTCCGTGTCCCCGTGCCCCGGGAAGTGCTTCACCACCGTCATCAGCCCCGCCGACCGCGCGCCCCGGATGAACTCCACCACCCGCTCGCTCACCCCCGACGGATCGCTCCCGTACGACCGCGTGTTGATCACCGGGTTGGCCGGGTTCACGTTCACGTCCGCCACCGGCGCGAACGCCATGTGGATCCCCGCCGC
>JAHWKI010000026.1 GCA_019347975.1 Gemmatimonadota bacterium
GGGGTATGGCCCAGCGCGGGAACCAGGTGTCGTTCGGGGACTACGGTCTCCAGACCATCGAGCCCGGGTGGATCACGAATCGCCAGATCGAGGCGGCCCGTGTGGCGATGACGCGTCACATCAAGCGAGGCGGCAAGGTCTGGATCCGGATCTTCCCGGACAAGCCGGTGACGAAGAAGCCGGCGGAGACGCGGATGGGGAAGGGGAAGGGCAACCCGGAGTACTGGGTGGCCGTGGTGAAGCCCGGTCGGATGATGTTCGAGCTGGAGGGCGTGCCCGAGGACGTGGCACGGAAGGCCTTCGCGCTCGCGTCGGCGAAGCTGCCGGTGAAGACGCAGTTCGTGACCCGTGATCAGCACGGTGGAGGATCGAAGTGACGGCCGAAGAGATTCGCGAGCTCGGGGACGCGGACATCCGGCAGCGGGTCGAGGAGCTGCGTGAAGAGCTCTTCCGGCTGCGGTTCCGCAGCGCGACCCAGCCGCTGGAGAACCCGATCCTGTTGCGCTCGCTCCGGCGGGATATCGCCCGGATGAACACGGTGCTGCGGGAGCGCGAGCTCCAGCGGACGGAGGGCTAGGCGGATGGTGGAGAGCACGGAACGCACGGAGAGCACCCGCAACGAGCGGAAGACCCGGGTGGGCACGGTGGTGAGCGACCGGATGGACAAGACGGTCGTGGTCGCCGTGGCGCGTCGCAAGGCGCATCCGATCTACGGGAAGCAGGTCGCGCAGACCAAGAAGCTGCACGCCCACGACGAAGAGAACCAGGCGCGGATGGGTGACACCGTCCGCATCGTAGAGACGCGGCCGCTTTCGAGGACGAAGCGGTGGCGCCTGGTCGAGATCATCACGCGGGCCGAGTGAGGCGACGATGATCCAGCAGGAGACCATGGTCCGCATCGCGGACAATTCCGGAGCCAAGCAGGCGCTGTGCATTCGCGTCCTCGGCGGCTCCAAGCGCCGGTACGCGCGCGTGGGCGACGTCATCGTCGTCGCGGTGAAGGACGCGCTGCCGGACGGCACGGTGAAGAAGGGCGAGGTGGCGAAGGCCGTAGTCGTCCGCACCGCGAAGGAGATGCGGCGCAAGGACGGCAGCTACATCCGTTTCGATGACAACGCCGCGGTGATCATCAACGACGCGGGAGAGCCGCGGGCGACCCGTATCTTCGGGCCCGTCGGTCGGGAGCTCCGCGAGAAGCGTTTCATGAAGATCGTATCGCTGGCGCCGGAGGTGATCTGATGGCGCGATTCGTACCCGGGGCGCACAGCGCCCGCGGTGGACAGAAGAAGACCCGCTCCAAGCTGCACGTGCGTCGTGGTGACCGGGTGAAGGTGATCCGGGGGAACTTCGCAGGGGTCGAGGGTACCGTGCTGCGCGTGTTGCCGGCGCGGAACCGGGTGGTGGTGGAGGGCGTGAACATGCGCAAGCACCACGCGCGGCCGACGGAGGCGAATCCGGAGGGCGGGATCATGGAGTACGAGGAGCCGATCCACGCCTCCAACGTGATGCTCGTCGACCCGACCACGGGCGAGCCCACGCGGATCCGGCAGCGGATCGAAGAGGACGGACTCAAGGAGCGGATCTCCGCGAAGAGCGGCAATCCGATTCCCAGGACGCAGGACTGAGCGGGCGACGACAATGAAGCCGAGACTGCAGAAGCACTACGAGGAGCGGGTGAGCGGGAAGCTGATGGAGGACTTCGGCTTCGACAACGCGTACCGCGTCCCGCGGGTCGAGAAGGTCGTGATCAACGTGGGGATGGGCGAGGCGGCCCGGAACCCGAAGTCGCTCGACGCGGTGGTGGAGGAGCTGGGCGCGATCACCGGGCAGAAGGCCGTGGTGACGCGCGCCAAGAAGTCGATCTCGAACTTCGGCCTGCGCGAGGGGATGCCGGTCGGGGCCAAGGTGACGCTCCGCCGCACGCGGATGTACGAGTTCCTCGACCGCCTGATCAACGTCGCCATGCCGCGCGTGCGCGACTTCCGCGGGCTGCCGACGCGGGCGTTCGACGGCCGTGGGAACTACACGATCGGTGTGAAGGAGCAGGTGATCTTCCCCGAGATCGAGTACGAGCAGGTCGAGAGCATCCACGGGATGGACATCGTCGTGGTGACCACGACGGACAAGGATGACGAGGCGTACGCGCTGCTCCGGGAGATGGGTGTCCCGTTCCGCGGCGAGACCCCGGTCGTGGTGAGCGGTGAAGAGCTCGCCGGCCCGGCGGAGGACTGAGAGGAGCCATGGCACGCAAGTCACAGATCGAGAAGCAGAAGAATCCGAAGCGGCTGAAGTACGCCGTGCGGATCAACAACCGGTGCAACCGGTGCGGCCGGTCCCGGGCGTATCTCCGGAAGTTCGGCATGTGCCGGATCTGCTTCCGGGAGATGTCGCTCAAGGGCGAGATCCCGGGCGTTCGCAAGGCCAGCTGGTAACGCGAAGACGCGAAGGGGGCGAAGTCGCGAAGCGAGGGCGTTAGGGCGTTAGGGCGTTAGGGCGTACGCCAAAACGCCGAGACGCCAAACGACGGAACCAGGTACGAAGGGAAACCTTCTACAAGTCCGGTGAGGCAGAAGCCGCCGGATACTATAGGAGCGGTAAAACGAAATGATGACCGATCCCATCGCCGACATGCTGGCGCGGGTCCGCAACGCATCGCGAGCGGGCCACAAGCGCGTCGACATGCCGGTGTCCAAACTGAAGGCGGAGATCGCGCGGATCCTGAAGGAGAACGCCTTCGTCCACGACTTCAAGGTCCTGGATGATGGCCGACACGGGGTGCTGCGGATCTATCTGAAGTATCACGAAGGCCAGTCGGTGATCCGCGACGTCCAGCGCGTCTCCACGCCCGGCCGGCGCCACTATGCCGGCGCGCAGGAGCTGCCGAAGGTCCGCAACGGACTCGGCATGGCGATCGTCTCGACGTCGCGCGGCGTCATGACCGACCGGGACGCTCGAAAGAACAACATCGGCGGCGAAGTCCTCGCGGCGATCTGGTAGGGGAGTCGAAACATGTCGCGAATTGGGAAGGCACCGATCGAGCTGCCGAAGGGCGTCACCCTCACCATCGAGGATGGCCTCGTGCGGGTGAAGGGGCCGAAGGGGGAGCTCGAGCACAGGATCCGCCCCGAGATCGGGGTGGAGGTGAACGACGGCCAGGTGGTGGTGCGGCGGAGCTCGGAGCACAAGCAGGACCGTGCGTACCACGGGCTGACGCGTGCGCTGGTGGCCAACATGGTCGAGGGCGTGACGACGGGGTTCCGGAAGGGGCTCGAGATCGTCGGCGTCGGCTACCGGGTGGACAAGCGAGGCAAGAAGCTCGTGCTCACGGTCGGCTACTCCCACGAGGTGGAGTATCCGGAGCCCGAGGGGATCACGCTGAGCACCCCGAGCCAGACCACGATCGTGGTGGAAGGGATCGACAAGCAGAAGGTGGGCCAGGTCGCGGCCGAGCTGCGGGCGGTCCGGCCGCCGGAGCCCTACAAGGGCAAGGGGATCCGGTACGAGGGTGAACACGTGCGCCGCAAGGCGGGCAAGACGGGGGCATGACGATGGCGAACTCGAGGCATGCGCAGAAGCGGGAGTCGAAGCGGGTGCGTCGTCACCTGCGGATCCGCCGGAAGGTGGAGGGCACGGAGTCCCGTCCCCGGCTGGTGATTCATCGCTCGCTGAAGAATATCCAGGGGCACCTGGTGGACGACGTGAGCGGCAAGGTCCTGCTCGGCGTTTCGAGCACCGCGCCGGAGCTGAAGGAGCTGCGGGGCGGGGACGAGGGGACGAAGACGGCGATCAGCCGTGCGACCGGGAAGCGGATCGCAGAGAAGGCCAAGGAGGCCGGGATCGAGAGCGTGGTCTTCGATCGCGGCGGGTACCTCTATCACGGCCGCGTCGCGGCCTTCGCCGAGGGCGCCCGCGAAGGCGGCCTGAAGTTCTAGGGAGACGCAGGGATGGCGAAAGAACAGCGGGGAGGCGGTCGTCGGGGCCGGCAGGAGTCGGACCTGACGGAGACCGTGATTCACATCAATCGCGTGGCCAAGGTGGTGAAGGGCGGCCGTCGCTTCTCGTTCACCGCGCTGGTGGCGGTGGGTGACAAGGGCGGCAAGGTCGGCATCGCGCTGGGCAAGGCCAACGAGGTCGCCGAAGCGATCCGCAAGGGGATGGACCAGGCCCGCCGGGACATGGTGGAGGTGCCCATGGTGGCCGGGACCGTACCCCACGAGATCGTGGGGCGGGTCGGCGCGGCGCGGGTGCTCATCAAGCCGGCCGGGCCGGGAACCGGCGTGATCGCGGGCGGCGCGGTCCGTTCCGTCCTCGAGGCGGCCGGGTACACGGACGTGCTGACCAAGAGCCTCGGCTCGAACAACCCGGTCAACACCGCGCGTGCCACGATGCAGGGACTGGATACCATGGTGACGGCGGAGCAGATCGCGGGGGAGCGGGGGATCTCCGTCGATCAGCTGGAGGTGCGCCGTGGCTAAGTCGAAAGAGGAGGGGAAGCTGCGGATCACGCAGGTCCGGAGCGGCAACGGGCGGCCGCAGAAGCACCGCGATACGCTGCGGGCGCTCGGGCTGCTGCGGCATCAGCATTCGGTCGTTCAGAAAGACAACCCGGCCATTCGGGGAATGATCTTCCAGGTCCGCCACCTCGTCGAGGTGGAGGAAGTGGAGGGCAAGGAGTAGCGATGAAGGATCTCAGCAATCTGCGGCGGCCGAAGGGGGCCAACCGCCCGATCAAGCGTCTGGGTCGCGGTCCCGGCTCCGGCACCGGCAAGACGTCCGGCAAGGGGCACAAGGGGCAGAAGGCCCGGACCGGCCACCACGGGATTCCGGCGTGGTTCGAGGGCGGGCAGATGCCCCTCCAGCGCCGGCTGCCGAAGCGCGGCTTCACGAGCCACAAGAACAACGCGTTCGAGATCGTGAACGTGAAGGACTTCGACCGCATCGAAGGGGATACCATCACGCCCGCGCTGCTGCACGAGCAGGGGCTGGTCGACCTCGGGAGCGGGCTGCCGATCAAGGTGCTGGGCAAGGGCGATCTCGACCGGAAGGTGACCGTGAAGGCCCACGCCGTCAGCACGGGCGCCCGCGAGAAGATCGAGAAGGCAGGAGGCTCCGTGGAGCTGCTGGAGGGCTGACGGGAGAATGGCCAATCCCATCCCGAACCTGTTCAAGGTCCCCGAGCTGAAGCAGAAGATCATCTTCACGCTCGGGATCCTGCTGGTTTACCGCTTCGGCGCGCACGTCACGGCGCCGGGCATCGACGTGCGGGCGCTGGAGGCGCAGTTCGCGCAGCTCCAGGGCACGCTGTTCGGCGTCTACGACATGTTCGTGGGCGGCGCGCTGTCCCGTGCGACGGTCTTCTCGCTGGGGATCATGCCCTACATCTCCGCCAGCATCATGTTCCAGCTGCTGGCGGCGGTCTTCCCCACCATCGAGAAGATGCAGAAGGAGGGGGAGGAGGGGCGGAAGAAGCTGACGCAGTGGACGCGGTATACGACGATCATCCTGGCCGCCGCCCAGGCGCTCGGCTACGCCAGCTACCTCCAGAGCATCCAGGGCGCGGTGCTCTACCCCGGGATCGGCTTCATCCTGTCCACGACGCTGATCCTCACGGTCGGGGCCATGTTCATCATGTGGCTGGGTGAGCAGATCACGGACCGGGGGATCGGCAACGGGATGTCGCTGCTGATCTTCTTCTCGATCATCGAGGGGTTCCCCACGGCGATCGCCGGGACCTACGAAGCGACGGTCACGGGCGTGCTGAGCGTGTTCAAGCTGGTCGTCCTGCTGGTGGTGATGGTGCTGATCGTGGCCGCTGTCGTGGCGATGACCATGGCGTCGCGGAAGCTGCCCGTTCAGATCCCGCGGAAGGTCATGGGGCGCGGCCGCATCCGCGAGGGGCAGAAGAGCTTCATCCCCCTGCGCGTCAACTCCGCGGGCGTGATGCCGATCATCTTCGCGCAGTCGATCATCATCGTGCCCGGGACGATCGCGGCGTTCAGCAGCATCCCGTTCCTGCAGAGCCTGTCCGACGTGTTCCAGCCGGACAACTGGGTCTACTACATCAGCTACGGCGTGCTGATCATGTTCTTCACCTACTTCTACACGTCGATCATCTTCAATCCGGTCGACCTGGCGGAGAACCTGAAGAAGCAGGGCGCGTTCATCCCGGGCGTGAAGCCGGGGACGCGCACGGCGGAGTACATCGATCACGTGCTGAGCCGGATCACGCTCCCGGGCTCGATCTACCTGGCGCTGATCGCCCTCGTGCCGTTCTGGATCTTCGCCCTGTTCGACATCCAGCTCTTCTTCTTCGGTGGCACGTCGCTGCTGATCGTGGTCGGCGTCGGGCTGGACACGGTGCAGCAGATGCAGCAGCACCTGCTGCTCCGCCACTACGAAGGCTTCATGAAGAAGGGCAGGGTCCGGTTCCGCGGACGCCAGCGTTATATGGGGTGAGCCGGTGCCGATGCGGTTGATCCTCCTCGGGGCTCCCGGTGCCGGCAAGGGCACGCAGGGAGCCCTGCTCGCGAAGGGCATGGGCATCCAGAAGGTCTCCACCGGCGACCTCCTCCGCGAGGCCGTCCGGCGCGGCACCGAGCTGGGCCTCGAGGCCAAGCGCTTCATGGACGCCGGCGAGCTGGTCCCGGACGACGTGATCCTCGGGATGGTCCGCGAGGTCCTCGCCGAAGCGAAGGCCGGCTTCGTCCTCGATGGCTTCCCCCGCACGCTCGAGCAGGCGCGCGGGCTGGACGAGATCCTCGACGAGCTCGGGATCGATCTGGACGCGGTGGTCGTCCTGGACGTCCCCGACGACGAGATCGTCAAGCGGATCAGCGGCCGCCGCTCCTGCCCCGAGTGCAACGCCGTCTACAACGTCTACTTCGATCCCCCGGCGCACGCCGGCATCTGCGACCGGTGCGGCGCGGCCCTGGTTGAGCGCCCCGATGACGACGCGGCCACGGTGGCGCGGCGGCTCGAGGTCTACCGCGCGCAGACGGAGCCGCTGATCGAGTTCTACGCGCGCTCCGAGACCCCCGTCCGGAAGGTGGACGGGCTGCGGGACGTGGACGAGGTCCAGGCCGCGATCCGCGAGGCGCTGCGTCCGTGACCGCGCTCAAGAGCCGCGACGAGGTCGAGGCCATGGCCCGGGCCGGCGCCATCATCGCCGCGCTGTTCGACGAGATCCCCGCGCACGTCCGGGCGGGCGCCTCGACGGCGGACGTGGACGCCTTCGCCGAGAGCTTCATCCGGTCCCACGACGGCGCCGAGCCGGCCTTCAAGGGGCTGTACGGGTTCCCCGCCAGCGTCTGCGCGTCGCTGAACCACGAGGTGGTCCACGGCATCCCCAGCCCCTACCGCGTCCTCACGGAGGGGGACATCCTCAGCGTGGACGTGGGCGTCAAGCTGGACGGATGGTTCGCCGACGCGGCGGTCACGCTCGCCGTGGGCGAGGTGGACGAGCAGACGCGTCGGCTGCTGGACGTGACGCAGGAGGCGCTCCGCAAGGCGATCGCGGAAGCGCGTGTCGGCAACCGACTGGGCGACATCGGGAGCGCCGTCCAGACCACCGCCGAGGCCGCGGGGTTCACCGTCGTCCGGGAGCTGGTGGGACACGGGATCGGACGCGAGCCGCACGAGGACCCGCAGGTGCCCAACTTCGGCCAGGCGGGAAAGGGGCCGCGGCTCGAGGAAGGGCTCGTCATCGCCATCGAGCCGATGCTGAACGCCGGCGTCAGCGAGGTGCGGACGCTGCCCGACCGCTGGACCGTGGTGACCGCCGACCGTCGCCGGAGCGCGCACTTCGAGCATACCGTGGCGGTGACGGGGAACGGGCCGAGGATCCTGACGGCGCGGTAGAACGGGGGGCGTGCCTTGCCAGACGGACACGGGCACGGGGCACGGGGGGTCACTGCGGCACGGCGGCGCGGTTCGGGTGTTCCGGGCGTGGGCGGATTCCTTCGGGAAAGAGACCGGGTCACGGGTCCCGGGACACGCCAGACGGCACACGGGCGCGGGCACGGGGTTGATGGCGCGAGGTTGCAGGGATATATTTCAAAGCTGTCCGATAAACGAGAGGGTGTCCGCATGAAGGTGCGTACGAGCGTCAAGCCGATCTGCGAGCACTGTCGGATCATCCGGCGGCGCGGCGTGGTTCGGGTGATCTGCAAGAAAAATCCGCGGCACAAGCAGCGGCAGGGGTAGAGAGATATGGCACGGATCGCAGGCGTGGATCTTCCGCGCAACAAGCGCATCGTAGTGGCGCTGACGTACATCTACGGCATCGGGGACTCGGCCGCGGCGAGCATCCTGGACACGACCGGGGTCAGCCCCGATCGTCGCGTTCACGATCTGAACGACGAAGAGATCAACCGCCTCCGTCGTGTGATCGAGAGCCAGTTCAAGGTGGAGGGCGCGCTACGGAGCGAGGTGTCGATGAACATCAAGCGGCTGATGGACATCGGCTGCTATCGCGGGTTGCGGCACCGGCGGGGCCTGCCGGTCCGGGGCCAGCGGACGCACACGAACGCGCGGACGCACAAGGGCGCCCGCCGGACGATCGCGGGCAAGAAGAAGGCGCCGAGGAAGTAGGGGTGGCGCGCCTGGCGGCGCGCAGGAGGGTGCGCCTTCGGCGCAGGAGGGTGCGCCTGGCGGCGCACGGAGGGGCGCCTTCGGCGCACGGGTGGGGATGGAGAACCGAGAGCTGACCGGGATCTGAAGGCTGAACTATGGCGGAACCGAAGGCTGGAACGCGCGCGAAGCGGACGAAGAAGACGGTGGAGTCCGAGGGCGTCGCGCACATCAAGGCGACGTTCAACAACACGCTGGTGACGATCACCAACATGAACGGTGACGTGGTGGCGTGGGGCAGCGCGGGGAAGGCGGGCTTCAAGGGCTCGAAGAAGTCCACGCCGTTCGCGGCGACGGTGTCGGCCGAGGCGGTGGGCCGGGAAGCGTACAATCTCGGCATGCGCCGGGTGCACGTACGGGTGCAGGGTCCGGGGAGCGGGCGGGAGTCCGCGATCCAGGCGCTGTCGGCCGCGGGTCTCACGGTGAAGTCGATCCGGGACACGACGCCGATCCCGCACAACGGCTGCCGCCCGCCGAAGAAGCGGCGCGTCTAGAACAAACAACGACTCGACTTCGACTTTCGAAATCGAAGACGGGAAGAGTGGGTCGCGCTGGTTCGGGAAGGGCTCACCACTTCGCGTGGTGAGCTGGAGCGTTGGAGAGCTACGGAAGGGCACGATTCAGGAGCGCCGAGAGGCGCGACGCGGATGTAAACCGCCGACCGTCCAGGCGGGAAGAAGTCCGACATACCAACCAGGGAGACGGGTGAATGGGTCGTTATACGGGGCCGGTCTGCAAGCTGTGCAGACGCGAGGGTCAGAAGCTGTTCCTGAAGGGCACGAAGTGCTACACGGAGAAGTGTCCGGTGGAGCGTCGTGCGTACCCGCCGGGTCAGCATGGTGTGGCGCAGGCGCGCCGCCGGAAGATGTCGGATTACGCGCTGCAGCTCCGTGAGAAGCAGAAGGTGAAGCGGATCTACGGCGTGAACGAGCGGTACTTCCGCAACGTGTTCCGGTCGGCCACGCAGACGACGGGCCTCACGGGCGCGAACCTCCTGATCGGTCTGGAGTCGCGGCTGGACAACGTCATCTACCGGCTGGGGTTCGCCGGCAGCCGGGCGCAGTCGCGACAGCTGGTGCGTCATCGTCACGTCGAGGTGAACGGCCGGGCGGTGGACATCCCGAGCTACCAGGTGCAGCCGGGGGACGAGGTGCGGTTGAAGGACGGGTCGCGGGACCTGGTGCCGGTACAGGCGGCGCTGGAGTCGAAGACGCGGCCGGACACGGTGAGCTGGCTGGCGCTGGACGAGGGGACCCGTACGGGTCGGATGCTGGAGCGTCCGACGCGTGACGAGATCCCGCTGGCGGTCCAGGAGCAGCTGATCGTCGAACTCTACTCGAAGTAAGCAGGAACCCGGGACCCGGACGTGTGGGGCCGGGGCTGAAAGTTGATCGCATAAGGAGGGAACGTGGAGCTAGACCTTACCGGACTGGTGCTGCCGCAGCGTGTCGAGGTGGTGGAGCGCTCGGGCGACGATCGGATGGCGCAGTTCGTCCTGGCGCCGCTGGAGCGGGGCTATGGTCAGACGATGGGGAACTCGGTGCGCAGGATCCTGCTGTCCTCGCTGCCGGGCGCGGCCGTGTGGGCGTTCCGGATGGACGGGGTGGTGCACGAGCACCAGACCGTCGCCGGTGTCGCCGAGGACGTGCACCAGATCATCCAGAACCTCAAGACGCTGGTCCTGAAGCTGTCGGCTGGCAAGGAGGAGGCGCGGCTGGAGCTGCGGGCGTCGGAGGCGGGGCCGGTGACGGCCGCGTCGATCGAGGCGGCCGCGGACGTGGAGGTCCTGGACCCGGACCATCACCTGTTCACGCTGCAGGAGGACCGCGACGTGCACATGGAGCTGCACGTGAAGAAGGGTCGCGGCTTCGTGACCGCGGACTCCCACGAGCTTCCCAAGGGGAGCCCGGTGGACCTGGTGCGGATCGACGCGATCTTCAACCCGGTGCTGCGGGCGAACTTCACGGTGGAGGAGACGCGGGTCGGTCAGCGGACCGACTTCGACCGTCTGCTCCTGCAGGTGGAGACGAACGGGAGCGTGGCGCCGGAGCGGGCGGTGGCGTACGCTGCAGAGCTGGCCCGGAAGCACCTGGAGTACATGCTGCGGTTCGGGGAGCCGGGCGAGCCGGCGCCGCCGGTGCCGGGTGCGGTGCCGGTCCCGCGGTCGCTCCAGGAGCTGTTCGATCGTCCCATCGAGGACCTGGCGGAGCTGTCGGTCCGGTCGGTCAACTCGCTGAAGAAGGAGAACATCATCAGCCTGGGTGACCTGGTCCGCCGGTCGGAGGACGAGATGCTGGACATCGACAACTTCGGCGTGAAGTCGCTGGAGGAGATCCGGCAGTTCCTGTCCGAGCACAACCTCCACTTCGGGATGCAGCTGGAGAAGGGCGAGGACGGCGAGCTGTACCTGGTGGAGGAGGCGACCGAGGGGGTCGAGGTCGCGGAGGAGGAGGCGTAGGGTCGAATGAGGCACCAGAAGAAGGGCCGCAAGCTGAACCGGACGGCGGAGCATCGCAGCATGATGCTCCGCAACATGGCCACGTCGCTGTTCAGGCACGGGCGGATCGAGACGACGGTGGCGAAGGCGAAGGAGCTCCGGACCTACGCGGAGCCGCTGATCACGCGGGCGAAGCAGGGCGACCTGCACGCGCGACGGGTGGTGGCGCGGAAGATCCGCGACGGCGAGGTTCTGACGCGTCTGTTCGAGGAGATCGGCCCCCGGTACGCGGACCGTCCGGGCGGCTACACGCGGGTCATCAAGGTGGGTCATCGGCCCGGCGACGCGGCCGATCTGGCGATCATCGAGCTCGTGGAGTAGAGACGAATGGCGCACGAAGCACGGGCGGCCGGGCGCCGTCCCATGACCTGGCTCTGGATGGTTCTGGCGCTCGTGTGCGTGGCGGGCTTCCTGACGTGGCTCGGTCTGACCAGCGAGCCATCCTCGGTGGCGATCGTCGAGGAGGACGACGGGGAGGCACAGGGTCCGGCCGGCGAGTTCACCGTCGTCCCCAAGGACACGCTCGCCGCGGACAAGGCGAGCTACGAGGGGCAGGTCGTGGAAGTGCCGAGGGTGGAGGCGACGGGCGCGCTCGGGCCGCTGGTGTTCTGGGCCGAGCTGGGAACGCAGTCGAACCAGGTGCCGATCCTCGTGCGGATGGACAGCATGCTCGCGGCCAGCGGCATGCAGGTGCAGACCGGGTCCGATTACGCGGTGCGGGGGACGGTCCGCCGCATGACGGATTCCATCGCGACGGCCTGGGGCGAGGCGGGCGTGCTGCCGGACGAGGGCGCGCAGATGCAGGCGACGTTCGCGGACTATTACATCGAGGCGACCAACATCCGGCCGGCGCGGGCGCCGGCGGCGGGCGAGGAGGAATAGAAGCATGGCGCGCGAGTGCTACGTGTGCGGAAAGCACCCCATATACGGGAACAATGTCAGCCACGCCAACAACAAGACGCGGCGGCGCTGGCTCCCCAATCTCCAGCGCGTGCGGATCGTGACCGAGACGGGCGACAACCGTCGCGTCCGGGTCTGCACCCGGTGCATCTCGGCCGGCAAGATCCGAAAGGCCGGCTGACCGCTCGTGCGCCAGCAAACGACCCCCGGCGTCCCATGGGCGCCGGGGCTTTTGTTTCTGGGGTCATGAGCGCCGGGCCGCTGAAGGGTCGGCTGGTGGTGGTCACGCGCCCCGTCGACCGCGCCGGGACCCTGGTGGCCGCCCTGGAAGCCGAGGGCGCCGAGGTGGTCCTGTTCCCGACCATCGAGGTGGTGGCCCCCGAGAATTCGGCCCAGCTGGCGGACGCGGCCGCCCGTGTCGCCGAGTACGACTGGGTGGTCTTCACGTCGGTCTACGCGGTCCGGGCCCTCCGCGACGCGGCCTCGCCCGTGGCCGCGAAGGCGCCGCGAGTGGGCTGCGTGGGCGAGGCGACGGCCGCGGAGGCGGAGCAGGCGGGGTTCGTACCGACCGTGACGCCGGAGGGCCAGACGGCGGCCGACCTGGCGCGGACGCTCGTGGCGGCAGGCGTCGGGCCCGGGAGCCGGATTCTGTTCCCGAAGGCGGCGGATGCGCGTGAGGAGCTGCCCCGGATCCTCAGGGATGGCGGGGCGGTGGTGGACGAGGTCGTCGCCTACCGGAAGGTGGCGGTGGGAGGCCCGCCGGACGCGACGGTGGAGGCGCTGCTGGCCGGACGAGAGGTGACCCTGACCTTCACGGCGCCGTCTACTGTGCGTAACTTCGTCCGGTCCTGGGGCGGGCCCGTCGGGGCCGCGCGCGTCGTGGTGATCGGGCCGACCACGGCGGCGGCCGCGGAGGCGGCGGGGATGCGGGTGTCGGCGGTTGCGGAGGAGAGTACGACGGCCGGGCTGGTGCGGGCCGTGATTCATGCATTCGAACCCGAGAACCAGAGCGATGACACGGGAAACGACGATGGGTAAGCAGCCGGGCGGTGATCTTCCACCTGAGGCGCTGCGCCTCCTCGAGCGCATCGAAGGGCGACAGGCGGTCTTCGGGGTAGTGGGGCTCGGGTATGTCGGGCTTCCGCTGTCGGTGGCCATGACCGACGGAGGATACCGTGTGATCGGCCTCGACGTTTCCGAGAAGGTCGTGGGCACGCTCAATGACGGGATCTCGCATGTCGAGGACGTTCCGCATGAGGTGGTGGCGGGGATGCGCGAGCGGGGGCTGTTCGAGGCGACGGTCGATAGTCGCCGGCTTTCGGAGTGCGACATCATCTGCATCTGCGTGCCGACGCCGCTCGGGAAGACGCGGGATCCGGACGTGAGCTACGTCGTGGCCGCATCGGAAGCGGTGGCCGCGGGGCTGCGGCCCGGGCAGCTCGTCATCCTCGAGTCGACGACCTATCCGGGCACGACCCGTGAGGTCCTGCTCCCGCTCCTGGAGGTGTCCGGGCTTGCCGTCGGGAAGGACTTCTTCCTCTGCTTCAGCCCCGAACGTGTCGATCCGGGCAACGCCATCTGGAAGGTGAAGAACACGCCGAAGGTGCTGGGGGGAATCACCCCCGCCTGCACGCTGGTCGGCCGCAGGGCGTACGAGAGCGTGCTGGACCAGGTGGTGGAGGTGAGCTCCACGGAGGCCGCGGAGCTCACCAAGCTGCTCGAGAACACGTTCCGGTCGATCAACATCGCCCTGGTGAACGAGATGGCGCAGGTGGCGGATCGCCTCGACGTGGACGTGTGGGAGGTGATCGAGGCGGCATCGACGAAGCCGTTCGGGTTCATGAGGTTCACCCCCGGCCCGGGGATCGGCGGTCACTGCATCCCGCTGGACCCGCAGTACCTCTCCTGGAAGATGAGGACGATGGACTACCGCACGCGCCTCATCGAGGTGGCGAGCGAGATCAACGCCGAGATGCCGCGGTACGTGGCCGCCAAGATCGGGGACGCGCTCAACGAGCACTCGAAGCCCGTGCGGGGCAGCCGGATCCTTCTGCTGGGGGTCTCCTACAAGAAGGATATCGGGGACGTACGGGAGAGCCCGGCGCTGGACATCATCCGGATGCTCCACGAGAAGGGCGCGCGTCTGGAGTACCACGATCCCTTCGTCCCTGAGCTCCGGGAGGACGGGATCAGGCTGCGGTCGCAGCCGCTTACGAACGAGGCGCTGTCGGAGGCAGACTGTGTGGTCATCGTCACGGATCACTCGGCCGTCGACTATTCCGACGTGGTGGCCGCGGCGCGGCTGGTCGTGGATACGCGGAACGCCACCGCGGGAATGGCGTCTCCCAAGCTCGTGCGGCTGAGCGGACCCCGTCCCTTTCCCGCCCGCGGGACCGGAGCGCTCCTGACGGCGCTGCCGGCCTGAGGCGCGGTACGGATGCAGCAGGGGGAGCGGGTGAACGGCCGGTCTGAGCCGGGACGCGAGCCGATGGGCCGTAAGACCCGGAGGCGCAATGACCTGGAGCTGCTTGCCCCCCGCCGCGATCCGGGTTATGCATCCCTCTTGCGCAACGGCGCGGGATCGGCTCGCGTGGCCGCATGTGCGACCGCCGCCGACGCTCTCTCCGAATCGGCCCCCGTACGCGATCGGCCCGCCTCGCAGGCCACGTCCGTGACGAGATCATGAACCGCACCTTCCTCATCGTGCTGGCCGCCGTCTCTCTGGCGGCGGGGGTGCGGGAGCCCCTCCCGGCGCAGCAGAACGCCGAGGCGTCGCGTCGCGCGCTCCAGGGGAGCGGCGTGACGGAAGCGGAGATCCTGCAGCGGCTCCGGGCCTCCGGGATGAGCCGCACGGAGATCAAGCGGCGGCTCGCGGCGGCGGGGTACGACCCGGCGATGGTCGACGCCTACCTCGATCTGGCCGAAAGGGGGCGGAGCGAGGGGGCGCTGGCCCCGCCCGAGGACTTCGCCGCAGCGCTGGAGGGGATCGGCGTCACGCGCGAGGGACTGCCAGCCGCGGACACGGGGCGGGCGCCCACCGTGCGGGATCCAGGCGGCGACACGGCGGCGGCCGCGGCGACGGTCCGCGGTCTTCCGATCTTCGGCCGCAGCCTGTTCACCCGCACCACGAGCGAGTTCGACCCGCTCACCGCCGGGCCGGTACCGCCGGACTACCGGGTGGGCCCCGGCGACCAGCTGGTGGTGATCCTCACCGGAGCGGCGCAGACCGCCTACACCATGGATGTGATGAGGGACGGGACCATCGTCATCCCGGACGCGGGGCCCGTGGCGGTGAACGGCCTCACGCTGGAGCAGGTCGAGAGCGTCCTCATGAACCGGCTCGGTGAGGTCTATTCGGACGTCGGGCGCGGCGGGGAGGCCAGGACCCAGTTCAGCGTCTCGGTGTCCCGGATCCGCAGCAACCAGGTAGTGGTCGCGGGCGACGTGGAGCGACCGGGGGCGTACACCCTCTCGTCGCTGGGAACGGCGTTCACCGCGCTCTACCTGGCCGGTGGGCCGAACCCAATCGGGTCCTTCCGGCAGATCACGGTACGACGAGCGGGGCGGATGCTCCCGGCGCTCGACCTCTACGAGTACCTGGTCGACGGCGTGGGAGGGAGCGACCTCCGGCTGGAGCAGGGCGACTTCGTCTTCGTACCCGTGGCGGGGCCGCGGGTCGGCATCGAGGGCGCGGTGCGGCGGCCGGCGTCGTACGAGCTGAAGCCGGGCGAGGGGCTGCGGGACCTACTGCACTTCGCCGGCGGGCTGAACCCGGAGGCCGTGATCCGACGGATCCAGATCGATCGGATCCTGCCGCCGTACGAGCGGACCCCCGGGGTCGACCGCGTGCTCGTCGACGTCGACCTGGCCGAGGTGTTCGATCAGGCGGGCGGGCGGATCACCCTGGAGGACGGGGACCTGGTGCGCGTGTTCTCGGTGTCCGAGGCGCGGCGGAAGCGGGTGGCGGTGACCGGCGCGGTCCACCGGCCGGGGACGTACCAGTGGCGGCCGGGAATGACCGTTGCCGACCTGCTGGGCCGCGCCGACGGCGTAGCCGCCGAAGCGCTCCTCACCCGGGCCCACGTGTATCGCTTGAACGAGGAGCTCGGTCAGCGGGAGCTGCTCCCGATCGCCCTGGTGAGCGCGTCCGGTGAAGCCTCGTCGGTTCCGCTGGCGGACCGCGACTCCCTGGTCGTCCTCAGCCGGGAGGAGCTCGCGACCCCAGGGGAGGTGACGGTCTCCGGGTTCGTGAAAGAGCCGGGCACCTATCGGTTGGCCCCGGGCATGACCGTGGAGGACCTGATCCTCCGCGCCGGCGGCTACCTTCCGGGGGCGGACGCGGCGGAGGCCGAGGTCGCCCGGATGCCGGAGTTCGCGTCACGGTCGGACACGGTCGCCCGGGTGTTTAGAGTCCGCGTCGGCGGTGACGCGCCGGAGGGCACGGATGGTGCACGCGGGGTCGCGGACCGGTGGACGCCATCGGCCCAGGAGGTCCACCTGGTGGACGGCGACCGGGTGTTCATCCGCAAGGCGCCCGGCTACGAGCCGCTCCACACGGTGGTGGTCACCGGCCAGGTATTGACGCCGAGCGAGTACGTGCTGGACAGCCGGACGACGCGCATCACGGACGTGATCGGGCGTGCCGGCGGTCTGACCGGCGAGGCGTCGATCCGCGGCGTGCAGCTGTTTCGCGGGGAGGAGCTGGTGGCGGTGGACCTGGCAGCGGCGCAGGCCAGCCCCGGCTCGCGGCAGGATTTCGTTCTGGAAGCGGGAGACAGCCTGCATGTTCCGAGATACGACCCGACGGTGCTGGTGATCGGCAAGGGTGTGGCGTTTGAGACACGGGTGCCCTATCAGCCGGGCGCGGGGCTGACCTATTATATCAGCCAGAGCGGCGGCTACACGGAGAATGCGGACCGGGACCGGGTGAGCATCACGTACCAGAACGGGCAGCGCGCGATCAATCAGCGCTTCCTCCTGTTCAGGCGTGCGCCCGAGCCCCGGCCGGGGAGCACGATCGTGGTGCCGGAGGTGCCTCTGTCGGAGCTGATCCCTTTCAACGCCGTGGGTTTCGCGACGACGGCGGTGGGGCTGCTGTCGTCGCTGGCCACGCTGCTCGTGCTTCTGAATCAGCTGGAAAACTGAGACGCTCATGGCCACTTTTGTCCACGAGACCGATGTATCGACGCTGAACCCGCCGGAAGCGGCCGACCCGGGGGAGCCAGCCCGCGCCCCCGAACGACCGTGGCCGGCGGGGGACGACACGCCGCCTCCGGCGGACGTACGCGCGGAGCGGGATGCGGCAGTGCATCTGCTGCTGCGGATGACCACCGTGGCACTGGTCCGGATCGTTTCGCTGCTGGTCGTCGATCTGGGTGCGCTGACCGCGGCCGCGGGGCTCACGCTACTGGTGACCGGCTCGTTCGGCATGGGGGCCCTCACCAACCTGGCCGGGCTGGGCGCGGTCACGGCGTACGGGGTCGTGCTGGCGATCGCCGCGAACGGCGCCTACGGTCCCGGGGATCCGCGGCGGAACCCGGCACGCCTCACGCGCGGCGTGCTCATGGGCGTCGGGGCGAGCTTCCTGCTCACGCGGCTCGTCGGGGGAACCCCGGCCCCCGTTGCGGAATTCGCGCTCTACGGCATCTTCTCCGTCCTCCTGGTAGTGGCGGGGCGGCTGGCCACGGACGCGGTGACGAGGCTGGTGAGCCCACCGTTCATGCGGCGGCATGTCCTGCTCATCGGCGATGAGGACAGCGCAGAGTCGGTCCTGGCTCACTTCAACGGCTCCGTGTCGACGCGGGTCCGGGTGGCCGGGCGGCTCGTACATTCGCTCCATGATGATCCCCGGGCGGACGGGGATCTCGGTGATCTGAAGGCCTTCCTCCGGGACCGCTCGGTGGACGTGGTCGTCGTGGCCAACGTGCTGCCGGAGTCGGCGCTGCGGGAAGTGGTCCACACGGCCTTCCGGCGGGGCGTGCACGTGGAGCTGGTCCCGACTGTGGTCCGGGACAGCGAGTGGGTGATCCAGCCGCAGGTCTTCTTTGGGTGCCCCGTGCTGGAGGTCCGGCCTTCGAAGCTGGGGGTGCCGCAGCTCGCGCTCAAGCGCGCGTTCGACCTGCTCTTCGCGACCACCGTAACGCTCCTGCTCCTCCCGCTCCTGCTCCTGATCGCTCTGGCAATCCGCCTGGACTCGCACGGGCCGATCATCTTCCGCCAGGTGCGGGCGGGGCTCGGCGGCCGCCCGTTCACGATCCTGAAGTTCAGGACCATGGTCTTCGACGCGGACGATTACAAGGAGACCTACAGTCACCTCAACGAGAGTGACATCCGGGTGTTCAAGATTCCGCGCGACCCCCGCGTCACCCGCGTGGGGCGCGTGCTCCGGGCCCTCAGCCTGGACGAGCTGCCCCAGCTCCTGAACATCATCCGCGGGGAGATGTCCTTCGTCGGGCCCCGGCCGTTCGTCATCGAGGACCTCCAGCTTTACGAGCCCCACCATTTCGAGCGGCTCAGCGTGCTGCCGGGGCTCACCGGGCTGTGGCAGGTGAGCGGCCGGAGCGAGATCAAGGACTGGGAGAGCGTGGTCCGGTTCGATCAGGAGTACATCCGAATGTGGTCGCTGCTCCTGGACTTCAGGATCATGCTGAAAACGCTGCCCGCCCTTGCTCGCCGACACGGCGCGTTCTGAGGCCCGGGCACCGGTCTCCCGCCGCATCCTCGGATCGCGTGTGGACGCGCTGACCTTCGGGTCGGCCACCACGCGGATCCTGAACTGGGCGGGAGACGGTGACTCGCGCTACGTGTGCGTGGCGAACGTGAACAACGTCATGACGGGCCGGGCGGATCCCGACTTCCGTCGCATGAACAACGAAGCTGACCTGGTCACCAGCGATGGGATGCCGCTGGTCTGGGGCCTGAAGCTCCTGGGTGTCCCGGAGGCGGAGCGCGTGTACGGCCCGGAGCTCCTGCCTCGCGTCTGTGAGGCCGCGGCCCGGGGGGGGGTCCCCGTCGGCTTCTTCGGAGGCGCGCCGGACGTGCTGGAGGAGCTCACGGCGCGACTGGCAGCGCGCTACCCCGCGCTCCGGATCGTCTACGCGCACAGCCCCCCCTTTCGCCCGCTGACCAACGCCGAGGACCAGGCGGCCGTGGAGGCGATCCGCCGGTCCGGCGCCCGCATCCTCTTCGTCGGACTGGGCTGCCCCAAGCAGGAGCGCTGGATGGCGGCGCACCGGGGCGCGATCCCGGCCGTGATGCTCGGCGTGGGCGCGGCGTTCGATTTCTACGCGGGGCGGAAACCGGTCGCGCCGCGATGGATGCAGCGGAGCGGGCTGGAGTGGCTGTTCCGCCTGGTCACGGAGCCGCGGCGGCTGTGGCGGCGTTACGTGCTGCAGAATCCGGTGTTCGTGGCGCTCTTCGCCGCGCAGCTGGTCCGCTCACGGCTGCGGCCCTCGGTCGGCGACCGCTGACGCGTGTCCGTCCCGGGCACAGACCGGCCTCCACGCGGCCAGGCGCTGCCGTCAGCTCCGTCGTATAACCCCGTTCTGCTCGCGCTTGGCCTCGGCGCGCCGGCCGGCGCGCTGGCCGGGCTCGGAGCCGGTCCGTTTGCCCTGGTCGGGATCCCAGTCGTCGTGGGCTGCGTCCTCGGGCTCCTGGGCGAGGTCCCGCTCTTTCTGCTGATCACGATGACCGTGTCGGGGGTCGGATTCTCGTGGGCCGACGCCGGGTTGTCCATCGCGGGGCGGAATATCAACGTCAGCGGCCTGCACTGGGGGCTGCTGGCGATCACCGCCGGCATTCTGCTCCTCCGGAAGCGTCCCGTCGGTGTGCCACGGCCGCTGCTCCTCTATGGCGTGTACCTCGCCGTGGCGGCCGTCGCCGTGCTGTACTCGCCGGACTTGTTCGAGGGTTTCAAGCAGCTGCTCCTGATGACTCTGCCACTCCTCATCGCGCTGGTCGTGCTCGCGTACATCAGAACGCCCGCGGAGATCGGCCTGGTGCTCGACGCGTACTGGGTGGCGCTGCTCGTCGCCGTGGCCACGGCCGTGGGAATGTGGGTGGCTGGGGAAGCCAGCGAGGGTCTCGGCGGAGGAGTCGGCACGCGCACCTTCGCGATCTTCCTGCTCCCCATGATGGCGCTCGCGCTGGCGAGCGCGCGGCACCGCTCCGGGGGCTTCGCGTGGGTAACGCTGGGGATCGCGGGCGTGGCGGTGGCCACGCTGTCGCGGACCGCCGTCCTGGTAATGCTCGTGCTCCCCCTGTTCGCCACCCGCGGGACGCGTCCCCTGGCACGAGTGGCAATGCTCGGGCTCGCCGCCGTGGTGGCGCTGGCGGCGCTGAACTTCGGCGCATTCCGCGAGCGGTTCGGCGAAGGGCGCTTGCGAGTATCCCAGGTCGAGGTCCACGGCGAGGGAGCCGACGCCACCATCACGGTGGGGAGCGTGAACCTGAGCGGTCGGGGGTGGATCTGGCTGCAGGTGGGGCGTCACGCGCTGGAGCGTCCCTTTTTCGGCCATGGCACCGGCTCCTCGACGGTCTACCTCGAAGCGCTGCCGCGGTCCCCCGCCTCGCATCCGCACAACGAGTATCTGCGTGTTTTTCACGATCAGGGGGCCCTCGGACTCCTGGCGATCCTGGTATTCGGCGCGGCCGCGCTGCTCCACTTCGGCCGGCTGCATCACCGTGTCGCGGATCGGCGGACGAAGCGACTCGCCCTCGCCTCCTACCTCGCGACCCTCGCCTACGGCGCCATGGCGGTGACGGACAACCCGCTGGTCTACGCGACGTTCTTCACTCAGAACGTCTTCGTGCTCTATGCCCTAACGGAGGTCGCGAGGACCACGGCGGCCGAAGAGCGCCCGACGGGAGCCGTGGACGAGCTGCCCGCGAGGGCGGGCGCGGGGCACCAGCGCGCATGATCGCCCACGAGCGAGCGGTGGGGCGCGGTCCCCGGCCTGCCATCTCGGCCATCCTGACCAACCACAACTACGCGGATCATCTCGGCGCGGCACTCGACAGCGTCCTGGCCCAGGACTACGACGGTCCGGTCGAGATCATCGTCGTGGACGACGGGTCCACGGACGGGTCTCTGGAAGTGCTGCGGTCGTATGGGAAGCAGTTCGCAGTGATCCGGCAGGAGAATCGAGGCCAGCTCCTGGCGCTCCGAGAAGGCATGGCCCGGGCGGAGGGCGATATCCTCTGCTTCCTCGATGCCGACGACGCGTGGACCCCAGACCGCATCTCGAGGACCGTGGCCGCGTTCGCGACGCCGGGCGTTCGCTGGGTCGCGCACGGGCTCACGATCACCGATGCCACACTCCGGCCGACCGGCCCGGAAATCCCACCGGCGGGGTCGACGGGCCGCGTACCGGGGGACCCTTTACTCTTCCTCGAGAGGCGGGCCGGCACCGCGACGAGCGGCCTGGCGGTAACGGCGGATCTGGCCCGGAGCCTCGTGGAGGCCGTGGACGGGATGGGCGAGGAGTTCGTCCGGGCCCTGCGCTATGACGCAGACCGCATCCTGCTGGCCCTGGTGGGTCTCGCCCGCGCGCCCGGGTGGCAGCTGTCCCGGCCGCTGGCCCTCTACCGAAGGCACGCCGGCCAGCAGTTCGCCGGCGGAGAGAGTCGGGTCGCGCTGCTGAAGCGCCAGGTGGAGGTGGATCGGTTGGTTTCCGAGTTGATGTCGCAGGGCCTCGGGCGCCGAGTGGTCCCGACGACCCTGTACCGCCATCAGCTCGTCCTCGCCGCTCTCACGAGCGAAGGCGGGCGGCCACGCTTGCTGGCGGGCGGCGTGGCGGCGGTTCTCCGCCTGGTGCCCCGCCATCCGCTGCTGGCGTCGCGGCAGTTGCTGTCCGTCATGGCCGCCGCCCTGGCGCCGGGGCGCTGGTATCGCAGGATGGCCGCGCGGCAAGGGCTGGAACCGTGAGAGCGGCCGACGCGCGCGTGGCGCTGCTGACCAATTTCGTGCCCCCGTACCGGGTGCCCGTCTTCCGCGCTCTCTCCACGCGGCTGTCCGCTCTCCGGATCTTCGTCTCCACAGCGATGGAAAGGAACCGGGAATGGCCCCCGGATTGGCAGGGGCTCGACGTGGTCATCCAGCGTTCGCTGACGCTCCCCCGGCTGAGGCGTCCCAGCGGGTTCCGTGAGCGGCTTCCAGTACACTTCCCGCTGGATACCCGCAAGCGTCTGACGGAGTTTCGGCCGGACGTGGTGGTTTCCGCCGAACTCGGCGCGCGGACCGCGCAGTCGCTGTACTGGGCCCGGGGACGCGGCCGGCGGACGGTGATCTGGGCGACCCTGTCGGAGCGAACGGAGCGGGGCAGGGGGTGGGGCCGGTCGCTGCTCCGGCGGCACCTGCTGGCGCGGGCGGACGCCGTGGTGGTGAACGGCGAGAGCGGGGCGCGATACGTGGCACGTTACGGATATCCCTCGGACCGGATCCATCGGGTGGCTCAGGCCTCGCCGATCCGGTGGGAGGGTGAGCGGGCGCCATCGCTTGCGGGGCGGCTGGAGCTGGTGTACGTGGGCCAGGTCGTCGAGCGGAAGGGACTCGAGCCGCTGATCCGGGGATTGGAAGGCTGGTGCACGCAAAATGATACCGAAGTGCGCCTGACGGTGATCGGCTCGGGAGCGACACCGGGCGTGGTGGACCGGGGTGCGCTCCGGGTGCGCTCGCTGGGACCGGTTCCCTTCGAGCAGCTGAGGACTCATTATCAGGCGGCCGATCTCCTGGTCTTCCCGACGCTGGCGGACGAGTGGGGGCTCGTGGTGAACGAGGCTATGGCGAACGGGCTGCCGGTGCTGGGGAGCGTGCGCAGTCAGGCGGTGACCGAGCTGGTGGAGGAAGGGCGGACCGGATGGTGGTACGATCCAGAAGAGCCGGGCGAGCTGGAGGCGGCCCTGGAGCGGGTTGTCTCCGCCGATCCGGAGCGACTGCGGCGGATGGGCGAGGCGGCGCGCCGGCGGGTGGCGGGGCTGACGCCGGAGTCGATGGCCGAGCGACTCGGGGCCGTCGTCGATGACGTCCTTGCCCGCGATCGTCGTCGTCCATAACCAGTACCGTGAAGCCGGTGGAGAGGACACGGTCTTCGAGCAGGAGACCGCCCTCTTGCGGGCTCGGGGCCACACCGTGGTCGAGGTGGTCACGTCGAACGAGCAGGTCGGGTCCATGTCGCTGGGACGCCTCACGGGGGATCTGCTGTGGAACCGTGCCGCCGCGCGCCGGGTGCGCGAGGCCATCAGCTCCAGCGGCGCCGCGGTGGTCCATTTCCACAACACGTTCCCGCTGGTGTCTCCCGCGGCGTACTACGCGGCGCGGCGGGCGGGCGCCGCGGTCGTACAGACCCTCCACAACTACCGGCTGATCTGCCCCGGCACGCTGCTGATGCGGAACGGGAAGCCCTGCGACCTTTGCGTCGGCTCGCCGGTGGCGTGGCGGGGCGCGCTACACGGCTGTTACCGCAACAGCCGGGTGCAGTCGGCCGGTGCGGCGGCCATGGTGGGGGCGCATCGGCTGCTGGGCACCTGGTCCCGGGAAGTGGACGCCTACATCGCCCTGACACCGTTCGCGCGTGAGCGGTTCCTGGAAGGCGGCCTGCCGCGTGAGCGCGTACACGTGCGGCCGAATTTCCTGCGTAACGATCCGGGACCCGGCGAGCACGAGGGCGACTACGTCCTGTTCGTCGGGCGGCTGACGGAGCAGAAGGGCATCCATACGCTGCTCGAGGCATGGCGTCGCCTGGACGGCGGCATCCCCCTGCGGATCATCGGCGACGGCGACCTGGACGGGCGCGGATTCGGCGAGGTCAGCGGCGTCGAATGGGTGGGGCGCGTGGACCGACCTGCGGTCCTGGAGGCCATGAAAAGCGCGAGAGCGCTTGTGCTGCCTTCGCTTTCCTACGAAAATTTCCCCATGACAGTGGTGGAGGCCTTCGCGACCGGGCTGCCCGTCATCGCGTCCCGCATCGGAAGTCTTCCGCAGATCGTGGAGCACGAAGCCACGGGACTGACGTTCGAGGCCGG
>JAHWKI010000196.1 GCA_019347975.1 Gemmatimonadota bacterium
TGTACGTCTGTCTCTGGAGCCCCGCCTGGTCGACCGGCGGGGCGTCCGCCGCTGAGGCGGGTCCCCAACTCTCCGAGCTGGCCCCCCGGATCCGGGTGGAGCCGGAGGTCATCTGGGCGGACGGGAGCGGCCTCGACGCCGTCACCCTCGCCGCCCGCCTCCTCGGCCATCTGACGACGCGGGGCGTCCCCGCCCGCGCCGGCGTCGCCGCCCTCCCGGTGACCGCGGAGCTCGCCGCCCGCTTCGGTGATCAGGGCGACGACCACCTCGAGGAGCCGACCCCCTTCCTCGTGAAGGAGCGGAGCGGCTGGGGGTGGAGACAGCCCGGAACAGGGAACGGCGACGAACGAGGATCCCCCACGTCGGTCCTCGCGGTCCGAAAAGGTGAAGAGGCCCGATGGCAGGCTCCGCTCCCCATAGCGATCCTGGCCCCCGACGACCGGCTGCGGACGCTCCTGGATGGCGTCGGCATCACGACCCTGGGCGCGCTGGCCGCGCTGGACCGGGAGGCCATCGAAGTCCGCTTCGGCCCCGCCGCGGTGGACCTCTGGCGCCTTGCCCGGGCCGACGATCGCCGCATCCTCTTCCGACGGGTCCCCCCCGATCGCCCCTGCGGGTCCATCGACTTCGTCGACTACGTCCTCACCGACCCAGCCCGACTCCTGTTCACCGTCAACGCGCTGCTGGGCCCGCTGTGCGAGCGCATGGTCGCCCGCGGCGAGCATGCCCGCACCCTGCGCCTCGTCCTCCCCCTCGCCGACGGCTCCGAGTGGGACCGCGTCATACGACCCGCCCGCCCCACCGCCAGCCGCGACAGCTGGCTCCGCCTCCTCCGCAACCTCCTCGACCGCCTCACCGTCCCCGACGCCGTCGCGGGGATGCGCCTGGAGCTGGGGCGCACCGAGCCCGCCGCCGTGCGTCAGGGAGACCTCTTCGACCGCGGCTTCGCCACCGCCGCCGCCGTCGAGGCCGCCGTCGCCCGCCTCGTCGAGCGCCAGGTCGAGCCGCTGGCGCCCCGCACCGACGCCCACCCGCTCCTCGAGCGACGGGGTACCTGGGCGCTCGTGCCCCCCGACCGGATCGCCGCCCCCACCCCCACGTCCCCCACTCCCCCCAGTCGGGGTGGCGGAGGGGAAGGGGGAAGGGGCGGGCTGGTCCTCCAGCTCCTCCCGGAGCCCCGCCGCCTGGTGGTGGAGACCGTCCGCCGCCGCGATCACGACGTCCCCCTCCGCCTCCGCGACCGCGGCGGCTGGCGCGAGATCGCCCACGCCGCCGGGCCCGACCGCATCTCCGGTGGCCAGTGGGAGGGCGAGCCCTACGCCCGGGAATACTTCCGCTGCGTCACGGATGAAGGCGTGCCGCTCTGGATCTATCGGGATGCCCGGGAGGACGGCTGGTTCCTGCACGGCTGGTGGGACTGAAAAACGACACCACGTCGGCCGGTGCCGGGCGGCATCCGCCAGGTCGGGGACTGTGGTCAGCGCCCCACGTCGACCCTCGATTCAGCGACCGCGGGGGATTCACCGTACTCCGTAGCGTGGATCCCCCACGCGGGGATCGGATCCCCCGACGCGCGGTGGGTTTAACGGCACTATGCGCCCTCGACGCCCCACCCGCCCGCGCTAGCCGCCCGGCGTGGGGAGTTCACGGCAGGTGCGGCTGCGGCCGCCGCGCTCGAGCGCCGTCCTCACCGCCTGCCACGCTCAGGGACGGGGGGCGAGGACGGGAACCGGCCCAGAACGCGCAGCGACACCGCGGCGCCGCCCGCCTCCTGCACCGCGGCCGCCTCGGCCGCCGCGTCGGCCGAGACCAGCTCGAGGATGAATCGGTAGCTCCACGGCTCCGGGCCGGGTCTCGATTCCAGCTTCGTCAGGTTGATCCCGTGCTCGGCGAAGCACTGGAGCACGGTCACGAGCGCGCCCGGCCGGTTCCGCGTCTCCAACACCAGCGCGGTCTTTCGTTCCGCGCCTACCGGCTCGGGCTCCGCCCCGGCGGCCTCCGCCACCACCGCGTAGAACCGCGTCTGGTTGTCGTCACGGTCCTGGATGTCGGCGGCCAGCACGTCCAGCCCGTACCGCTCACCGGCCAGCCGGCTGGCGATGGCGGCGACGGCGGGATCCCCCGCGGCGGCCACCTCCCGGGCGGCGCCGGCGGTGTCGTATACGGCCACGGCCTCGATGTCCGGCCGGGCGTAGAGGAACTCGGTGCACTGGGCCAGGGCCACGGGGTGCGACACGGCACGCCGCACCCCCTCCCTGGCGGCGCCAGGCACGCCGAGAAGGCAATGCCGGATCGGCCGGACCACCTCGCCGATCACCCGCAATGGAAGCGAGAGCAGCACGTCGTACGCCGGCCCGACGCTCCCGGCGATGCTGTTCTCCACCGGGAGCACGGCCGCGTCCACCCGCCCCGCCGCCACCGCCTCCGCCGCGTCCCGGAACTCCCGGAACGGGACCGGCTCCACGGCCTCCCCGTAGAGCGCCCGGACCGCCTCCTCGCTGAACGCGCCGAGCTCGCCCTGGAACGCGACCCGGCGGACACCGGCTTCGCCCACCGACTCCGACCGCACCCCCGCGTCGGGGCGCGCGCTGCGCTCAAATGCTGTCATACATCGAACCGCTGAAGTGTACCGGACCGACGCGACGGCCGCCGCTCGCGCCGACGAGCCTCGATGATAACCCACTGGCTTCGCCGCGGCTTCCCCCGGTCCGGTCCCGTCCGCTTGCTCCGGACGGCCTTGTGCTCGTCAGACCCCGATGCCATCGTTGTATTCGGTGTTTGTTCGGGTCCCTCCAGGGGCCCGAAAGACGAGGGTGGAACCGGGGCGGAGAGGGTGGCGGAGATGTACATCGAGCTGCGGTCGCATTCCGCGTTTTCGTTCGGGGACGGCGCCTGTGCCCCCGAGTCGCTGGTGGAGGCGGCCGCGGAGATGGGGTATGCGGGGCTGGGGCTGACCGACCGGGCGGATCTCGGCGGGGCGATCCGGTTCGCGCTGGCGTGTGAGGGGGCGGGGATCCGCCCGGTCGTGGGTGCGGAGCTGGTGGTGGACGGCCATCCCATGGCGCTGCTGGCGAAGAGCCGGGAGGGGTTCCGGAACCTGGCCGCGCTGGTGACCCGGAGTCGGATGGGCGACTGGTCCGCGTGGGCGGCCGAAAAGGAGGCGCTGGAAGCGCGGTATGGTGAAGCGCTCCACGTCGACCGGGATGGCAGGACCCGCACCCGCGCCACCGCGGTCACGCCGCGGAGGAAGGTAGAAGCGCCCCACCCCCACTCCCCCACTCCCCCCGCCCGGAAAGGAAGCCAAGCGAGAAGGTATGCCACCGGCAGGCGCCCGGAAGAGCCCGGAACGGAAGGATCCCCCACTCCGGGTGGCGGGGCAGGGAAGGGCCTGCCACCGCGTGGGCAGCCGCGCCTGAGCCTCGGGGATCTGGAGGGCCGCACACAGGGCCTGCATCTCCTGACAGGCCCGGGGGAGGGGGAGGTGGCCTCCCTCCTCCGCGCCGGCCGGCCCGAGGAGGCCCTCTTTCTCCTGTCGCGTCTGCGGGAGCTGTTCCCCGATGGGCTGGCCGTGGAGGTCCAGCTCCACCATGTGTCGGGAGAGGAGTCGGCGCTGGCGGGGGCGCTGATCGAGCTGGCGGAGCGGCAGCGGGTACCGTGGGTCGTCGTCAACGACCCGCGCTATCTGGACGGCGGGAGCCGGCTGGTCCACGACCTCCTGACGGCCCTCCGCGCGGACCTGGACATCGACACGGCGGCGAGCTGGGGCGTGCTGCACCCGAATGGGGAGTGGCGCCTCAAGTCGCCGGCGGAGATGGGCGCGCTGTGGAAGGGTCGCGAGAAGGGGCTGGAGGAGTCCGTGCGGATCGCGGACGACTGCGGCTTCGACCTCCGCTGGCTCCGTCCGCCACTGCCGCGCTTCCAGGTCCCGGACGGCCACGATGACGCGACCTGGCTGCGCGAGCTCACCTTCCGTGGTGCCGGGGAGCGGTGGGGGCAGGTGGACGACCGGCAGCGGGCGCAGCTGGAGCACGAGCTGGGCGTGATCACGCGCCTCGGCTTCGCCGGCTTCTTCCTGGTCATGAGCGACGCGATCCGGTTCGCGCGCGGGCGGGGGATTCTCTGTCAGGGGCGGGGGAGCGCCGCCAACTCCGCCGTCGCCTTCTGCCTGGGCATCACCGCGGTGGACCCGGTCCGTCACGGCCTCCTCTTCGAGCGCTTCCTCTCCGAGGTCCGTACCGACGGGATGACCGAGGCGCCGGACATCGACGTGGATTTCGAGATGCACCGGCGCGAGGAGGTGCTGGACTACATGTATCGGCGCTACGGCCGGGCCCACGCCGCGATCACCGCCGTCACGCAGGTCTACCACGCGCCCACCGCCATCCAGGACTGCATACGCGCCCTGGGCTGGCCGGCGGAGACCGCGTTCAGCCTCTCGAAGCGCGTCCACGGCCGCGAGCCGGGGGAAGGCGCCGACGAGCTCGAGGCGGGGCTCGCCGCCCGGTTCGGCGTCGACCTGGCGCAGCCGAAGGGTCGTGCGCTCCTCTCCGCGCTGCGCGCCCTCGATGACGTCCCCCGGCTCCGCTCCACCCATCCGGGCGGCTTCGTCCTCTGCGCCGAGCCCCTCGGGGAGTACATGCCCATCGAGGAGACGACGATGGGGCGCACCATCCTCCAGTTCGACAAGGACGACCTCGATGCCGCCGGCGTCCCGAAGTTCGACTTCCTCGGGCTCGGCGGCCTCACCGTCGTCCACACCGCCTTCGATTCGATCCGCGCCCGGACCGGCCGCGCCATGGAGCTCTACGACCTCCCCGTCGACGACCCGAAGACGTACGAGATGATCGGCCGCGGCGACACGCTCGGCACCTTCCAGATCGAATCCCGCGCCCAGATCCAGTCCATCCTCCAGACGCGGCCGACGCGCCTCTACGACATCGTCGTCCAGGTGGCGCTCATTCGGCCCGGTCCGATCCAGGCCCGCTTCGTCCGGCCCTACACCCGCCGCCGCCTCGGCCTCGAGGAAGTCCAGTACGCCGATCCGCGCATAGAGCCCATCCTCCGGCGCACCTACGGGATCCCCATCTTCCAGGAGCAGGCCATGGCCCTCTCCATGGCACTGGGCGGCTTCTCCGCCGCCGAGGCCGACGAGCTCCGCCGCGCCATGGGCCACCAGCGCAAGCTGCCGAAGCTCCACGCCGCCCTCCTGCGCCTCCAGGAGCGCATGGCGCAGAACGGCGTCGCCCCCGACACAGCCGCGTCCATCGTCGAGGACCTCCACTCCTTCGCCAACTACGGCTTCCCCGAATCCCACGCGTGGAGCTTCGCTCTCATCGCCTACGCCACCGCCTACCTCAAGGCCCACTATCCCGCCGACTTCCTCGCCGCCCTCCTCAATGCATGGCCCATGGGGTTCTACCCCCCCGCCACGCTGGTCCACGAGGCACGGCGGAACGGGGTCACTGTCCTGCCGCCATGTCTGCGCTACGGCCAATGGGATTGCACTCTCGAGAGCCTCGTGGCCCAGCTCCCCGACAGCCCCGACGTGGGGGATGCTTCCCTCGCGGGCGCTTCCGGGCACCAGCCGGGGGAGACTTCATCCCTCGGCCACCTCTCCGGGCAGGGGGACCCTTCCTCCGCGGGCGCTTCCTCGCACCGGCCGGGCGAGACTTGCTCCCATAACCAGGCGCCCGCGCTGGGGGACTGGGGGTCACGGCGCCTCCGGCGCCGCACGGCGGCTCCGCCGCCGCACCCCCACTCCCCCACTCCCCCGCCCGGAAAGGCAGCGGTGGCGGAAGAGGAAGCCGTGTACCGGATCGAAAGGACGCCCGGCAAGCCCGCCACCCCCACTCAGCAGGCGGATGGCGAGGGACGAGAGGTCGCCGTACGGGTGGGGTGGAAACACATCAAGGGACTGGGCGAAGCGGCCCGCGACGCCCTTCAGCGCGCCGCAGCGCAGGGGCCCTTCACCGGGGTGGAGGACGTGGTTCGAAGGGCCGGACTCAGCCGAAGGGACGCCCTCCACCTCGCAAGATCCGGCGCCTTCGAGGCCTTCGAGCCCGGACGACGACGCGCCGCATGGGAGGCCCTGCGCGCCGCCGGCGATACCCTCCCCCTGGCCCCCGCCCGGCACCTGCCCTTCGAGCCCCGGGAGATGTCCGACGAGGAGCTCATCTTCCTCGACTACCTCGCCACCGGGATCGCCGTGGCCGGTCACCCCATGCAGCATATCCGCCCCCGTCTCGCCGAGCACGGCGTCGCCGGGTCACGCGACCTCCTCGATCTCCCCGACCGCGCTCCGGTCCTGGTCGCCGGCCTCGTCGTCGCCCGGCAGCACCCCCAGACCGCCAGGGGCACCGTCTTCATCCTCTTGGAGGACGAGCACGGCTTCCTCAACATCATCGTGCCGCCTCCTGTCTACGACGCCCATCGGGAGGTCATCCACCACTCCCCCTTCCTCCTCATCCAGGGCCGCTTCGAGCGGGAGGACCGGGCACTCAACGTCGTCGCCGACCGGTTCCGTGAGCTCCGCCGCCGCCCGAACGCCATGGCAGGCGT
>JAHWKI010000197.1 GCA_019347975.1 Gemmatimonadota bacterium
ACCGCCCGGGGCGTCACCGTGATCGAGGAGAAGGAGCTGTGGGACATGCCGGCGGGGTTCCTCCTGATCCTGCTGCTGCTGGCCGCGGAGTGGATGGCGCGGCGGCGGAAGGGACTCGCATGAGGACGCCCGTGCTCGTTCGGCGGATCGCCGCCGGGCTGACGGCGGCGCTGGCGCTCAGCGGCGGGACCCCGGCGCCCGGAGCGGCCGCGCAGGAGACCCACATCCTGGTGGTCTCGGGGCTCGGCGGCGAGCCCGAGTACTCCTCGCGGTTCACCGGGTGGAGCCTGGCCATGCTGGATGCCGCGGCCGGGGCCGGCGTGCCGCGGGAGCGGGTGCGGTGGCTGGCGGAGCGGGAGAGGCTGCACCCCCGGGCCAGCGGGGCGGCGCGCGTGGAAACGGTCGCCGCGGAGGTCGCGGCGCTGGCGGGACGGTCGGCGCCCGGGGACCTGGTGATGGTCGTGCTGTTCGGCCACGGTAGCGCGCGGGACGGCGAGACCCGGCTCAACCTCCCCGGCCCCGACCTCTCCGCCGGGCACCTCGCCGCCATGCTCGAGCCGCTGTCCGACCGGCGCGTGGTCGTGGTGAACGCGGCCAGCGCCAGCGGCGGCTTCCTGGCGCCGCTCTCGGCCGCCGGACGCGTGGTCATTACCGCCACGCGCTCGCCAGCGGAATCGGAGGCGACCCGCTTCGGCGGGGCGTTCGTGGCGGCGCTGGGCGGGGCGGACGCGGACACCGACAAGGACGGCGCGGTGTCCATCCTCGAAGCGTTCGAGTTCGCCCGCAGCGAGGTCGCCCGATCGTTCGAAGAGACCGGCTCGCTGGCCACCGAGCACGCCCTTCTCGACGACGACGGGGACGGCCGCGGCAGCATGGAGCCCGGCGACTCCGACGGCGCGCTGGCGGCCCGGATCACGCTCGCACCCGCCAGCCCGGTGGCGGCCGGCGATGCCGAGCTGGAGCGGTTGCGCGCGGAGCGGACGCGGCTGGAGACCGCGCTGACCGAGCTGCGCGCCCGGAAGGACTCCATGCAGGCCGCCGCGTACGAGCGGGAGCTGGAGCGGCTGCTCCTCGAGATCGCCCGGACCGGCCGGGCCATCCGCGAGCGGGAGGGCGGCGGCTCGTGATACGCCGTGCTGCCGTGCTCCCGGTCCTGCTGTCGCTGCTGGCCCTCGGCGCGGCCCACCCGGTCATTGCGCAGGGCGGCGCGCTGGCGCAGGGCACGGAAGCGCTCCGCACCGGCCGCTACGACGACGCGGTCCGCCTGCTCCGCGCCGCCACGACCTCCGGCGGCCCGGCCGATCGTACGCGCGCCGTCCGCGGCCTCGCCCGCGCCCTTGCCGTGACCGGCCGCCACGACGACGCCCTGGCCGCTCTCGACCGCGCGGTGGCGGCGGACATCCCGGCGGCAGAGGTGGGGACGACCCGCGGACGGATCCTTCGCGCCGTGGGGCGGGACGCGGACGCGGAGCGGGCGTTCGACGCGGCGGTGGACGGCGGCGCGTCGGATGTGGTGGAGGCGCGCCTCGAGCGCGCGCTGCTCTGGTGGGACCGGGGCGAGCGCGATCGGGCGGCAGCGGCGCTGGACGGCTTCATCGACCTGTACAACCAGGGCCGCGCCCGGACCGCCGCCGAGCTCACGGCCGTCGGGACGGCGGTGCGGCGGCTCGGCGTCCGCGAGCCGGACCTGTTCCACGACGCGGTCCGCGCCTACGACGAGGCGATCGCCGCCGATCCGGGGGCGGTGGAGCCGCGGATCCGGATGGCCGAGCTGTTCCTGGCCACGTACGACGGCGGGGAGGCGCAGAAGCTCCTGACCGAGGCGCTCGCCATCGACCCCCGGCGGCCCGACGCGCTGCTGGCCATGGCGCGGGCGAAGCGCTTCGAGGGCTCCGCGGAGGCCGCCGAGCGGGTGGACCAGGCGCTGGAGGTGAACCCCCGTCACGCCGAGGCGCTGGCCTTCCGCGGGCTGCTCCTGATCGAGGCCGGCGATGACGCGGGCGCGATCGAGGCCGCGGAGGCCGCGCTGGAGGTGAACCCGCGCCTCATCGACGCGCTCGCGGTGCGCGGCGCCGCCCGCTACCTCAGCGGCGAGGAGCGGGGCCACGCCGCGGACCTGGCCGCGGCGCGCCGGCTCGACCCGCACGCCGGCCGGTTCCTGACTACCGGCGCCGAGCTGGCGGCGCGGCGCGGGCGCTACCAGGACGCGGTGGCGCTGGCGGAGCGAGGCGTGGCGCTGGACAGCGTCGCCTGGGACGCGTGGTCGCTGCTCGGGATGAACCAGCTGAGGGCCGGCCGGATCGAGGACGCCCGCCGCACCCTGGAGCGCGCCTTCGCCGGCGACCCGTTCAACGTGTGGACCAAGAACACGCTCGACCTGATGGATCGGCTCGCCGGCTTCGTGGTCCGGAGCACGCCCCGGTTCCGGCTGGTGCTGCACCCGGACGAGGCGGACCTGCTGGAGCCCTACGTCGCCGCCGTCGCCGAGGAGGCGTACGCCGCGCTGAGCGAACGATACGGCTACCGGCCCGTGACCCCGGTGCGCGTGGAGGTCTATCCCAGCCACGCGGATTTCTCGGTGCGGACCATGGGCATGCCGGGGCTGGGCGCGCTCGGCGTGGCGTTCGGCAACGTGCTGGCCATGGACTCGCCGTCCGCCCGCGACGTCGGCGGCTTCCACTGGGGCTCGACCCTGTGGCACGAGATCGCCCACGCCGTCACCCTCGGGATGACGCGCCACCGCGTCCCGCGCTGGCTGACCGAGGGGATCTCGGTGCGGGAAGAGCGGCGGTCCCGACCGGGCTGGGGCGGGGGCGTCGGGCTCGACCTCCTGGCCGCCTTCCGGGCGGACCGGCTGCTGCCGCTCCGGGACATCGACGAGGGCTTCATCCGGCCGTCCTACCCGGGACAGGTCCAGGTCAGCTACGCCCACGCCGGCCTCCTGGTCGAGCTCATCGAGCGGGACCACGGCACGCCCGCGGTCCGTAAGCTCCTCGAAGCATACGCGGATGGGCTCTCGACGGAGGCCGCGCTCCGCCGCGCGCTCGGCACAGGGCCGGACGCGGTCGATGACCTCCTGGCCGACCACCTCCGCTCCCGGTACGCCGCCGCCCTCGATGCCGTCGAGGAGCTCGCGGCCGAGGCGGGCCGGCGGGACACCCGGGACCCGGAGGCGCTGGCGGCGTCCGCCCGCGCGCGGCCGGACGACCTGGCCGCCCAGCTCGCCGCCGGCCAGGCGCTGGTCCGCGCCGGCCGCGGAGCGCGCGCCGAGCCGTTCCTCGAGCGAGCGCGCGCGCTGTTCCCGGACATGACCGGCCCCGGCTCCCCCGACGCGCTCCTGGCGGAGATCCGGCTGGCCGGCGGGGACACGGCCGGTGCCGCCGAAGCGCTGCAGCGGCTGACCACGCGGGACGAGACCGCCCTCGCCGCCAACCTCCAGCTCGCCGCGGTGCTCGAGCGCTCGGACCCCGCGAGCGCGGCCGCGGCGCTGGATCGCGCCATTCACATCCACCCGTTCGATCCAGAGACGCACCGCCGGCTGGCGGAGCTGGCCGTGGCGCTCGATCGACCGCAGCTGGAGGTGCGGGAGCGACGGGCGCTGGTCGCGCTCCGGCCGGTGGACCGCGCTGGCGCCCTCTATCGCCTCGCCCTCGCGCAGCGCAGGGCGGGGGACTCGGCCGGCGCACGGCGGTCTGTCATGGCGGCGCTGGAGATCGCGCCGGCGTTCGCCGAAGCGCAGGACCTGCTGCTCGACCTGTCCGGGGGCGACTCGTGACACGGGCACGGCGTCGTCGCGTGCTCGCGCTGGTGGCGGGGCTGGTCCTGACGGCCGTCGGGCTGGCGCCGGAGCCCGTCGCGGCCCAGCGCTACGGCCGCCGCGGCTCGCCCCCCGCGATGTCGACGGAGGGTGGGGACATCCCGTATGACGGCCGCCTGATGTTCGCGCGGATCCGGTTCGAGCTGCGCAGCCCGTGGGACGGTTGGGCGGGCCGGCAGCCCGCCTGGGCCCACGACTACCCCCGCGCCGAGCGCAACTTCATGACGATTCTGTCCGAGATCACGAGCGCCCACGCGTTCCGCGGCGGGAGCCGGATCGTGGACCTGGGCGACCCGGCGCTGTTCAGCTTCCCCATCGCGTACATGAGCGAGCCCGGGCACTGGGCCATGTCCGATGGCGAGGCCGCCGCCTTCCGCAGCTACATGCTCAAGGGCGGCTTCGTCATCTTCGACGACTTCTCCGGCCGCGACTGGACGAACTTTGAGCAGATGATGCGTCGCGTCCTCCCGGAGGCCGAGCCGATCCGGCTGACCGTGGACCACCCGATCTTCCACTCCTTCTTCGAGGTGGAGACGCTGGAGCTCCGGCACCCGAACTACCGGGGCTACACGGCCGAGTTCTTCGGGTACTTCGAGGACAACGACCCCCGCAAGCGCATGCTGGCCATCGTGAACTACAACACGGACATCGGGGATTACTTCGAGTACAGCGAGACCGGATTCCTCCCGCTGGACCTCAGCAACGAGGCCTACAAGCTGGGTGTGAACTACTGGATGTACGCGCTGACGCGCTGAACGAGGGAGAGCACATGGCGTTCAACCCCACGACCGAGCCGGCGACGACCGACGCCGCCCCCATCACCGACGCCGACCTGGCGCTGGCGGAGCGGCTGCGCGAGGGATACGAGGCGATCGACCGCGAGCTGCGCAAGCTCATCGTTGGACAGGCGGACGTCCTCGAGCACCTCATGCTCTCGCTGTTCGTCGGCGGGAACTCGCTGATCGTGGGCGTCCCCGGGCTCGCCAAGACGCTGCTCATCCACACGCTCGCGCGCGTGCTGAACCTCGAGTTCTCCCGGATCCAGTTCACGCCGGACCTCATGCCGTCGGACATCACGGGGACCGACCTGATCCAGGAGGACGCGGACACGGGGCGTCGCCACATGGTGTTCACCCCCGGACCCGTCTTCGCGAACATCGTCCTGGCGGACGAGATCAACCGCACGCCGCCCAAGACACAGGCCGCGCTGCTGGAGGCCATGCAGGAGCACCGGGTGACGGTGCAGGGTCGCACCTACGCGCTGGACGAGCCCTTCTTCGTCTTCGCCACGCAGAACCCCATCGAGCTGGAAGGGACCTACCCGCTCCCCGAAGCCCAGCTCGACCGGTTCATGTTCGAGATCGTCATACGACACCTCCCGGAGGAGGAGGAGCTCCAGGTCGTCCGCTCCACCACCGCCATCCAGGACCCGTCGTTCACGCACGTGGTCAGCGGCGAGGACCTCCTGGAGTTCCAGCGCCTGGTCCGCCGCGTCCCCGTTTCGGAGGCGGTGCTCCGCCACGTGGTCACCCTCGTCCGCGCCTCGCGCCCGGACCAGGACGGCGCCGAGCCGCTCGATTTCGTGAAGCGGTGGGTCGGCTACGGCGCCAGCGTCCGCGCCGCCCAGTACCTGGTGCTCGGAGGGAAGGCGCGCGCCCTCACGCGTGGGCGTACGCACGTGTCGTTCGACGACGTCCGGGCCCTGGCCCACCCCGTTCTCCGGCACCGCATCCTCCTCAATTTCCACGCGGAGTCCGAGCGCGTGACCACGGACCGGGTGATCGACGACCTGCTCGAGGCGGTGCCCGTGCCGCGATCCGGGCTTTGAGGGCGGCCATCGCAGAGGCGCCGCGGCGGGGCGCCTCTGCCGGCCCGTCCGGGCCGGTCGGGCCGCGCGTTGCATGGCCGCCCCGCCGGCGCGCCCCCGGGGGCCGCGGCCCACGCGACATTCAAACGCCGTTGATTGAACCGAGATGCCACACCTGACCGCACCACACGCCGCCGCGCCCGGGTTCCTCGACCCGGCCACCCTCGCCCGCATCGACAACCTCGAGCTGCTGGCGAGGACGGTGGTGGACGGGTTCATCAACGGACTCCACAGCTCGCCCTATCTCGGCCTGTCCCTCGATTTCGCCGAGCACCGCCCCTACAACCCCGGGGACGACGTCCGGCGCATCGACTGGCGGCTCTGGGCCCGAACGGACCGGCACTACGTGAAGGAGTTCGAGGCCGAGACCAACGCGAACTTCATGACGCTGCTGGACGTCTCCGCCTCCATGACGTACGGCAGCCGGGGCATTCGCAAGATCGACTACGCGCGCTACCTGTCCGCCTGCCTGACCTACTTCTCGCGTCAGCAGCGGGACCGGGTCGGGCTGATCACGTTCGATGACCGCGTGCGGGACTACGTACCGCCCTCGGCCCGGCACCTCGATGTCGTGCTCCACACGCTGGACCGCCTGGAACGGCGCGAAGAACGTGAAGACGGCGAAGAACGCGAAAGCGCCTCGGCCTCTCCGGAGCCGGGGCTCGCGGCCGCCGTCCTCCACGCGGCCGAGCGGGTGCGGCGCCGCGGGATTGTGGTGCTGATCTCCGATTTCTACGAGGAGCCGCCGGCGGCGGTGGACGCGGTGCGCCAGCTCCGGTACAGGGGCAACGATGTCGTCGTGTTCCACGTGCTGGACCCGGCCGAGATCGAGTTCCCGTTCGAGGA
>JAHWKI010000027.1 GCA_019347975.1 Gemmatimonadota bacterium
ACGCGGACCTCGTCCTCGTCTCCGCGGGGTTCGACTGCCTCGCCGGCGATCCGCTGGGTGGTCTGCTCCTGGAGCCGCCCGACCTCCATGCGATGACGCGTGCGGTCGTGGACGCGGCGGAACGGACGGCAGGGGGGCGGGTCGTCGCGGTGCTCGAGGGCGGCTACGTTCCCGCACGCGTCGGCGAGGGTGTGGTCCAGGTGGTCCGCGCGTTCGCCGGACTCTCGTGCGATTGACCCGACCCCTCCCTTCCGGCACATTCCGCCCATGCCCGAACCGAGGTCGGGCGCGCTGGACTCGCACAGCCCCTCGGCTGTGGGTCTCACGCGTCTCAGCAAGCGGCTTTCCTTCCCCCCGGGAGGGGAAGCCCTGTACCGCAACATCCTGCGCCTCGTCGCGCTCAGCCCGGAGGACGAGTTCGTCATCGTTCCGTGCGGCCGCGGCGTCAGCGCCCTGTTCGTCGCGCGTGCCACCGACGCCATCGGCTCCGGCGCCGACCCCGACGCGAGCCTCGTGGACGTCGCGAGCGACCGCGCCAAGAACGCGGGGATCGGCGACCGGCTCCATTTCGAGACGGCGCCGCTGGACAACCTGCCGTACCAGGACGCGGTCTTCGATCTGGCGCTGGGAGAGGTCGAGCTGGGCGCCGCGGCGGATCCACCGGCGGCCGTGCGGGAGCTGGCGCGCGTCACGCGACCGGGCGGCACGGTCGTGCTGATCCAGCTCGTCTGGACCCGGGCGGTCGATCCGCAGCGGAGCGCCGACCTGGTCGAGCGGCTCGGCGTCCGCCCCCAGCTGGTGGTGGAGTGGAAGCAGATGCTGCGCGCCGCCGGGATCACGGACCTGGTCGTGGAGGACTGGTCGGATGCCGCGTCGTCCCAGGACCAGCCATCGGTGCTGGGCGGGCTGGCCGAGCTCTTCACCCTGCAGGGCAAGCTCCGGCTGCTCCCCCGAGCCTGGAAGCGGTGGGGATGGAAGGGCGTCCGCGCGGTCCTGTCCCGCGAGCAGGAGCTCCGGCGGCTCCTGCAGGAGGAGCGGGTCCTGGGGATCTCACTCATCAAGGGCACACGCACCGGCGAACTCGAGGAGAACGAGGACGAATCGTGATCGGATCGAAGAGCGACTTCCGCGGCATCAAGGAGCATCTCCCCGAGATCCAGGAGGGGCTCCGAGACGCCGGCCTCGACGGTTGGCTGCTGTACGACCTCCACGCCCGCAACCCGGTCGCCGGGGAGCTCCTCGGCCTCGGCGACATGACCCGCCGCTACTTCGCGCTCATCCCGGCCGAGGGCGAGCCCACGGCGCTCATGCACGGCATCGAGACCGGCCCCTGGGAGGACTGGCCCTGGAAGCGGCTGACGTACGTCGCGTGGAAGACCCTCGATGAGCGCCTCGCCGCTCTCGTCGGAGGGAGGCGCCTCGCCATGGAGATCTCCCCCGGCGACGCCGTTCCGGCCATCGACTACATCCCCGCCGGCGTGGCCGAGCTGGTCCGCGCCGCCGGCGCCGAGCTGGTTCCGTCGGCCGACCTGATCACCCGCTTCTACGCCCGCTGGTCCGACCAGGGTCTCGCGTCTCACGAGCGCGCCTCGGCCATCCTCGCCGAAACGGCGCGAGAGGCGTTCGCGCGGGCGGCCGATACGATCCGCGCGGGGGAAGAGCTGCGCGAAGGCCACCTCCGCCGCTGGGTCGTCGACCGGCTGGCGAAGAAGGGCGTCGGCGTCGGCGCGGACTCCATCCTTGCCAACGGCCGCAACGCCGCCAACCCCCATTACGAGACCGGCGATGTCGGCGACGTGATCCGTCCGGGCGACGTCATCCTCCTCGATCTGTGGGCCAAGGAGACGCCGGAATCCATCTACGCCGACCAGACGTGGATGGCGATTCTCTCTCCCGACGTGCCGCCGGAGGTGCAGGGGTACTGGGAGGCGATCCGTGACGCCCGGGACGCTGCGGTCGAGTTCCTGCAAAGCGAATGGAAGACCGGGCGACGAATCCAGGGGAGCCAGGTCGATGACGCCGCCCGGAACGTCATCCGGGAGCGCGGCTGGGGCGATCATTTCATCCACCGCACCGGCCACTCCATCGACCGCGAGACGCACGGCATGGGACCGAACATGGACAACCTGGAGACCAGGGAGACCCGGATGATCATCCCGGGGGTGGGGTTCAGCATCGAGCCCGGGATCTACGTCCCCGGCAACGTGGGCCTGCGCACGGAGATCAACGTCTTCGTGGGCAACGATGGCCCCCGCGTGACCACTCCGGACCCTCAGCACGAGATCGCCCGGCTCCTCCGCTAGAATGCGCAGCGAACGCGGTCCCCGCTCCCGCCCTCCGGTCCGGCCCCGCCCCCACGAAGAAGGAGGGGATGCGGGCTCCGACGGCCTGTACTTCTACGGGGTGACCCGTGCCCGGAGCTGGCGAGGCGCGGTCGAGGGGGATCCCGTCATCAAGGTCCGGTACCGCGACCTCGAGGCCATGGTACGTCCGGTTCCCTACAAGGTACCGGAGCTCGATGACGCCTCCCTCGCCGAGCACCAGCGCCTCGTGGACAGCACACAGCGGAAGGGCACCGTTCTCCCCGCCCCCTTCGGCCTCGTATTCCGCGGCCGCCGTTCCCTGATCCGCTTCCTCGAGGATCAGTACATCGTGCTGGACGAGGGGCTCGCGTTCCTCGACAACCACTGGGAGCTCCGGCTCCACGTGAGCGCCCTCCAGGAGGATGACGGTGCCCTCACCGAGCTCGCCACGCACCTGTATTCCGAGCTCCGGCGCTTCGCCCGGGCGGCCATCCCGCTGCGGGCGCGCGAGGAGCGGCTCCTCAGCGCCGCCTTCCTCGTCGAGCGCGGCGCCTGGATCGAGTTCGTCGAACGTGCGGACGACCTCGAGAGCTCACACCCCGAGATCGCATTCGATGTCACCGGCCCGTGGCCGCCCTACGACTTCGTCCGGATCCTGACCTGAGCCCCGGACACGCGACGCCGGATCCCGGGACCGGAAGGCTTCTGGAGGTCGCCCTTCCGCTGCCCATGGCCCGCTCGTTCACGTATCGCCACCACGGTGGTGCCGTGGAGCCCGGGACTCGCGTCGAGGTCCCCTTCGGTCCCCGCCGTCTGGTGGGGTGGGTCCTGGGCACCGCGCAGGGCGAGCCGGACGCGCGGGTCCGGGACGTCCTCCGGGTGCTGGAGGAGCGGCCCAGCGCGGGTCCCGACCTCCTCCGCCTCGCCCGCTGGATCGCCGACTACTACGTCTCTTCCGTCGGCCTCGTGCTCCGCGCCGCCCTTCCCAACCCCATGACCGACGCCGGGCGGAATCCCGTGAAGACCCGCCGAATTCTCAGGCTGACACGCGAGCTGCCGAGCCTGACGCTCCGGGAGGAGGTCTTCGGCCGGGCGGCCCGCCAGCGGGAGTGCTTCGAGTTCATCGAGGCCGCCGGTGGCGCCGTCGCCGTGCAGCAGCTCGGCGAGCAGGGGTTCTCCTACTCCGTTCTGAACGGGCTCGTGGAGCGCGGCGTCGCCGTGTTCGACGACGAGGTGGTGGACCGCGACCCGTTCGCCGACATTCCGGCGGAAGAGGGTCCGCTCCCGCCCCTCACCCCCGATCAGCAGTCCACCCTGGCTCCGCTGCGAACGGCCGCCGGCGCCGGCGGCGGGACCTTCCTTCTCCGCGGCGTTACGGGCTCCGGCAAGACCCGCGTCTACATCGAGCTTCTCCGGGAGGTGCTCCACGCCGGCCGCGGGGCCATCGTCCTGGTCCCGGAGATCGCGCTCACGCCACAGACGGTCGCCCGCTTCCGCGCCCGCTTCGGCGACGACGTGGCCGTGCTCCACTCCGCCCTTTCCGAAGGCGAGCGCTACGACGCCTGGCGCATGCTCCGGGACGGCGAGCGGCGCATCGCCGTCGGGGCACGCTCGGCCATCTTCGCCCCGGTCCGGGACCTCGGCGCCGTCATCGTGGACGAGGAGCACGAGGGCAGCTACAAGCAGGGGGAGGCGCCGCGCTACCACGCCCGCGAGGTCGCGATCGTGCGGGCCCGGATCGCGGGCGCCGTGTGCGTCCTGGGGAGCGCCACGCCGGCCCTCGAGAGCTGGGCCAACGTCCAGAAGGGTAAGTACACCCTCCTGGAGCTGCCCATCCGCGTGGAGGGCCGGCCCCTGCCCGCGGTCCGGGTGGTGGATCTCCGCCGTCCGAAGGACGAGGGTGCTCCGGCCGGCCTTCCCGCGGCCCCCCGCCCGGCCGACCCGGCTGCGAAGCGGCCCGTGCTGTCGGAGCCGCTGGAAGAGGCGATCCACGCCCGGCTCGGGCGCGGCGAGCAGACCATCCTCCTCCTCAACCGGCGGGGCTACGCCAGCTTCGTGCAGTGCCGCGACTGCGGCCACGTCTGGCAGTGCGGGCGCTGCAACGTCTCCCTGACCTACCACCGCACCCGCCGTCGCCTGATCTGCCACTACTGCTTCCACGAGGAGGCGCCGCCGTCGCGCTGCACCGAGTGCGGCTCGGAGATGCTGTCCTTCCGTGGCCTCGGGACCGAGCAGGTCGAGCGCATCGTCGCCGAGACGTTCCCCGCCGCGCGGATCGCCCGGATGGACGTGGACACCACCTCCGGCAAGTGGGCGCACCACGAGATCCTGGGCCGCGTAGAGCGGCGGGAGGTGGATATTCTCCTCGGCACCCAGATGATCGCCAAGGGGCTCGACTTCCCCAACGTCACCCTGGTCGGGGTCATCAACGCGGACGTTGGCATGAACCTCCCCGACTTCCGCGCGGGCGAGCGCACGTTCCAGCTCCTGACCCAGGTGGCTGGCAGGGCGGGGCGAGGGGGCACGGCCGGAGAGGTCCTGATCCAGACGGCCATGCCCGGGAGCTACGCCATTCGCTCCGCCCTCGATCACGACTACCTCGGCTTCGCCCGGCGCGAGCTGGAGGAGCGGCGCGAGCCGGAGTACCCGCCTCACACCCGTCTCGCCAACGTCGTCATCAGCGGCACCGCCGAGGAGCAGGTGCAGGAGGCCGCCGAGGGGCTCGCCGCGTGGGTTCGCGCCGCCCTCCGGGAGCACACCCTCGACGCGGTCGCGCTGCTGGGGCCCGCCCCCTGCGCCATCGACCGGATCCGCGACCGCTGGCGCTGGCACCTCCTCCTTCGCTCCCGCTCCGCCCGCCAGCTGGGTGCCCTCTGCAGGGCTCTCTACCGCGATTACGGCACCGGAACGGGATCCATTCGCGTCATCGTGGACCGCGACCCGGTGGCGCTTCTCTGATCGTGGCGCTAAAATCCAGAGCGGTCAGCCGCGCCGCCCCTTCTGATTCGAAGTGTGTTGCAGGCCAGGCCGGCCGCGTCGATCCCCTGCCGGACAGGAGCTTTCGTCACGACCATGGGTTGTCTGGCCCTGAACGCGTCGTTCGAGCCGCTCACGATCCTGCCTATCCGTCGCGCCCTTCGCCTGGTCATCGACCGGAAGGCCGAGATCCTGGAGGTGGATGGCAGTCGTGTGTTCCGCTCCGAGAACCGCGAGATGCCGTGCCCCGTGGTCATCCGGCTCGTCCGCTACGTCCACGTGCCCAGAAAGTTCAGGCGGCAGGTCACCAACACCTTCCTGTTCGCCCGCGACAGCTACCGCTGCCAGTACTGCGCGCGCCACCGCGGCGACCTGCGCGGCCGGGAGTTCCTCACCCGCGACCACGTCATCCCCATTTCCAGGGGCGGGGCGAACGACTGGGGCAACGTCGTCGCCGCATGCTCACCCTGTAACAACCGGAAAGGGAACCGCCTCCCACGGGAGGTGGGCATGCGCCTGCTGAGCGTGCCCGGCGAGCCCAACCACGTGGAGCTGGTGTGGGCCGTTCGCCGCATCACGCCGGTACAGGCCAAGTACATCTCCATGTTCTACGGCGAGGAGGTGCTGCGCGCGATCCAGCCGGGCGAGCGCCCGCCAGCCGGTGGGGCTTTCGCGGGGACGGCCACCGCAGAGGCGTGACCGGAACGGGCGGCCGCTACAGCGTGAGGATCGCGGCGACCGTCGCCGCGAAGAACAGCGCCATGAGCACGACCAGACCCACGAGCAGAACGAAGGGGAGCAGAACGGCCAGCGCCGCCTTCCAGCCGTCGGTAGCGTGGGCCTCTCGCAGCCCGATGATCGACAGCACGATCATCCAGATCGTCCCGACCAGCGTTCCCAGCAGCGGCACCACGCCGAAGACCATGGGGCTGTAGGCGTAGCAGAACACCCGAACCGTCACCCCGAATCCGTTCCGCGCCCCGCCGAACATCAGCAGAAGCACGTGGGACACTCCCGCCGACAGCACCAGCCCGAAGAGCAGGAGGAGCGGTGAGAGGAGGAATCCGATCACCGGATCGAGCGTCCCGATGCCCAGCTCGGCGGCCACCGCTTCGTCCCCGGCCGGTCTCGTGAACACACCCGTCATGTCCCAGAAGAGGCTCACGCCCGCCACCAGGATCCCCACCACCAGGTAGTACAGGATGGCCGGGCCCACGCCCGGCTTCGGCGGCATCCTCCTGAAAAACGAGCCGGGGTCGAACGTGGCGGACTTCCACGTCTCGCCGAGCGCCATCACCACCGGCGCATCCTGCTCCGGCGGCCACGGGAACCCTGCGGGGGCGGTCGCCTCGCCGTAGCTCCAGGTGTCCATCACGGCCTCACTCGCTGAGCCAGCTGCGTACTTTTTTCAGGAGAACGCCGGAATTGATCGGCTTCGGAAGAAAGTCGTTCGCGCCGGCGTCCAGCGCCAGGGAGCGCGCGCCGTCCATGGCCGTCAGCGTGATGATCGGGATCTCGCACGTCTCCGGAAAGCCCCGCAGGCGGCGCGTCGCCTCGAAGCCATCCAGCTCCGGCATCATGATGTCCATCAGGATCAGATCCGGGCGCCGCTCCCGGGCCAGGTCCACTGCCTGGGCGCCGTTCACCGCCGCAATGACCCGGAACCCGAATGCCTCCAACAAGGCCCCCAGGGCTTCCCGGCTGTCCAGGTGGTCCTCGGCGATGAGGATGATCGGATCTTTCACGGCGGGTCTGTTGTTGCTGGTCCGCGCCATTCTTCACTGCGTGGAGGGGCCTTCCGGCTACGTCACCGTCGCGCGGCCGTGACCGGTGTGTACGGTAGGGCGGCAATTTCCGCGCCGGCCCTGGCCCTTTCCCCGGGCTCGACTGGACGCTCACCGCCGTGGCGTCTAGCTTTCCTTCTCATGGGGAAGGCCTACCTGACGCGCCGTGTTTCGTTCGCGGCCGCGCACCGATACTACCGGGAGGACTGGTCGGCGGAGCGGAACGTGGCGGTGTTCGGCGCGTGCGCGAACCCTCACGGCCACGGCCACGGCTACACGCTGGAGGCGACGGTGGCGGGGGAGGTGGACCCGGAGACCGGCTTCTCCGTCGATCTCGGGCTCCTCGACCGGGTGCTCAGCGAGGAGGTGATCGCGCCGCTCGACCACCGGCACATCAACCACGACGTCGCGGAGTTTGGCCCCGGCGGCCTCATTCCGACCACCGAGAACCTCGCCGCCTGGGCATGGGCACGGATCGCCACGCGCCTGCCGCCCTCCGTTCGCCTGCATCGCATTCGTCTCCGGGAGGACGAGTCTCTTTTCGTGGACTATTTCGGCGGCGGCTCTCCGCCATGATGGCGCCCGAGAACGACGGGCCGCGGGAGCCGCCGCCCGAGCGCGTCCGCTCCACCCCCGCTTCCCGGGCGCCGGGGCCGGTCCCGGTCCGGGACATCATGACGCCTTCGACTCCGGAGAGCGGGACCACCGCCGGAAAAGCAGAGCCGGGGTCGGCCGTGATCGAGCGGGAGTTCGAGCGGGACGACGGCACATGGATCGCCCGCAACGCGGGCGCGGGAGCGTACGGCACCGGTCGACTGGGGACCGCCCGCCTCGTGGCGGTCCACTTCTACCGCGCTGATGAGCCGCAGGTGCCGGTGCGGGAGGCCCTGGTCCCCGCCGGCCGGTTTCCGGACCTGGCCGGCGAGGAGCTCAGCGCGCTGTTCGACCGCGCGACGCCCATCGAGCTCGACCGCTAGCCAGGCCTCGCGGCAGGCCCCACTTTGATCACGTTGCCCTCGACGCGCACCGGGTACCGGTGCAATGGACGCCCGGAGCTCGAGAGCGGAGCCGCTCTCGGGGCAGCGGGCTTCGACGGCGTAGTACATCTGGCCGATGTTGATCAGCAGCACAGCGTCCCCGTGCACCTCGACTTCCCGGCTCTGGCCGGGGCCGAGATCACGGGTTCCGAGGACGGACTCGAACTCGCTCATGGCGTTTTCCTCTACGCAGGGGAACGGGCAACATCTATTCCCTGTGAGGATGCCGCGGCGGGCCGGAAATACACATTCGACGATGAGCGCAGGAGCACGGATGGCGGACGTGAGGGAACGGGAAGGGAAGGGAGGCGAGCGCACCGGCGCGGTCGCCGGACGAAAGCGAATGTTGACCGGTGACCGACCCACTGGACGGCTCCACTTGGGACACTGGGTTGGGAGCATCCAGAACCGCGTCCGCCTTCAGAGAGAGCTGGACTGCTACTTCATCATCGCCGATCTCCACACGCTGACGACGAAGCCGGAGAAGGACCATATCGCTCGGATCCCGGACATGATCCGCGAGATGGTGCTGGATTATCTCGCCCTCGGCATCGATCCCGACGCCGCCACCATCTTCGTGCAGTCGGCCGTGCCGCAGACGGCCGAGCTCAACCTGATCTTCGAGATGCTGGTGACGCTCCCCAGGCTCGAGCGGCTCCCCACCATCAAGGACATGGCCCAGGCCGCGGACCTCGAGGTGCTCCCCTTCGGCCTCGTCGGCTACCCCGTCCTACAGGCCGCCGATATCCTGCTCCCCCGCGCTCACCTCGTACCCGTCGGCCGGGACAACCTGTCGCACGTCGAGATCACCCGCGAGATCGCGCGGCGGTTCAACCACCTCTACGGCGAGGTCTTCCCGGAGCCGGATCCGCTCCTGAGCGCCGAGGCCGTCCTGCCGGGCATCGACGGCATGAGCAAGATGTCGAAGTCGCTGGGCAATGCGATCCTGCTCTCGGACGACGAGAACACCGTCACGCAGCAGGTGATGAGGATGTACACGGACCCAAAGCGCGTCCGCGCCGACATCCCGGGCACGGTCGAGGGGAACCCGGTATTCACGTACCACGATCTCTTCAACCCCGACACGGCCGAGGTGGATGACCTGAAGGACCGCTACCGCCGCGGCGCGGTCGGCGATGTGGAAGTGAAGCGGAAGCTCGCGAAGGCGCTCAACGCGTTCCTGGAGCCGATCCGGGAGCGGAGAGCGGTGTTCGCGGCACGGGACGGCGTGGTCGACGAGATCCTCCACGCCGGGAATGAAGCGGTCCGCCTGATCGCAGCGGACACGATGCAGCGCGTCCACGAGGCCATGGGCCTCACCTACTACCGTTCCTGAAGGAGGAAACGATGTCACGCTGGAAGCTCTTCACCCCGCTCGTCCTCGCGGCCGCGGCTCTCGCCTGCGGCGGCGAAGCCGCGCAGGAGGACGCCATGGCCATGGACACGGCCGCCGCGCCCGCCGCCGTCGCCGGCGACCTGGCCTGCCGCCCCACCGCCACCGGCAGCGACCTGGCGGACCGCGCCAGCCCGTACGATTCCACCACCCTCAGCGTTGGCGAGGGGCAGGCGAAGGTCTGCTACAGCCGTCCCGAGCTCCGCGGCCGCACCATGATCGGCGGCGACGCGGTGCCGTACGACACGCTCTGGAGGACCGGCGCGAACGAGCCGACGATCATCCATCTCGACGTGCCGGCCCAGATCGCCGGACTGCGCGTCGAGCCGGGGTCCTACTCGCTGTACACCGTGCCCCGGCAGGGCGAGCAGTGGACGGTGATCGTCAACCGCTCCACCTCCCAGTGGGGCCATGAGGGCCGCTACTCGCCGGAGGTCCGGGCGCAGGAGGTGGGACGCGCCGACGTCGCCCACGAAGCCACGCAGGCGCCCATCGAGCAGTTCACGATCCGAGCCATGGAGGGAGGGGACACCGGGCTGCTCATCGAGTGGCAGAATTCCCGCGTGCGCGTGCCAATTCGACCCGCTTCGTGACCGACGGTCTACCCGCGATGATCGGGGTTCGCAACCCGGGATAAAAACCTGACACGAAGAGCTCGTAGGGACGAAGCGGACCGAGTGCCCCGGAGGTATGATCCGGATTCGTGTCCTTCGTCGCCTCGTGTTCTTCGTGTCAGGTTTTTTCTCATCAACGATATTCTCTACCGTGGAGCGGTCGCGGCCTTACCTTTCGGCTGAACGAGCGACATCGGTGGCCTCGCCTATATCGTCCCGAACCCGGTGATTTCCTGTCACACATGAATGCCTCCGAGCGTTTCTCCGTCGGGTACGAGCAGGGGTGCGGCCGTGGAGTTTGAGCGGCTGTTCCAGCGCCTCTATCCGCCGCTGTTCCGCTACCTCCAGCGATTGACAGGGGACCCGGACGCGGCGGATGACGCGGCCCAGGAGGCGTTCGTCCGGCTGACCAAGCAGTCGTTGCCGGAGGGCGAGGTGAGGCCATGGCTGTTCACGGTCGCCACCAACCTCATCCGCGACCGGGCTCGCAAGTCGGAGCGGCACCGCCGGCTGCGCGGCCACGTCCCCACGGGACGGGGCTCCGTGGCACCGGACGTGGCGCTGGAGAGGAGCGAGCAGATCGCTCTGGTGCGCGCCGCGCTGGACCGTGTCCCGGAACGGGATCGGACCATGCTGCTCATGAGGGAGGAAGGATTCAAATACGACGAGATCGCTCGTGTGGTGGATGTAGCACCCGGGTCGGTCGGCACGCTGCTGGCCCGGGCCGCGAAGAGGTTCGAGAAGTCCTACATCGCGCTGCGGGCGGAAGAGAAGATAAATGACACATCTGGATGAAGGTACGCTCCAGGCTTTCCTGGACGACGGGCTTCCGGTGCGCGAGCGCGCCGGCGACGCCGAGCACCTGCTCGTCTGCGGCGAGTGCCGCGCCGAGCTGGACGCGCTGACACGCACCAATGCCCGTCTCGCCGCTGCCCTCACCCGGCTGGACGTGCCGGCTCCCGCGGCCGCGCCGCCCGTCGCACGCCGCCGATGGGGCTTCGGCGGCTTGTCTCTGGTCCGCGCCGCCGTGCTGGTGCTCGTTATCGCAGCGGCGGCCTCCGCCACCGTGCCCGGCTCGCCCGTGCGAGAATGGCTCGTGGAAGCGGTCCGCCCCGCTCCGACGCCGGTGGAGGCGCCCGGTCCGGTCCCCCGGGTGGTGCGCCCTCCAGCCGCCGACGTTCCGGCCGCGCCGGTGGGCGTCGGCCTTTCCGAGGCCCGCGAGGTCGAGGTCCTCGTGACTGGCCTGGAGGACGCCAGGATCCGGCTGCTCCGCTCCGACGCGACCGGCGTCTCCGTCTCGGCCGTCGGCACCCTCCGCGATCCGGTCTTTCGGATCGGGTCGGACCGGATCGAGGTGGTCGGCGGGGCGGGCGGCGAGCTGGTGGTGGAGGTCCCTCGCGGCGCACGGCTGGTCCGGCTCGTCGTGGATGGCCGCCGCTACGCGGAGATCGTGGACGGAGCCCTGAGCCTCCTCGAACCCGGCGAGGAGGACGGCGCCGGCGTGGTCTGGCGATGACGCTCGTGGCCTGGCCCCTCGTCCTCGCCGCTTCTCTGACAGCGGCCCCACCGGGAGGGAACGTCCACGGCTTCGTCCGCAGCTCGGACGGGGATCGCCCGGTCGCCTACGCCAACATCGAGGTGGTCGGCCGCGGCGTGTCGGCGTGGAGCGACGCCCGCGGGGAATACGCCCTGGACGACCTGCCGGAGGGACGCTGGCGGATCCGTGTCGTCCACGCCAACCACGACTCGCTCCTGCTCGAGGTGGTGGTGCCGGCCGGACGCAGGCTGTCGCTGGACCTCACGCTGCAGGCCCGGGCGGGGCCGACGGTGGACGCCCTCCAGGATTTCGAGCCGTTCCAGGTGGAGTACACGCTCCCCGCGCTCCTGAACGCCGAGGAGGTGAGCACGCTGATCCAGGGGCAGTATCCGGCGGAGCTGCAGGCGGTCCGCGCGGGAGGTGAGACGGTTCTCCGGCTGTGGCTGGACGAGCGGGGGCAGGTAGTGCGGAGCATGGTCTCGCGCTCCTCCGGGCACGCCGCCCTGGACGCCCTGGCGGAGAGAATCGCGGCCCGGATGCGCTTCCGTCCGGCCAAGAACCGCGATCAGGCGGTCCGGGTGATCGTTCAGATCCCCGTGCACTTCACCGTGACGGGGCCTCCGCCGGAGGACGGCGGACCGACCGGCTAGTCGCCGCGCACGCCCTGCTGCGGCCCGGCGCCTCGCCCGTCCACGGCGGCCCCCCAGACGCATTCCGCCCGGAACGACACCGCGTGCCCCCACTCGTCTTCCAGCCAGATCGGCTGCCCCTGCCGCATGAGGAAGAGGATCCGCCGCTGCAGGTCGATCGGGCGGTGCCGCCAGCGCGCACGCACGCTCACCTCGCCCTCGTCCGTGGCGAGGCGCACGAGGACCGTCGGGATCCTCGTCCGGAGCGGGACTTTGCGCCTTGGGAAGAACATGCGCGAAGGGTAAAGCAGGGCTCCCCACCGTGCAACGACTTGACTAGAGCCCCTTCTTTCGCCACAGCGCCACGAGCTCGCGATGCCGCGGCCCCACGGACCGGCGCCACTCGGGCAGCGCATACACTCCCCGTGCACCATCGGAGTCCCTTCCACCCGCCACTTCCGCCGGCTCGGCCCGCGGTTCGCCGAAGAGCTCCGTCACCGCCGAGCGGAGCGCCGCCCGCGTCTCCACCATCCGCGTGTGGAACGCGGTCTCGGGACCCGCGAACGGGCTCATGTTCTGCGCGCTCGGGTGGAGGAGCCAGAGGAGGCGCGGCAGGGGAGCATCATCCGTGGTGTCCCTCCATGCGTCCAGGAACGCGTCATCCGGCGCGAGCTCCCCGCCGGGCCACCGCGCGGCCCGCCCGCGCTCCAGCCCCGCCGACTCCAGGCGCGGCAGCCCGGGGAGCATCAGCCGCTCCCGACGCTCGAGCATCGCCGCCGCCACGGTGATCCGGAGCCCGACGTTCCCCAGCGCGACCACCAGCCGCGGACCCGCCGCCAGCAGGGTGTCACGCAGGAGGTGCGCGCTGGACGGGTACTCCCCCACGGGGCGCCGAAGCTCTGCCACCTTCGGTTCGCCACCGCCGCGATCCGGAAGCTGGTTCAGCGCCGCCACCAGGAACGTGTCGTTACGGTCCAGGCCCGCGCTCTCCAGCAGCAGGTCCAGGTTGGCGCCCGCGATGTCTCCCCCGAAGGGAATCCGCGTCGCGTGCGCTCCCATCTCGCCGGAGCCCCTCCCCCCCGCGTTGCCGGGGGCGGCGCCGACCCACAGGACGGCGATCCGGCGCCAGGGACCATTGCGCCTGGACCAGACCAGCGACCGCTCGGCCTCCCTCCCGTCGGGGAGCCGACACGGCACCATGAGCCACTCGTCCTCGAGACACCCGGCGTGACCCGCGTGGGCACGCCGGAAGATGGTCCGGAACCGCCCTTCCTCCTCGCTCGCCACGCCCCGGCGGTCCCTAGATGCTCCCCAGCAGGTCGTCGATCGCCTTTTGTACCGCGTCCTTCCCCCCACCGGACAGCAGGATCTCCAGCATCTCCTTCGCGTCGGTCGCCACGTCCTCCGGGTGCCGACGATCCACCGCAGGGCGCACCACATTCCCGATCGGCAGCAGCGCGAACCGCGGCGAGCTCCCGTCCTCCTCATCCTCCTCACCCGGCGCCCCCGCCCCCGCTCCCGGACCCTCCCCGTACCCGCTCTCCACTTCGGGCGGCGGCATCGGCACGCTCTCCCGCCACGCCTCCGCGGACTCGCCACCCTCCTCCCCGTCCTCCTCCACTGGAAGCACCAGGCAGATCCGCCCGTCGATGTTCCCCTCCTCATCCTCTCGCGCGGCCAGCGCCACCGACACCGGCGCTGCCAGCAGCGACTGGATGGTATCCAGCGCTCCCACCGCCACCACGCTCCGGGCGATCAGCCGCCCGTCGTAGTAGTAGCCGAGTCCGACGGCCCCTTCAGGAACCGCGTTGTGACGAATAGAGCGCGCTTCCAGGGCGATCGGCACCGGATGTGGCACCACGACCAGATGATCCATCAACGCTCCCGATGCAGGAATCCCCGCCCCTATCAGCATTTCCGTCGCCATGCGGGGGGTCAAGTGCGTTCTCCTACCCGCCTCCCCCCGACGGGTTTCTCACGCCGCACGCCGCGCTCCCTCCGGAGCTGCCCGTTCCGGACCGGCCGCCGCGGCGCCGGCGCAGGAAGAAGGTCTCCCGACACCGGCAGATGCTGCCGCATGTCACCCGGCAATTTATTCCGCTTTCTCGACATTCTCGGGCTCCCTGCGGCGCCGAGCCGGCCGGGCCCTGATCTGCGGACACCCGCGAAGTACTTGCTCCACAACACGATCGGGGAGAGGAGGCGTGGGGTCTCGAACGAGCGGCGGAGAGGAACGGTCGTTGCCTCAGGATGGCGTCGAGCGAACCCCAGAACAACGGACCCAATGCGAAACGATCTGATGACGGAGCGTTCGGACTGGCGGCTGTACCGCCGGAGCGGAGACGAGAGGGCGCGGGAGCGGCTGGTGGAGCGTCATCTTCCGCTGGTGCGGTACTTCGCGCGGCGGCTGTCGACGTCGCTCGGAAGCTCGATGGACCACGAAGAGCTGGCGAGCGCGGGGATGCTGGGGCTGCTGGACGCGGTGGAGTCCTACGACCCGGAACGGGGTTACCGCTTCAGCACGTTCGCCGCGCCGCGGATCCGTGGCGCGATGCTGGACGAGCTGCGGCGGCGTGATGATGCGCCCCGGTCGGTGCGGCGGCGGCAGCGTCGTCTGACGGATACGGAGGACCGGCTTGCGGTGCGGTTGAACCGTCTGCCGCGTCACGGGGAGGTGGCGGAGGTTCTGGGGGTGGACGTGGCGACGCTGTGGAGCTGGAAGACGGACGCGGCGCGGGCCATCCCGCTATCCCTGGAAGATCGGATCGGCGGGGAGGGCGGGGAGGCGAAGCGGCTGCGGGACGTGGTCACGGTGGAGGGGGAGGACGCCGAGGATGGGCTGACGCGTCGTCAGGAGCTGGAGCGGCTGCACCGGGAGATGGACGGCCTCGACGAGCGGGAGCGCCTCGTGCTTCGGCTGTATGATTTCCAGGAGATGAAGCTCCGGGAGATCGCCGTGCTGCTGGAGGTGACGGAGTCGCGGGTCTCACAGATCCGGACCCGGGCCATCGGACGTCTACGGGACCGCATGAGCGACCTCCGCGAGCGGGTGGCGGCGTGACGCGCCACGCGCGGCACCGGATCCTCCTGGTGGAGGACGACGTCGCGCTGCGGGAGATGGTCGGCTCCCATCTCTCCCGGAACCGGTACGGAGTGGTCACGGCGGATTCGGCCGAGGACGTGCTGAACCGCATGCGGCAGCGGGCGCTGTCGTACGACATCTGCCTGCTGGACCTTCACCTTCCGGGGATCTCCGGGCTGGAGCTGTCCCGCCTTCTGCTCGCGACCGCGCCCCTCAAGCCCGTGATCCTGATCACCGGTGACGACGATGAGCGGACCGCCGGCGAAGCCCTCGCCCGCGGTGTGACCGGCTACCTCCTGAAGCCCTTCCAGCTGTTCGAGCTGGATGCCTCCCTCTCGCAGGCCGTGTCCATGCTCGAGCTCCTCGAGGCGACGGAAACCCTCGCCCGGGCGCAGGCCGAGACCCTCGACGAATGGGGCGAGGCCGGCGGGATGCTGCCGCGGTCGTGGCTCCACATCGGCGATGACCGCTCCGGCGCGGGACCGGGCCACGGCGCCCGCGCGGCGAGCGTGGCCGGGCTGCTGGCCGAGGCGCTGGGGTCCACGCTCGACGGCCGCGCACGGGAGGTCCTGCGCACCGCCGCGCGGACCCACGAGGTGGGTCGTCTGCTCGGCGCGGGTGGCGCGGGCGAGGTGGCGGGACGCTCGGCGCAGCTCCTGGACAACCTCGGCTTCGACCGCGGCGTCGCGGAGGTGGTCCGGGACGCCGCCGTCCGCTGGTCACCGGGGCTGCCCCTGTCCGCCCGGATCCTCGCCCTGGCCGACCGCCTGGACCACGACGCGGTGGAGCGGTGCCGGACGGTGGACGCGCCGAACGCGATCCGGCTCGCTCTCGACGCCGCCGTCGCCGGCGCGGGAGAAACGACGGATCCCGATCTCGCCGCGCTCCTCGGCCAGAGGCGGGAGAGCGTCGAGTCCATGTGGCTCCTCGACCACCGGGAGCGAGCCGTGGCGGGCGCGGGCTCCTAGGCCTCCGGCGGGTCCCTCCGCCGGGTCGAGCTGACGCCCATCAGTACGCCCAGCCCCATGAGGACGATGACGCCCACCCCGATCCATATGGGCTGAACGCCCAGCAGGTAGGCGGCGATCGCCAGCCCCGCGGTGAAGATGATGAAGCCGATGATGTAGATCCCGAAGGATGACATGCGACCCTCCTCGGTCGATGTGAAACGGCCGGCCGCGTCCTGGCGAGCCGGCCGCCCTTCCTGAGGGCAAGCTGTGTGCCCCGTCAGCGCCCCGAGCTCTTGGGGGCGCCCTTGCCGGACCCTTCCTGCGACGTTTTTCTGGCCACCAGCGAGCGGGGGAGCTCCGCCCCCTCGCCGAACGCGTCCCGTACGATCCGGGCCTGCTGTTCGTCGTGCGCCTTCTTGTAGCCTTCCGCCGGGCTCGCCCGCTCCGGCCGGCCGACGTAGCCGATCGCCAGCCGGTCGCCGCCGAGCTCGTGGAGCCACGGCGCCATGTAGCTCCAGGCGCCCATGTTGGCGGGCTCCTCCTGCGCCCAGATCAGCTCCGTGGCGGAGCCGTACCGCTCGAGGATGTCGCGGAGCGCCTCGTCCGGGAACGGGTAGAGCTGCTCCATCCGCACGACCGCCACGTCGGCGCCGGATTCCCGCTCCTCGCCGCCGACGAGGTCGTAGTAGAGCTTGCCGGTGCAGAGGACGACGCGACGGACCTTCTCCGGCGCCTCGCGCGCACGTTCGTCGTCGAGGATCAGGCGGAACCTGCCCTCGGCCAGGTCCTCCAGGGTCGAAACGGCCCGCGGGTGGCGAAGCAGGCTCTTCGGCGTGAACACGACGAGGGGGCGGATCTCCTCGAGGCGTGCCTGGCGGCGGAGCAGGTGGAAGTACTGGGCGGGGGTGGTGCAGTTGGCCACCCGGATGTTGTCCTCGGCCGCGAGCTGGAGGAACCGCTCCAGCCGTGCGCTCGAGTGCTCCGGACCCTGCCCCTCGTAGCCGTGGGGCAGCAGCAGGACCAGCCTCGCCTCCTCCCCCCACTTCGCGCGGCCCGCCACCAGGAACTGGTCGACGATGACCTGGGCGCCGTTGACGAAGTCCCCGAACTGCGCCTCCCACAGCACGAGCCAGTCGTGCGACGCGGCGCTGTAGCCGTACTCGAAGCCCATGGCGCCCGCCTCCGAAAGCGGGCTGTTGTAGACCTCGAATGGCGCCGTCGCCTCCTCCAGCTCGACCAGCGGTGTGAAGCCCTCGCCCGTCTCCACGTCCCGCAGCATCAGGTGCCGCTGGCTGAACGTGCCCCGCACGACGTCCTGGCCGGAGAGCCGGACGGGCGTCCCCTCGGCGACGAGGGAGGCGAAAGCCAGGGACTCGGCGTGCGCCCAGTCGATGCCCGAGCCGGCGCTCAGCGACTCGGACCGCTTCGCGAGCTGCTTCTCCAGCTTCGGATTCGGGGTGAAGCCGTCGGGCCAGCTGTGGAGCTGGCGGTCGTAGGAGAGGAGCTTCGCGGCCTCGACCACCGTGGGGATCGGCGGCTCGAGCGTGGCCGGTTCCACCGGCGCCGACACGGATTGTCCCTTCTTCGGGTTCGGGGCCCCGTCCTTCACCTTCCGCTGCAGGTCGGCCAGCCGCTCGTACGTCCGGTCCCACACCGCCGTAACGTCCGCCTCGTCGACGGTGCCTTCCTCCACCAGCGCCTTCGCCCATTGCTTCAATGCCGTGGGGTGCTCGGCGACCTTCGCGTACATGCGCGGCTGCGTGTACGCCGGCTCGTCCCCTTCATTGTGTCCGTACCGGCGATACCCGACCAGGTCGATGAGCACGTCCGCCTCGAAGTGCGTCCGGAACTCCAGCGCCAGCCGGACCACGGCGAGGCACGCCTCCGCGTCGTCCGCGTTGACGTGGAAGACCGGCAGGTCGAAGCCGCGGGCGAGGTCGCTGGCGTAATCGGTCGATCGCGCCTCGCCCGGGTCCGTCGTGAAGCCGATCTGGTTGTTCACGATCAGGTGGAGCGTCCCGCCGGTCTCGTATCCGCGCAGGCGCGCCAGGTTCAGCGTTTCCGCGACGATCCCCTGCCCGGCGAAGGCCGCGTCCCCGTGCATGAGGACGGGGAGGACCCGGGACAGGTCCCGCGTCGTCCGCTTCCCCTCCACCCGGGTCTGCTTGGCCCGCGCGACGCCCTCCACCACCGGGTTCACGAACTCCAGGTGGCTCGGGTTCGGCGCCATGGTGACGGTGAGCGGGTCGCCGGACGCGGTGGCGTAGGTGCCCTCGGCGCCCAGGTGGTACTTCACGTCACCGGTGCCGGTCCCCTGCTGCTGCCCCTCGAACTCCGCCAGGATCTTTTCCACCGGGCGGCCGAGGACGTGGGCCAGGACGTTGAGCCGCCCACGGTGGGCCATCCCCAGCACGACTTCACGGGCGCCCGCCGCGGCGGCCCGTTCGATGGCCAGGTCCAGCATGGGCACCAGCATGTCGTTCCCCTCGACGGAGAACCGCTTCTGCCCCAGATAGGCGCGGTGGAGGAACTGCTCCAGCGCCTCGACCTCGGTGAGCCGCGCAAGCAGGCGCCGCTTCTCTTCGGCGGACAGCGGCCGGCGGTGCTCGCCCCCCTCGATCCGCTCCCGCAGCCACTCCCGCCGCTGCGGATCCTCCATGTGCTCGAACTCGTAGCCGATGGTCCCGGTGTAGGTGGCTCGCAGCCAGCCGAGCACGGCCTCCATGCTGACGCCCGGATCGCCCAGGTCCAGCAGCGACGCCGGAATGGCGGCGAGATCGCTCGCCTGGATGCCGTGGAACTCGGGGGAAAGCATCGGGTGGCCACGGGGCTCGGAGCCGAGAGGGTCCAGTCGCGCCGCCGTGTGGCCGTGCAGCCGGTGGGCATCCACCAGCTCGGCGGCGGCGATTGCCGCACGGAGCTGGGCACGCGTCGGGCCCCCGCCCGCTCCCCGGACGGGGAGCAGCCCCGCCGCCTCGGGACTCATCCCGAAGAGCGCCCGCCACGACGCATCAACGGAAGCGGGGTCTCGCGCGAACGATTCGTAGATCGACTGCGCGTACCCCGCGTTGTAACTGTCGAAGACCTTGGTATTCTTCCGCTCGCTCACAGCTCTTGCCCGATCGTCGGGTGCTCGACGTGCCGCAGTGTACCCGGACGCGCCCTCGCGGGTCCGGCCCCGGGCAATCGGGGCATCAAGATAGAGACCAGCAGATCGGAAGGCCAGCCGGGAAGCGGGCCTCAGACGGGCTCGAGCGGCATCGTGAACCGGAACGTCGTACCGGCGTCGGAAGTGGTGAGCAGCGCCACATCTCCCGCCATCAAGCGGGCGAAGCGGCGGGCGAGTGTCAGCCCCAGACCCGAGCCGCTGGACCGTCGTACTTCCGGCTGCTCCGCCTGCCAGAACGGGCTGAAGAGGTGCGGCAGATGCTCCGGCGCGACCCCCGGGCCGCTGTCGGTGATGTCGAACACGAGCTGGTCACCCTCTTCCGCCACTCGCAGGCCGCACCGGCCACCATCGCCACAGAACTTCAGCGCGTTCGTCAGCAGTGCCAGCAGCACGTGCGCGGCCTTTTCCACGTCCACACAAACGAACGCGGGCGCCGCGGACAGATCCTCCTCGAACGAGACCCCGCGCTCCGTCGCCTTGGAACCGACCACGTCCCGGACCCGCCCCAGCAGCCGGTCCAGCCGGACCCGCTCCAGCTGCGGTCGCTCCCGCCCGGTCTCCAACCGCGCGTACGCGAGGATCGCCTCGATCGCCTGGAGCAGCTTCTGCGCACCCGCCTGGATCCGCTCGACCTGTTGCCCCTGCGCACGGTTCAGCTTCCCCGCGATCTGCGCCGCGAGGAGGTCGGCGTATCCCATGACGGCGGTGAGCGGTGTACGAAGCTCGTGGGAGATCACGGAGAGGAAGTCCGTTTTCGCCCGGCGCGCCACCTCGGCGGACTGGAACAGCCTCGCATGGTCCACCGCGAGCCCGACCCGTCGCCCCAGCTCCTCCGCCACCCGCACGTCCTCTTCCCCCTGACGCGGGCTCCCCGGCATCCGCCCGAGGAGAACGGCGCCGACCGTCTCGCCGCGAGCGGTCATCGGCGCCAGGACCAGGCCCGAGAGGCCGGCATCCTGCGCCGCGGCCCGGAGCTCCTCGTCCATGTCTGCCCCTTCCAGGAGCGCCGGGGACAGCTCGGGAAGGGCCACGCTCTTCCCGTGGCGGAGCACGCGCTCGGTGATCGTGCCGCGGAGCCCGCTCGCGAACAGCCGGGCAGCCACGCGATCCAGCGCACCCTGCCGCTCCGGATCCCGGGCGGCCGCGACCACCTGCTCCACCCGATCCCCCGTGGCGATCAGCAGGAGGCACCCGTCGGCGACCGTCTGAGCGGCGAGGCGAGCCAGGCTGGGGAGGGTGGCCTCGTAATCGAGCGAGAGGTCGAGCAGCATCCCGGCCTGGGACAGGAACCGCGCCGCGTCGTGTGCCCGCCGCCGCTCGGTCAGGTCCAGCATCGTACCGACCACCCGGACGGGCGCGCCGTCGCCATCGAGCGCGACGTACGCCCGGTCGAAGACCAGCGCGTAGCTGCCGTTCCCGCACAGGAAGCGGTACTCCTCGGTCCAGAAGCGACGGCCTTCGGCCAGCGCCATCGCCAGGCCATCGCGCACGCGCTCCCGGTCCTCGGCATGGACCCGCTCCTCCCACCACAGCACCGTGCCGTCGACCGCGTCCGGGGGGTAGCCGAAGGCGTCCCCGATCGCGTCGTTCCAGCGGAGCTCCCGCGTCCGCAGGTCCCACTCCCAGATGACCGACGCCGTCGCCCGATGAACCAGCTCCAGCCGCTCCTCCGTCTCCCGCAGCACCTCCGCCGCCTCGTGCTGCGCCGACTGGTCCCGGGCCACGCCGACCATCCCCACGATCTCGCCCCGATCGTCGCGCACCGGAGTGGTGGTCGCCTGGATGGGGAACGCGCGCCCGTTGCGGTCCTTCACGAAGAAATCGCCGGCCCATGTCTCGCCTGCGCGCACGTGACGCAGGATCGCCACGGCATCACCCCGTGACCCATCGGCCGCCAGCATGGCGGCGACATCGCCCCCGATCGCTTCCGACCCGCTCCACCCGAACAGCGCCTGGGCGGCCTGGTTCCAGTAGATGATCCGGCCGTCCCGGTCCGAGGCCACCACGGCGTCGCCGAGGGCGTCGAGAATGGCCGCGCGCAGCGCGGCTTCCTCGCGGGGGCGGGTGCGTGGGCGGGGAGCTACTTTGTGCAACGGCATCAGGGGGTTATGGCGCTCGCGGCGGTCGGGTACGGATGCACGAACGTCCGTCGCTCCCTGGCGGTACGACCCTGTCGAAGGATCGACCCCCACATCGGGGCGACGGACGTTCACCGGATGGTACGGGGCGACCTCCGCGCGGTCAACCCGGTTGCCGCCCGCGCCGGCCCGCCGCTAGCTTTCGGCCACTCGATCGCGTCCCCGCTGTATCCACTGCCGGACCGCATGCCGAAGCAGGAAGACACCCCCCTCATGCGCCAGTGGCGCGAGGCCAAGGCCCGCCATTCCGATGCCCTGGTCTTCTTCCGCGTCGGTGACTTCTACGAGATGTTCTACGAGGACGCCGAGGAGGGCGCCCGGCTCCTCGGCCTGACCCTCACCTCCCGCAACAACGGCGGCGCCGCGCACGTCCCTCTCGCCGGCATCCCGGCGAAGGCGCGTGACGAGTACCTCCAGCGGCTCGTCCGGCTCGGCCGCCGCGTCGCCATCTGCGAGCAGGTCGGGGACCCGGACGAGTCGAAGGACATCATCCGCCGGGAGGTCGTCGAGACCATCACCCCGGGCGCCATCCTCTCCGACGCGCTCCTCCAAGAGCGCCGCAACAACTGGCTGGTCGCCCTCGTCATCGGTGACGACGACTCCGCTCTCGCCGCGGTGGACGTCAGCACCGGCGAGTTCGTCGGCACCCGCGTTGCCGCTCTCCGCCTCGACGCGGAGCTCGCCCGCTTCGAGCCGGCCGAGATCCTCCTCCCGCGGACCCGCGAGGGGATCGACCGCTTCGATGGCCCCACCCCCACCTTCCGGCCGGACTGGCTCTTCGATCCGGAGATGGCCGCCGACGAGATCCGTCGCCATTTCTCCCTCCATACCCTCGATGGCCTGGGCTTCCAGGACGGCGATCACGCCCTGATCGGCGCCCTCGGCGCACTCCTCACCTACGTCCGGGAGGTCCAGCCCGCCTCGGCCGAGATCCTGCGCCGCCCGCGCCTCGAGCGGCCCGGCGATGCCATGGCGCTCGACGAGATGACACGGCGCAACCTGGAGCTCGTCGCGCCCCTCCGCGCCGACGCCCCACCGGGCACCCCGGCGACTCTCATCGACGTGATCGATGAGACGGTCACGGCCATGGGCGGCCGCCTCCTCCGGCGCTGGCTCCTCCGTCCGCTCGTCGCCCCGGAGCCGCTCTGGGACCGCCAGGAAGCCGTCGCCGAGCTCGTCGACGACCCCACCCTCCGCCGCGGCCTCCGCGCGGAGCTGAAGCAGGTCCGGGACCTCGAGCGCCTCGCCGCCAAGGTCGGCGCCGGTCGGGTCACCCCCCGGGAGCTGGCCGCCCTCGGCCAGTCCCTCGCCCGGATCCCTCCCGTCCTGGAGGCCCTCGGATCCGCCAGCGCCTCCCTGCTCGCCGAGCTTCGGGATGGCATGGATCCTCTCACCGACGTGCTCGACCGGATCGCACGCGCCCTCGCCGACGATCCGCCCGCTTCCATGGCCGAAGGCGGCGTGATCCGTACCGGCTACGACGCCGGGCTGGACGAGCTCCGGGAGACCAGGGACGGCGCCCGGGACTTCATCGCGTCGCTGCAGGCGCGGGAGCGGGAGCGGACGGGGATCTCCTCGCTCAAGGTCGGCTTCAACAAGGTGTTCGGGTATTACCTGGAGGTCACCCGGACCAACCTCGAGCGGGTGCCCGCCGAGTACCGTCGCAAGCAGACGCTGGCCAACGCGGAGCGGTACGTGACCGAGGAGCTGGATGAATGGGAGGCGAAGGTGCTGGGCGCCGAGGACCGGATCGCCGAGCTGGAGGCGCGCCTCTTCGGCGACCTTCGTCGCCAGGTCGCCAGCGCCGTCCCGCGCCTGCTCGACACGGCGGCGGGGATCGCCGCGCTCGACGTCCTGGCGGGCCTCGCCCGGCTGGCCGAGCGCCGCGGCTACGTCCGCCCGGAGGTCCACACCGGCTTCGACCTCGCCATCCGCGCCGGCCGCCACCCCGTGGTGGAGACGATGATGCCCCGCGAGGAGTTCATCCCGAACGACGTGGTGCTGGATCCATAGCCACGCGTCATGAACCTCACCGGCCCCAACATGGCGGGGAAGAGCACGCTCCTGAGACAGGTCGGACACATCCAGCTCCTGGCGCAGATCGGCTCGTTCGTCCCCGCCGCCTCCGCCCGGA